>NZ_JAAKZZ010000202.1 GCF_011045075.1 Streptomyces boncukensis
GCCCTGCTGTACGGCTGGGGGGCGCGCGGCCGGGGTGGCGCGGACACGGGGGCCGTTGCTGGGTACATGGGCGAGCAGGATCCCTTCGTGCGCCGACGGTTGACAGCGCCCCCGGCCCGGACCGCCGACCTGTGCACCCTGGGGAATGCTGGTCGGCGAGAATGTTCCCTGATACCGCTCGGGCCCGGCCGGGCCGGGGTGGCGCGTTCCTACAGGACACCCGCGCGCGGGTGGCACACCATCTGGCGAACCCTGGCGAACCCTGGCGAATGCTCGCCGCGCCGTTGTGGGGAAGTTACTGTCAACTCAGCCGAGAACCTGGGGGCTTGACGTGACCAAGGGACCCAACGCACGTCTCGCGGACCTCTTCGGCCTCGCCGGCTGGTCCAAGGGCGAACTCGCCCGGCTTGTGAACCGGCAGGCGGCGGCCATGGGGCACCCGCAACTGGCGACGGACACCTCGCGTGTCCGGCGTTGGATCGACACGGGGGAGACCCCGCGTGACCCGGTACCGAAGGTGCTGGCAGCCCTGTTCACCGAGCGACTCGGCCGTGTCGTGACCATCGAGGACCTCGGGTTCAGCGGGCCAGGGCAGGCGGGGACGAGGCAGTCCGCCGAAGGACTGCCGCTGCCGCCCGGCCAGGTCGCCGCGGTCCTCACCGAATTCACGGGAATGGACCTCATGCTCAACCGACGCGGCTTGGTGGGCGCGGGCGCCGCGCTCGCCGCAGGATCGGCACTCAGCAGTGCCATGCACGACTGGCTCCGTACGGAGGCCGGCCCGGCTGCCGGCTCCGGCGGCTCCGCCTCGGCGGCCGGCCTCCCCCACCTGGACCAGGCTGCCTTCGACCGCTATGAAGCGGCGCCCGTGGGCGCCGAGGAGATCGACGCGCTGGAGCGCTCCGTCGAGGTGTTCCGCGCCTGGGACGCGGCGCGCGGCGGCGGTCTCCAGCGCAAGGCGGTTGTGGGCCAGCTCAACGAGGTGGGCGGCATGCTCGCCTACCGCCACCCCGAGGTGCTCCAGAAGCGGCTGTGGGGCGTCGCGGCGAACCTCTCCGTGCTCGCCGGGTGGATGTCCCACGACGTGGGCATGGAGCCCACAGCGCAGAAGTACTTCGTGATCGCGGCGCACGCCGCCCGCGAGGGCGGCGACCGGCCGCGCGCCGGCGAGGCGCTCTCCCGCGCGGCGCGCCAGATGGTGCACCTGGGGCGGCCGGACGAAGCACTCGATCTGATGAAACTCGCCCGGTCGGGCGCCGGCGAGCAGGCCCTGCCGCGCACCCGCGCCATGCTGCACACCATCGAGGCGTGGGCCCAGGCGTCCATGGGCCGCGGCCAGGCCATGCGCCGTACGCTCGGCCAGGCCGAGGAGCTGTTCGCCGGGGACCGGGGCGAGGACCCGCCCACCTGGATGCAGATGTTCGACGAGGCGGATCTGCACGGGATGCAGGCGCTCGCCTTCCGCACCCTCGCGGAGCACGAGCCCGCCGCGGCCAAGACGGCCGAGAAGCACGCCAGGCGGGCCCTCGCGCTGCGCGGCGGGGGCCATCAGCGCTCGCAGATCTTCGACTACATCTCCATGGCCTCCGCGTGCTTCATCGGCGACGATCCCGAGCAGGCGGACCGGTACGCGCGGCTGGCCCTGCTCACCATCAACGAGAACTCCTCCCACCGCACCTGGGACCGGCTCCGTGAGATGTACCGGCTCACCGGGCACTACGCGGGCTTCCCCAAGATCAAGGACCTGCGTGCGGAGATCCAGGAGGCCCTGCCCAGAGCACCGAAACCGGCACGGGCGAGGGATGTGAAGGGCATCAGGTCGATCTGACGACCGGCATCCGGCCGCCGTCACCGGCCCTTGGTGTGACGCGGGCTCATGGGGTGACGCGGGCTCACGGGGTGACGCGGACGATGAGCACACATGCGTCGTCCTCGCGGTCCCGGCCGCCGAACTCCTCGGCGACGGCGCGCACGCACTCCTGTGCCGTCCGCGCGTCCGCGAACCGGGGGGCGAGGCCCAGCAGGCGCTCCGTGCCGGAGGGGGGCTCGCTTCCCTGCGCCCGTGCGCCCAGCTGGGCGCTGCGCGGCGCGAGCCCGTCGGTGTGCAGCACCAGCAGGTCGCCGGGCTCCAGGCGCTCGGTGCGCTGCCCGTACGCCGCGCCGGTGGTCACGCCGAGCAGCACCC
The DNA here is from genome assembly GCF_011045075.1 of Streptomyces boncukensis. GTDB lineage: Bacteria > Actinomycetota > Actinomycetes > Streptomycetales > Streptomycetaceae > Streptomyces > Streptomyces boncukensis. The sequence goes on from NZ_JAAKZZ010000202.1 coordinate 2,186, forward strand.
CCTCGGGCCGCTCCAGCACGTGCCCGGTGCCGCCGCGGAAGAGCAGCGGCGCCGGATGCCCGGCCTGGGACCAGGTGAGGGTCCGCTCACGGGGGGCGTAGCGGCAGCAGACGGCGCTGCCCAGCGCCGGCTGCGCCGCCGAGTCCAGCAGCTGGTTGAGGTGGCCCATCAGCGCCCCCGGCGCCACCCCCGCGACGGCCATGCCGCGCACCGCGCCGAGCAGCATCGCCATCCCCGAGGTGGCCGCCACGCCGTGGCCGGTGAGGTCGCCCGCCGTCAGCAGGGTGGCGCCGTCGGGTAGCTCCAGCGCGTCGTACCAGTCCCCGCCGATCAGGGCGCTGGTGGCCGAGGGCAGATAGCGCGCGGCCAGATCCAGCGCCCCCGTGGCGGAGGTGTCGCCGTGCGGGAACCGCAGGGAGCCGCGCCACGGGGGGAGCACGGTTTCCTGCAGCTCGACCGCGAGCCTGCGCTCGGTCTGCGCGAGATGCCGCTCGCGCTCCAGCGAGTCACGGGTCTCGCTGAGGGCGCGTTCGCTGCGGCGCAGCTCGCTCACGTCCCGGAGCACGGCCCACATGGAGGCGGTCCCGCCCTGGTCGTCGAGCACGGGCTCGCCCACCATGTGCAGGGTCCGCACGCCGCCGTCCGGGCGGAGGATGCGGAACTCCTGGTCGATCGGCCGGCCGTCCACCAGGCAGTCGGTGACGGCGGAGGCCAGCAGCGGCTGGTCCTCGGCGACCACCCAGGAGGGCAGCTCGTCCAGCGACAGCGGCCCGTCGGCGTCGGTCCTGCCGAAGATGCCGTACAGCTCGGCGGACCACGAGACCTCGTCGGTGAGCAGGTTCCAGTCGGCGCTGCCCACGCGGCCCACCAGGGAGGACGGCGCGGCCACGGTGCCGTACGCCGCGGCGGGGGCGCCCTCGGGACAGCGCTCCCGCTCGCCCGGCCCTTCGGCGGGGCGGCCCTCGCGCAGCTGGTCGAGGTGGCCGCCGAGGTCGTCGAGCTGGTGCACGGCGAGCTCGCACAGCGCGCGCTGCCAGCGCTGCTGGGGGTCGAAGGCGTCGTCGTCCGTCTCGTGCGCCGTGCCCTGGCGCACCGCGTCGACCCCGCCGCGCAGTCTGCGGGCCTGGCTGATGAGGGCGTCGAGCGCCCCGTGCTCGGGGCGGGGCGCGGCGGAGCGGTCCGCATGGAGGTGAGACGGCATGGAGGTCTCCGATACGGGTGAGGGCCGGTTACGACTTTCGCACAGCCTGCGACCCTGCGTAAGGGATTTCGCCATACACGATCCGGTGGTGCGCCCGGCATATGCTGATGGCCTCTTGGCCGGGCAATACGGGCAGTCGGCGCGGATCAGACGGCACGCCCCTGCGGACTCTGCGGAACGGATTCCTCCGGGTAGGCTCCAGCTCTTGACCGCTCCCCTGGCTCCGGGGGTAGAACCCAGGAGGAGAACCGCGCGGTCACCGGCAAGAATGGCTGGCAGCGGAAATCCCGTTGCCAGTCGAACACCCCGCACCGGATGCTGACACTTATGTTCGTCGATTCAGGCATAGCGCCCAGCGGCACCCTGCTCGGCCTCCTTCAGCGAGGCCGGGGTGACGGGACGCTGCACGCCCTCGCGGCACCGCGCGCGGAGGCGCTCAGCGCGTTGTGGCACTGCGTGCTGCACGACCCCAGGCGCGACTGGCAGATCGAGGACCGCTCGCTGTACTACGCACGCCTCCACCGCGAACTGGACGCCGGACTCGACGCCATCGAGCGCCATCTCTTCGCCCCGGAAGACCTGCTGTGCGCCCCCGACGAGGCCGCGGTCCGCACCGGCCTGGCCCTCTCCGTCCTCGGCCACCTCGCCTCCTACGGCACCGCCTCCGGCGCCACCGCCGGTGAGCCCGCGCTCCGTCTGCTGCGCCGGTACGCCACCGCGGGCGCCAACTGGCAGTGGGCGCTGGACGAGCTCGCCGTGCGCGACGACGACGCCGGACTGCGCCCGCTCGGCCCCGCCGTCCTCGCCCGCTTCCCGCGGACCCCGGAGGGGGAGGCCGAGCTGGCCGCCGCCGCGCGCGACGCGTTCGAGCCCCGCCCGTGGCGGCTGTGGGCCGAGGACCCGGCCCATCCGGAGCAGGCCGAACGGCTGCGCAGAGTGCGCGAGCACCGCTCCTTCGACCGCTGGCAGCGCCAGCTCCGCGGCAGCGGACCGCGCCCCGGCTGGAGCGTCCGCGAAGTCCTCGACTGGGCCCAGGAGGGGTACGAGCAGCACCCGCCGCAGCACCGCGTGTCCGCGGCGGCGCGCTGCCTGTCCGCCGTCGCCGGCGTCGAGGAGCGCGCCGAGCTGCTTGAGGCCGCGCGCGGCCCGCGCACGGCGGCCCGCGCCGCGGCCCTGCGGCACCTGGCGGACCGGGAGGACCCCGGTGTGCTGGACCTCATCGAGGAGGCCGCAGGCGACCCGTCCCCCGACGTGGCCTCCGCCGCGCTCTCCTCCCTCGCCCGGATGCGCGGCACGGTGGCGCTGGCGCGCGCCCGGCGGTGGGCCGCACGGCCCGGGGACACGCTGCCCGAGGGGCTCGTCGCCACCGCCGCCGAGATGCTCGCCTGCCACGGCGGCCCGCAGGACGCCGACGCCGTGCTGGCCGCGCTGCGCCGCACCGTCCGGCTGCACGGCCCCGACGCCGACGGCCTGTGGGCGCTCGTCGACGGGGCCGGACGCCTCAGCATCGTCTGCGCGGCGCCCGTGCTGCGGCACATCTACCGCGAGACCGCCTCCTCCCAGCTGCGCGGCCGGACCGCACGCGCCCTCGCCGCCACCGACCCGTCCTTCGGCGCGGGCTTCGCCATCGAGTGCCTGTGGGACTGCGAGGAGTCCACCCGCGAGGTCGCGGCGCAGCACGCTGCGACGGGCGACGACCGCGTGGTCGAACGGCTGCGCAGGCTCGCCGCCGACCCCGCCGAGGAGGCCGGGGTGCAAAGCGCCGTGCGCGGCCGGCTCAGGCCCGGACCCGGCCGCTGACCCGCGCGGCCGTGCGGGGCCCGTGCCCCCGGCGCCCTGTCACCATGAGGGGATGAGCGACCGCTGGGAATTCTGGATCGACCGGGGCGGCACCTTCACCGATATCGTCGGCAAACGCCCCGACGGCACCCTCGTCACCGACAAGCTCCTCTCCCACGACCCCGCACACCCCGGCCGGGACGCCGCCGTCACCGGTATCCGCCGCCTGCTGGGCACCCCGCCGCAGGCGCCCGTTCCCGCCGACCGCATCGACGCGGTGAAGATGGGCACCACCGTCGCCACCAACGCCCTGCTGGAGCGCCGGGGCGAGCCCACGGTACTGCTCACCACCCGCGGCTTCCGGGACGCCCTGCGCATCGCCTACCAGAACCGCCCCCGCATCTTCGACCGCCGGATCCTGCTGCCCGAGGTGCTCCACGACCGCGTCATCGAGGTGCCCGAGCGCACCGGCGTGGACGGCGGGACCGTGCTGCCGCTCGACGAGGAGGCGACGGCCGAGGCGCTGCGCTCGGCGCACCGGGACGGCTTCCGCAGCGCGGCCGTCGTCCTGCTGCACGCCTACCGGCACCCCGCGCACGAGCGCGACGTCGCCCGCCTCGCGCGCGAGGCGGGGTTCACCCAGGTGAGCTGCTCGCACGAGGTCAGCCCGCTCATCAAGCTCGTGCCGCGCGGCGACACCACCGTCGTGGACGCGTATCTGTCGCCCGTGCTGCGCCGCTATGTCGACCAGGTCGCCAAGGAACTGCGCGGAGTGCGGCTGATGTTCATGCAGTCCAACGGCGGGCTGCGGGAGGCGGGCCACTTCCGCGGCAAGGACGCGGTGCTCTCCGGTCCGGCGGGCGGCGTCGTGGGCATGGCCCGCAGCTGCGCCGAGGTGGGCCACGAGCGCGTCATCGGCTTCGACATGGGCGGCACCTCCACCGATGTCTCGCACTACGCGGGCGCGCTGGAGCGGGTCTTCGGCACCCATGTCGCGGGCGTGCGGATGCGCGCCCCGATGATGGACATCCACACCGTCGCCGCGGGCGGCGGTTCCGTGCTGCGCTACGACGGCGCCCGCTACCGCACCGGCCCCGACTCCGCGGGCGCCGTCCCCGGCCCCGCCTGCTACCGGCGCGGCGGCCCGCTGACCGTCACCGACGCCAACGTGATGCTGGGCCGGATCCAGCCCGCCCACTTTCCCGCCGTCTTCGGGGACAGCGGCGACCAGCCGCTCGATACCGCGGCCGTACGGGACGGCTTCGCGCGGCTCGCCGCGCGTACCGCCGACGGGCGCGCCCCCGAGCAGGTCGCCGCCGGGTTCCTGGAGATCGCCGTGCTCAACATGGCGAACGCCGTCAAGAAGATCTCCGTCCAGCGGGGCCACGACGTCACCCGGTACGCCCTGGCCACCTTCGGCGGTGCGGGCGGCCAGCACGCCTGCGCGGTCGCCGACGCGCTCGGTATCGGCACCGTCGTCGTGCCCCCGCTCGCCGGGGTGCTCTCGGCGTACGGCATCGGCGTCGCGGACGCCACCGCGCTGCGCGAGCAGTCCGTGGAGCGCGAGCTGTCCGCGGCCGAGCTCCCCGGCGTACGCGAGCTGTGCGGGCGGCTGGAGCGGCAGACCCGCGAAGAGCTGCGCGCCGACGGCATCCCGGAGGACGCCGTGCGCACCGAGGCCCGCCTCCAGCTGCGGTACGCGGGGACGGACGCGACGCTGACCGTCCCGCTGGCGGACCCGGACGCGATGGCCGCCGCCTTCGCGGAGCTGCACCGCGCCCGGTACGGGTTCGTCATGGACAAGCCCCTGGTCGTCGCCACGGCCGTGGCCGAGGCGACCGGCCGGGCCGGGCCGGTGTCCGCGGACGCCGGGCCCGCGGGGCCGGTCGGCACCGAACCGGCCGACCGGGTGCGGATGTTCACCGGCGGGCGCTGGGCGGACACACCGCTGTACCGGCGCGAGGCGCTGCCGCCGGGGCACGCCGTCCAGGGGCCGGCCATCGTCGCCGAGGCGGACGCCACCACCGTCGTCGACCCCGGCTGGCAGGCGGCCGCCGACCCGCGCGGCCATCTGATGCTCACCCGGGTGCGCCCCCGGGCCGCCGCCGGCGCGGTCGGCACCGAGGTCGACCCGGTCCGGCTGGAGGTGTTCAACAATCTCTTCATGGCCATCGCCGAACAGATGGGCGTGCGCCTGGAGAACACCGCGCACTCCGTCAACATCAAGGAGCGGCTGGACTTCTCCTGCGCCCTGTTCGACCCGGACGGCAACCTCATCGCCAACGCCCCGCACATCCCCGTCCACCTCGGCTCGATGGGCGAGTCCATCAAGGAGGTGCTGCGCCGCAACGCGGGGACCATGCGCCCCGGTGACGTGTACGCGATCAACGACCCGTACCACGGCGGCACCCACCTGCCGGACGTCACCGTCGTCACCCCGGTCTTCGACCGGGACGGCGAGGGCCTGCGCTTCCTGGTCGCCTCCCGGGGGCACCACGCCGAGATCGGCGGGCTGACCCCCGGCTCCATGCCGGCGTTCAGCCGGACCGTCGAGGAGGAGGGCGTGCTCTTCGACAACTGGCTGCTGGTCCGCGGCGGCGTGCTGCGCGAGGCCGAGACCCGGGAGCTGCTCACCTCGGCGCGCTACCCCTCCCGCGACCCGGACACCAACCTCGCCGATCTGCGCGCCCAGATCGCCGCCAACGAGAAGGGCATCGCCGAGCTGCACCGGATGACCGAGGAGTTCGGCCTGGACGTCGTCCTGGCCTATATGCGCCATGTGCAGGACAACGCCGAGGAGTCCGTGCGCCGCATCATCGCCACCCTCGACGACGGCGCGTACGCGTACGAGACCGACAGCGGCGCCGTCATCCGGCTCGCCGTCACCGTCGACCGCGCCCGCCGCACGGCCGTCCTCGACTTCACCGGCACCTCGGCGCAGCGCGACGACAATCTCAACGCGCCCAGCTCCGTGGTGATGGCCGCCGTGCTGTACGTCTTCCGCACCCTGGTGGCCGACGACATCCCGCTCAACAGCGGCTGCCTGACCCCGCTGGACGTGCGCATCCCCGAGGGCTCGATGCTGGCCCCCGCCTACCCGGCCGCCACCGTCGCGGGCAATGTGGAGACCTCCCAGGCCGTCACCGGCGCCCTCTACGCCGCGCTCGGCGTCCAGGCCGAGGGCTCCGGCACCATGAACAACGTCACCTTCGGCAACGACCGCGTGCAGTACTACGAGACGGTCGCCAGCGGCGCGGGCGCGGGGGACGGCTTCGACGGCGCCGACGCCGTGCAGACCCATATGACCAACTCCCGCCTCACCGACCCCGAGGTCCTCGAATTCCGCTACCCGGTGCGCGTCGAGGACTTCCGGGTGCGCCGGGGCAGCGGCGGCGCGGGGCGCTGGAAGGGCGGCGACGGCGTGGTGCGCCGCCTGCGCTTCCTGGAGCCGGTGACGGTCGCGCTGCTCTCCGGGCACCGGCGGATCGCCCCGTACGGCATGGCGGGCGGGCGGCCGGGGGCGCTCGGCGGGAACGCGATCGAACGCGCGGACGGCGGCACCGAGGAGCTCGCGGGCCGGGACGTGGCCGACATCGGCACGGACGACGTCCTGGTCGTCCGCACCCCGGGCGGCGGTGGTTACGGCCCGCCGCCCGACGGCGCGGACGGGTGAGAGGGCTCAGGGGCCCGGGTGCGTCCCGTCCCGCAGATCGGTGATCAGCATGTGCCCGGGGGCGTGGGTGACGGCGAACGGGGGGCGTGAGGCCATCAGCGCGGTCTGCGTGGTGACCCCGCAGGCCCAGAAGACCGGCACGTCCCCCGGCGCCGGCCGGACGGCGTCGCCGAAGTCCGGGCAGGACAGCGCCCGGATCCCCAGCGCCGCGGGGTCGCCCGTGTGCAGCGGGCAGCCGTGCGCGGTGGCCATCCCGCGGGTCGCCGCGCGGGCCGCGGGCACCAGGTCCCGCGGCACCGGCCGCATCGAGACGACGAGCGGCCCGCTGAGGCGCCCCGCGGGCCGGCAGGGCCGGTTCGTCACGTACATCGGCACATTGCGGCCCTGCTCGACATGGCGCAGCGGGATCCCGGCCGCTGCCAGCCGCGTCTCGAAGGTGAAGCTGCAGCCGAGCAGGAAGGCCACCAGATCGTCCCGCCAGTGGGCGGTCACCTCGGCGGGCTCGGCGACGAGCCCGCCGTCCCGCCACACCCGGTAGCGGGGCAGGTCGGTGCGCAGGTCGGCGCCGGCCGCCAGACGCGTCGCCGGGCTCCCCGCCTCGGTGATGTCGAGTACGGGGCACGCCTGGCGGTTGTACGCGCAGAACAGCGACAGGTCCTGGGCCCAGTCGGCCGGCACGGCGATGAGGTTCGCCTGCACATGCCCCGGGGCCAGGCCGGCGGTCGTCTCCGACTCCCCGGCGCGGAACCGGGCACGGGCCACGGCCGCGCCGTCGGCCGCCGCGGATGCGGTGATGGTCATGGGGGCACCCCCTGGTGCGATGGTCTGTCGGTCTGTCGGTCTGTCGGTACAGCGGTCTGTCGGTAAGGCGGTCTGTGGGTACGGCGGTCTGTCGGTACGGCGGTCCGGTTCGCGGGCTCCTCACGGGAGTTCGGTGCCGCGGGTCTCCGGGAGCCCGGTGAGCGCGGCGGCGGCGATGGCGTAGGCGAGCGCGGCGAACACCAGCGCCCCGCCCACGCCCCAGCTGTCCGCGAGCACGCCCACCAGCGCCGGGAAGCAGGCGCCGACGCCGCGCCCGACGTTGTAGGTGAAGCCCTGGCCGGCGCCGCGGACCGCCGTCGGATACAGCTCGGCGAGGAAGGAGCCGAAGCCGCTGAAGATGGCGGACATGCAGAAGCCGAGCGGGAACCCCAGCGCGAGCAGCAGCCCGTCGGCCCCGGACGGGACCCGGGTGTAGGCCACGACGCAGACCGCGGACAGCGCCGCGAACAGCGCGATGGTCCGCTTGCGGCCCAGCCGGTCGGTGAGCAGGCCGCCGGTGAGGTAGCCGGCGAAGGCGCCGGAGATCTGGGTGGCCAGGAAGCCGCCCGTGGTCACCACCGTGTAGCCCCGCTCGTCCTCCAGGTAGTTGGGGATCCAGGTGGCCAGTGTGTAGTAGCCGCCCTGGACGCCGGTCGCCAGCAGCGAGGCGAACAGCGTCGTCCGCAGCAGCGCGGGCCGGAAGATCGCCGTGATCGAGCCGGTGACGGTCTTCTCGGCGCCCTCCGCGCGGCGCCGGGCCGCCTCGGGCGCGTCCTGGACGCTCCTGCGGACGTAGAACACGAGCAGCGCGGGGAGGGCTCCGGTGAAGAACATCACCCGCCAGGCCAGGTCGTCGTCGAGCAGTCCGAAGACCAGCGTGTAGACGAGCACCGCCAGTCCCCAGCCGACCGCCCACGCGCTCTGCACGGCGGCGAGCGTGCGGCCCCGGTGCCGGGCCGAGGCGTACTCCGCGACCAGGATCGCGCCGACCGCCCACTCGCCCCCGAAGCCGAGCCCCTGCAGGCCGCGGAAGACCAGCAGCGTCCCGTAGTCGGGTGCGAAGCCGCACGCCACCGTGAACAGCGCGTAGGTGGCCACGGTGACGACCAGCGCGCGCACCCGGCCGATCCGGTCGGCGAGCACCCCGGCGACCGCGCCGCCGACCGCGGAGACGACCAGCGTGACGGTGGCCAGCATCCCGGTCTGCCCGCTGCTGAGGTTGAAGTACGCCGCGATGGCGGTCGCGCCCAGCGGCAGCGCGTAGAAGTCGTACGAGTCGAGGCCGTAGCCGCCGAACGCGCCGGCGAAGGCGCGCCGTCCGCGGGGGCCGAGCGCGCGGAGCCAGGCGAGCGCTCCGCCGTCCTGGTCCTGGATCTCGCCGCCGGGGAGGCGGGGCGTGTGGGGCGTACTCATGGCACCTCGCAGACGTCGGGTGCGGTACGGGCGGGAGGGCGCGGTGCGCCCAACGCGCGGGCAGCGGTGGTGACTTGGGAAGCCGCCGAGGTTTTCCACAACGTAGAGGATCGTTGAACAATCCTGCAATCCCCATGTTGTCGGATTCTTCGATGTGCGGTTCACTTCAGCCAGCACCGGCCGACGGGCGGCGACAAGTTCACAGGGGGAGTAGGGAGAGCGGGCGCCGTGGACACCAACGACAACGCGCTGGCGGGGCTGGCGGGACTGGCGGACGACCGCGTGCTGCTGGGGCGCACCAGCACCGCCGAGCGGGTCGCCGACATCCTGCGCACCCGGATCACCGAGGGGGCCTTCGGTCCGGGCGCCCGGCTCTCGGAGGAGGAGATCTGCGGCGCCCTGCGCATCTCGCGCAACACGCTGCGCGAGACCTTCCGGCTGCTGACCCATGAGCGGCTGGTGGTCCACCGGCTGAACCGGGGAGTCTTCGTGCGGGTGCTGACCGTCGAGGACCTGGAGGACATCTACCGCGTCCGCTCCCTGATCGAGTGCGCGGCGCTGCGCGCCCTGGGCGCGCCGCCGTATCCGCTGGACGCCCTGCGGCAGGCCGTCGACGCCGGAGCGCGGGCCGCGGCCGAGGCCCGCTGGCGCGACCTCGGCACCGCCAACATCCGCTTCCACCAGGGCATCGTGGAGCTCGCGTGCAGCCCCCGCACCGACGCGCTGATGCGCGGCATCCTGGCCGAACTCCGCCTGGCCTTCCATGTGATGGACGACCCGCGCCGCTTCCACGAGCCCTACCTCGGCCGCAACCGGCGGATCCTGGACACCCTCGCCGCCGGCGACGCGCCCGCCGCCGAGCGGCTCCTCGCCGCGTATCTGGCGGACTCCCGCCGCCAGCTCGCCGAGGGCTACGCGGCCGGTGTCGCGCGCGTGCGGCACCGGCCCGTGCCGCACGCGCGCGACGGGCTTCGGTAACCTGGACCTGCGACGCGTGCGGCTGTGCACGGCCGGGTGCGGGCAGCTGTGGCGTGTCCCGCTTGTGCCGCTTCGTCCGTTGTCAGTGGGACCGCTTAGTGTGTCCGTCGTGACTGAGCAGAGCGCGACGACCGCGCCCCCGGCCAGGCC
>NZ_JAAKZZ010000203.1 GCF_011045075.1 Streptomyces boncukensis
GGCGGGGCGTGCCCGGGGACCACCAGCCCGGCACGCTCACCGCCCGTCACCACCTGCACCCCGGCCCGTACCTCCGGAGGCAGGCCGGGCAAGACGCGGCGCACCAGATCGCGGAGCGTCTCGCCCGGGTCGGGATAGATCTCGTGCATCACGCGCCACCCCCAGCAGGGGCGACCGTGACGAGGACAGCGGCCACGTAGCAGTCGTGATCGAGCGCGTAGGTGCGCTCAGCGATCGCCACGCGGGTGTTGGTGGGCGGGTCGAACGCCTCGTGCACGAACGGCTGCGAACGGCGCGCGGTGACCGTCCCGGTGGCGTACAGCCAGAACTCGCCCTCGGCCGGCGCCGGATCGGCGGGCGCCGACGGGTCGTCGTAGTAGCCGCCGCCGAACGCCACCCGCGACTCCAGCTCGGTCCGCAGCTCCGGGCCCTGCTGGGAGACCAGCCGCGCCGCCGTCCAGTGCGGCTGGGTCCAGCGGGGGGCGTGGAGCGTCGGCTGTCCGCCGTAGTACAGGGCCGCGTTGTGCTCCAGCGCGCCGAGCGCCACCAGCAGCGGCACTGCGGCCGTGCCGAGCGGCTGCCGCGCGTCGGCCGCACCGAGCTGGAGCGAGAACGCCTTCTCGACCTCGCGGTGCTCGACCACCCGCAGCCGCGCCAGCGCCCGCTCTTGCGGGTCCGTGAACGCGACCGCGTTGCACTCGGCGCGGTGGTAGACGGTGAACGGCGCTCCGCCGGTCACCCAGTCCAGGCTCTCGGCCAGCGGCTTGTCGTGGGACGTGCCGCCGCCGTCGGCCGGCACCGGGCACGAGCCCTCGACCCGGCCGCCCTGCGCGCACGCGTCCGTGGAGTATTCGACGCCGCCCATCTGCCAGCGGCCGTCACCCGTGACGACCTGCGCGACCGACAGCAGACCGTAGGTATAGGGCTCGATCGGAGGCGGGTCCACCTCCACACGCCCCGGAACAGGGGTACTCACATGCGCCTCCGGAAAACTTGGAGGCAGCCCGGCCTGGGGCATCACCGGCAAGGGGGGCGCCGGGGCCTGCCAGGCCGGGCCGCCGGATCAGGCGGCGAGGGCCGGGGCCGGGGCCGCGCAGGTCGTGGTCTGCAGGCCGCCGGACAGGCCGTTGGCGCACAGCGGGATCGTCACGACGTAGGAGACACCGCACCGCATGCACACCTGGATTCCCTCTTCGGTGAACAAGCTGGTGTACATGTTCTGCGTGAGGCTGGCGTGGTCGTAGACACCGTCGAGGCTGATGACGTCGGCCTGGAGCTGGAAGAAACTGCCCGCGCGGTACAGCAGTACCTTGACCTCGGACGGCCACACCGTCGGCACCGTCTCACCGCCGAAGCCCGCAGCGTCCTGATCGGCGTAGGCATCCTGCCAGTCGTACACCCACTGCGGATTCACGCCGATGGACCGGAGATAGGCGTCGATGTCGCCGTCCGCGACCGTCCACCTGCGCTCGATCGCCTGCTTCTTCCGCAGGTCGGACTTCAGGATCGGCTTGAGCCAGATCGGGGCCAACAGCTCCAGCGTCGCGGTGGGCGACAGACGCTCGCGGTAGCGCTGGTAGTAGACCTGAAGCTCCAGCATGCTCAACACGGACTCGACCAGCCCGGGGCCGTGTGGATCGGTCACGGCGGCGGCCGGGTCCGGCGCGGCAGGGGTCGGCATCGTGATGGGGGTGCTCAGCTCCTCCATCTTGGCGATCTTCCACGCGTTGAGCTTGTGCGCGTGGATCGCCAGCACGCCCTCCGTGAACTGGGCGACCCTCTCGGGCCAGCCCCTTTCCGTCAGGATCGGGGTGCGGATGCAGACGCCGTCGACGTCCAGACGGCACTCCTGGAACTCGTCCGGGCACGGGACTTCGAGGCAGGGCTTCTCGGTTCCTGCGATGGCGTCGGCCTCGGTCTGGTGGAAGCCCACGGTGTCCCAGGCGCCGAAGATCGCCGCCCAGTCGAAGTCGGCCGGGTACCTCAGACCGCCCCTGCGCGCGGTGACGGAGGGCAGATTCACCATGCCCTCCTGCGTGATCCGCAGGTCACACAGGTCGTACAAGGTCTCCGACGGGGCACACCAGCCACCAGCTGCGACGAGAGAACCGCCGGAGAGCTGGGACTCGTCGGTGGCGCGCTTGATGACGGCGTCCGCCTCGGAGTCGTCACGGATCGTGAACTCGGCCGGGACATCCCGCTTGATGCGGGCGACTCCGACGCGCTGACGACCTCCGCCGCCGCGTCCGCCGGATGAGATCAGCGGCATCATGCGCTGCTCCCACGCGCGCCCGAAATCCTGGAGTCCGTCGAGCTGCTGGCCGGTGGAGTATCCGGGCACGTCGGCCGCGGCGACCAGAGTGTGCGTCGTGCGCCCGTCGGCCTCGCCGGACGGCGCGGGCGGGGTGGTCGAGTGCAGCCCGAGCGGCACCCGCGGGCGCGCCGAGGCCGCAACGGGCTCGGCGGGCGCTACCGGCTCCGGTTCCGGCTCGGCGGCCGGTTGGAGGGCGGACTCGGTCGCCGGCTGGGCGGTGGGCTCGTCGTCGGCCGGAGGCTGGAGGCCGCGCAGCCGCTCGCTGGCGGCGGCGGCACGCTCGGTTCGCTCATCGGCGGCGGCCTGGTGCGCGGTCACGCCGTCGGCGACGGTGGCCAGCTGCTCCAGCATGGCCACGGTCTCGTCGTCGGCAGCGCCGTCGCCCTCGGCCGTCTCGAATCGGCTGAGGACCTCGGTGGTGATCTCGGCCGGGTCCAGGTCGGGCCCGGCGTCGGTGATGGCCTGGCGGACGATGTCCGCGTGCTGGTCGGCCGGGGCCTCGCCGAGCTTGGCGAGGAGATCGTCAAGGAAGCTCACGGCTTCGTCCCCCTTCTACGGGGTCTCGTCGTCAGCTCCCGGCCCACCAGCCAGCGGAGTCCAGCGCAGCGTAGAGGCGCGTACGCGTTGGTCAGGCGTGCCGTGCGATGGCCGCGTTCGCGTTCATCACTGCCTCGTCCACGTGCGCGACCGCGCGAGACAGCTCCGGGCTGGACGGGCACAGCTCGGCCAGCAACTCCGCGAACTCCCGGCCAGCGGCACGCAGCCGCTCGTACCGTTCGGGCTGGTCCCCCTGCGGTGGGTGATAGGTGAAGCGGTTCGGGATATCCAGGTCGTAGCCCACGATCAGCTCTCCTCGCGTGTGGTTGGGGTGATGGTGGCCCCGGTGCGTGGGTCGATCTGGTCGACGGTGCCGCCGCGAGCCCGCTGGGCGATGCGGGCGCTGGCTTCCGACGCGTAGTCGACCTGTCCGCCGTGCTGGTCGATGTGCCGCCAAACCGTGCCGGTGGTGCCGGTCCGGGTGGCACGGCCGCCGGATCGGCCACCGCAGTTGCACCCCATGCGTCCTCCCTGGCTTGTGGTCTCGCCGGGAGCGTAGAGGCGAGTACACTGCGGCCGGAGCGGTCAGGGGTTGCGCCGGTCGCCGGGCCACAGGCCGGTCACGTCGTGGTGCCACTGGGCGCAGATGCGCCGGGCCCGCTCGTCACCGACATGCCGGGTCAGGTGCCGGTGGCAGCGCGTCCAGTCCCCGGGGGTTCCCCAGCGGATCCGGGCGGCGCCGGGGCCGCGCTTCCAGTACTCTTCCAGGTTGTTCTGGAAGCCGTCGCTGTCTGCGGTGTCGGCGTCGTCCTCGCGGGTGGTGGTGGCTAGCGCGACCGCGCGCGGGGATCGGGCCCGGCGTGCGGCGAGCTTCACCCGCACCTGCCGCAGCACGCCAGCAGCCGAGGCGGCGCGGGACTTCAGCCGGGCCCTCCGCTCCTGCTCGGCGAGGACCGCGTCAGCCAGGTCCCTGATGCCCAGCCCTGCCGCGTCCCCGAATGCAGGCAGTGCTCCGGCGGCGACAAGAGCGTAATCGCCCTGCTCGGTACGGCGCCGCGTCGGTACCGGGAAACCCTCGGTGTTCACCGCGAGTGCGGCCACCAGCTCCAGCCCGGCGCCCTCTTGCCGCCAGTCCCCGGAGAACCGCGACAGGGACAGCCGCAGCCGCTGCTCATCCGTCAGATCCGGCAGCACGGCACCCGCGAGCCAGATGCCGCGCGCGTCCTCCCCGGCCCGCACGATAGCCGCCATGGTTCCGGTGTCGTCGTAGTGCGCTGCGGCGGCCCTGCGGTCGAGCCCGAGGGCGGCGTGCCCGGTACCCATCGTGATGAGCCCGACATCCACCAGACCCTCGCTCGTGGCAACGGGACGGCTGTTGAAGAGCGCGTAGCCGGACGCGGAGCGCGGTGGGGTGACGGCGCGGCCGGGGTAGGACCGGTGCTCGACGCCCCATGCCGCGAGGTAGCCGCGTACGCGGCCGTCGTCGTCGACGGTGACGGGCTGGAGGTCGTCCAGCTCCGGCCCGCGGAACCACTCGGTGGGCGGGAGCCATCCGTCGTGCCGGAATGCGGCGGCCGTCACCGCGGCCCCGTCGTCCTCGGCGCCGGGAAGCTCGCGGATCGCCGGGTCATCGAACTCGTCAGCTGCCGCGCGGTACAGGGCCTGTACCTGCCGCAGAGCAGAGCGGCGCTGCTCGGCGCTGATGTTCGGCTCGGAACGAGCGCCTTGCAGCGCGGCGTACGCGGTCGTCACGCCGTCCCAGACGAGCCGTAGTTCGCCGTTCACGATGTCGGCCACGCCGAACTTGTAGGAGCCTTTGAGGTCCGGGGCACCGTCGACCACCAGGAAGGCGCGGCGCATGCGCGCGGGGTCGAAGGACTCAGCTCCTTCGGGGGTGGCCCACTCCTCCACGCGATCGGCTGCCGCGCTGCCGTCCCAGTCGCGGTCGCGGGATGCCCAGGGCAGATCGGTGTCCACCGCCAGCGCGGCCGACTCGATTCCGGCGTCCGCCGGGCTGTCGGCGGGTCCGTCCCCGGCGTCGTTCGCAGGCACGGCGTCGTCCTCGTCGCAGTCGGCTGGTACCCAGCTTCCGTCGGGGCCGGGGCGTACGCAGCGGGGATCGTCTTCGTCGTTCTGGCCGTCGTCGTCCTCGGCGGCCGGTGCGGGGGCTGGCTGGTCGGCCATGCCGATGGAAGCTTCCGGGAAAGCGGGGTGCGCGAGGAGCGCGGCGCCCATGATCCGCCACTGCGTATACAGCTCCCCGGTCTCCGTGTCCTCGCCGGGCTCGCAGTCGTCCATAGGGGCGCCGTCCTCGCCGACGCAGACCATGCGGCCGTCCGCCTTGTCGATGTCCGCGCTGACGAAGCGGAAGAAGCCGCCACGGATCTTGCGGGCGAGCGCGGCGCCCTCGGCGTCGTCCAGGTCGATCCGGCCCCGGCCCATCACCCGAGAGTCGTCGCGCCACACCTCGTCCAGGGTCATCAGCCCGACGGTGGCGCCGTCGTGCCCCCGTCCGGTGACGTACTGCACGGTCACCGGGAGCGGGAGGGGGCGCACGTCGATCGTGTCGTCGTCGCCGAGTTCGAGCATGCGGCCGTCCGCGGACCACTCGTTGACGAGGGTGATCACGCCGGTCCAGGTGCCGTCATCAGCGACATCGACCGCCGGGGCCGGGGCTGCGGCGGCTACGAGGGCTGAGGTCCAGGGGATGAGCATCACGGTCTCCTACAGGGGGCGGTACTGGGCGGCGCAGCGGCAGTTGATGACCTCGCCAGCGGGGCCGCGGGGGTCGCCGGGGAATTGCAGGGCGGCGGCGCCGACGGTGAAGGGCTGGCGGAGGGGCTGCTGCTGCCCTTCGGCCGCGCGGTGTGTGGCCCGGGTGCGGGCGTCGTTCGTGGCCAGCCACACCTTCGTCCAGGGGCGGCGGGTGCGGGCTTGCTCGTCCAGGGCGGCAGCGAGCGCTCCGGCGTTCAGCGCGGTGTGGACCTCGGTGCGGGTCATGGTCAACGCGTCGCCGGTCCAGCCCTCCAACGTCGTCAGGGTGGCCACGCGATCGCGGAGCTGGGCGGGACTCTCCCCGCGGTCCAGGCCGTCACGGACGGCGCGGCGCAGGCGCTCCCACACCCGACCGGGGAAACCACGCAGCCGCTCCGCCAGCGACTCCCCCTCGTCGTCCGCCCGGCCCTCCCCGGCACCGTCCGGGGCCTGCGGGGCGGTGCGCCGATAGGAGCGGCCCCACACCGCGCGCCAGGCGGGAGCGATGTGGCGCTGCACGAGCCGGGTCCACACCGACGCATCGGGCCACCCGGCCCAGTCGGGCCCTGCATCGCCCGCGGCGGCGGTGAGCGCGGTGGTGCGGTCGTCGAGGATGCCGGCGCGCACGGCCGCCAGGTACTCGGCCACCGCACGTTGCACGGCCGGGTGCAGCTCGGCCTCGCCTGCAGCGAGCTGGGCGCGCTGGTGCATGCGCGCGGCGAGCCACGGATCGCGCGGAGCCATCTATGCCGCCCCGCGGTCGTCGCATCCGGCCTGCGCGATGGCGCGGGCGAGGTAGTCGCGGTGGTGTTCCTCGCGGGCCAGGAGCAGGGCGCGCACGTAGTGGTCGACGGCGCGGTGCAGGCATGGCTCGCCCGGTACAGAGTCGTGGAGCAGCTGATAGGCGCCGGTAAGCATCTGGTCGAGCTGGTCTTGCCGGGCGCCGAGCCGGACATGGATCTGGTGGAGCGGCACGTCCCGGTACTGGCCGTACAGTGATCGGCCGCCGTGTTTGAGGAGCCACTGGCCGGCGCGCTCCAGTGCGCGGCGCACGGCCATGTCCAGGCAGGAGATCCGCCAGTCCCCGGCGGCGGCCGACGCGGCGACGCCGGGCAGCTCTGGCGGACCCTCGCGCGGCAGCTCCGGTTCGGCCCGCTCCCGCGTGCTCTCGACCGGCGCCGGGTCGGCGTCCGTCGCTGCGGCCCGCGCGGAGTCCGGTAGCGTCACGCCGAGGGCCTCCAGCGCGGCGGGCGCGAGCTGCGGGCTCGTCGTGGCGAGCTGGAGGAGCAGACGGCGCTGCTGCTCGGCGTTGTCCGGCATGTCCTCCGAGCTGAAGCCCAGTTCGCGCAGGTAGGCCGCATCCGACAGCACACCGCGCGAGTGCGCCTCGGCGGCCTCCGGGCCGCGGTTCGGCCTCTGCCGCAGATCGCTGGTGTCGTACCAGCAGGCCCAGTTTTCCGGATCCGGTACGCCGAGTGCTTCCCACGCGGGGCGGAAATAGCGTTCCGTCAGGGCGTCTGCGATCAGCCCGAGCTTCGGTTCCAGATGGAGCTTGATTCCGGTCTCGTCCGAGAGCCAGGCGTTCCAGTGGTTGCTCTCTGCCAGCCCGGTCAGCACCTCGGGCGGCATGTCCAGCCCGGTCGCAATTCGCTTGATCGCGGACTCGCGCAGGGGCAGCACCTGCTCGTCCAGCTCGGTGGCGAACGTCTCGTATTCGATCTTGTCCTTCGGGCTGCCGGGCGTGGTGAGCAGCAACGGAACGATGGCCGCGGCTGAATCCCGGTTCTTCAGCGGTGTGGCCATCGACTCCAGCAGCGCTGCCGCGACGGGATTGGAGTGCAGCGGGTTCGGTCCGTCGGACTGCTGCGGTGTCGCCGGGGCGACGTCATCGGACAGCAGCATCAACCCGGCCCCGGCCAGCCGAGACTCCACGGTGGCCAGGACGTGGGCGGAGAGACCTTGCAGCTCCCGCAGCGGATCGCGCAGCGCCTGGATTGGGGAGTCCGGCCGGTAGGCCAGCTCGGCGTCCGGGCGCCACAGACGGATCAGCGTGCACTTCTCCAGCGGCAGCTCGACGCGCGCTGTGGACGACTCGGGGAGCTGCACGCGGATCGCGCTCCCGCCGGCAGCGCTGGTGACCTCGGAGGGGGAGCAGACCAGCCAGCGGCGCTCACGCGTTTCCGGGTCGTCGTAGCCGAGCAGGTACGACTCCCCGGGGACGTCGAGGAGCACGGAGAAGCGGCGCAGCATCTCGGACTGCCCGAGCTGTCCCCCGGCCAGTTCCTCCAGCGGCGCCAGGAGCGCGGCAGCCTGCTCCGGGGTGGTGGTGTCGTCGCCCTCGGCGTCGACGGGCACCGGCTCGCTGGAGCCGTCGGGGTCGATCCGGCCAATGTAGAGGCGGGCGCGCGAGCAGCCGTTCGCGGCCCAGGTGACTCCAGCGCGCAGTTCGGGGACGGCGCGGTAGAAGTCCCAGCCCTCCGCCTGCCACTCCTGACGTGCACCGACGACGGTCCGCACCTGGTCCTTGGAGACGAGCGCGGCGGAGGCGAGCATGGCGCCGTTCGGCACGTCGCCCTTGTCGCGCTTGTGGAGCTTCCACCAGGCCACGGGACATTCCCCTTATCGGCGGCGGTCGCGGACGGCGAGGTCGAGCGCGACGGGATCGATGACGAGCTGCCGGGGCGTGGGCGGGGAGTCGAGCCAGGCGGCGGCGAGTGCGACGACGTGCGAGGCGGTCAGCGCGGCGACGACGTAACGGAAGAGTGTGGTGTCGTGCCAGGCCCAGTGCGCGGTTGCGGTGGCGGCGGCGATCCAGATGGATGCGCACCATGGGCAGTGCAGCAGCTCGGACAGCCACCGCCACGGGCGGGACTTGGGGGCGCGGCGGTCGACGGCGTCACGGGCGGGCGCGGTGATGGTGTCGTTGACCACGAGCCGTGTGAGGCGGGCGATGGCGCCGAGGGTGAGCAGGGCGAGGATGATCTGGTGAGCCACTCGGGGAGGGTAGGGGCGCGTACGCGGGACTCCCGCTGCGTCCGATGCCGGTCGGGGTGTAGGACCGGCCCCGGACGCTTGGGTGTCCGGGGCCGGTCCTGCTCACTGGGGAGGTCAGCGGTAGAGCAGCGCCGCGGGCTCCGGGGTAGGCTCGCCGCCGTTCCCGTTCCCGTTTCCGTTGTCGCCGTTGCCGGTCCCGTCGTCTCCGCCGTTCCCGTTGTCGTCGCCGTCGCCGTCGCCGTTGTCGCTGTCCTCGGGCTCCTGGCACAGGGCCACCAGGAGATCGGTCTCCGGCGTCAGCAGCGGGATCGGGGTGTCGAGGATGGCCATGCAGGTCCGGCCCTTCTCGATGCCCTCGTCCGAGCCGTTGTCGGCCGCGGCCACGCCGCTGCCGGCCAGGAGCGCGCTGCCGGTCATGGCCACCGTCGCGGCAGCCGCGAACGCCTTCTTCATGATCAGTTCCTTCGTGTGGGGGGCTCCGCGCCTGCGGGGTGCGGAGGTGTTGCCGCGAGGACGGTAGGGGCGTGTACGCCGCGGCCCGGCCCAGGCGTCCGGAGGGTCAGCGGATGTGTCCGGATCGGCCGAGGGAGATAGCCCCGAGCCCTGTCCGGACGTGTCCGGTCGCAGCGGACAGGGACACCCCGGCCGCCGAGCTGATCGCCTCCCCCGTGCTCGGCGCGCGCAGCAGCCCGCAAGCGAGGTAGACGCTCGCGTCGATCCGCCCCGGGGAGTCAGACCCGGGCTGCCAGGACACCCACTCCGACACCAGCTCGGGCAGATGTGCGGCGAGGCGTACTCGGTCCTCGCGCCACTGCTGCGCCACCGGCTCGGCGCGGAGGAGTTTCCCGACGCGGGCGGTGACCGGCTGCACGTAGGGCGGCATCGCGTCGGCCGGGATGGTGCCTTCGCGCTGGAGGGCGTCCCACGCCGTGCGGATGGAGAGGGTGACCATGTCGCCGCCGTAGTTCTTCTCCACCAGGATCAGCGTCGCGTCCGTCTCAGCCGCCAGTGCACATGCCTCACGGGCCCACTGGTCCGAGGGCATCCGCCGCGTGCGGTCGTGCGTCAGGTACAGCCGCTGGTCCGCGCCGAGGTAACCGGCGACCACTCCGGCCGTGTCCCGGCCGCCGCCCGACGGGTCCACGGCGACCGCCCGCCGCACCGGCTCAGCCGGGGTGGGGCAGTAGGCCGCGGCCATCTCGGAGTGGGTAAGCAGCGCTCCCCCGGGTGGCTGCGGATCCCCTTGGTAGAGGGCACCCCAGTCCCGTGGGGTGGAGGTGCGGCGCTTGTCGTGCCAGTGCGCGAGCAGACGCTCGCGCTCGTCGTCGGCGAGCGCGGGGTGCGTGAGTGGTTCGCCGGGGGCGCGGCCGAGCGGGTCATCCTCCCTGGTAGCGAGGGCGGGCAGGTGCACCACGCGCCACCTGCCGCCGTCCGTCGTGGTGCCCTCGTGCGCCAGGACGCGGCCGGCGAGGTCGTCGGGGTGCCAGCGGGTCATGCACAGCACCACGGGGACGCCGGGGCGCAGCCGGGACAGGAACACCGACGACCACCAGTCCCACACGTGTTCGCGCATCAGCGCGGAGTCCGCTTCCCTGCGGTCCTTGTGCGGGTCGTCCACGATCCCGATCCCGGTGATCGGGTGCCCGGTCAGGCCGCCGCCGACGCCGACCGCGCGCATCCCGCCGCCGGAGGTCAGCGACCAGTCGTAGGCGGTCTGCTCCCCGCGCTGGAGCTGGAGACCGAACTCGGCGCCCCGGTCGGCCGCCAGGCGGCGCACCGCGCGCGCCTTCTTCGTGGCGAGGCTGCCCGCGTAGGAGGCGATCGCGATGCGGTCAGCGGGTCGGCGGGCGAGCCACCACACGGGCAGCAGCTCGGAGACGAGCACCGATTTCCCGATCTGGGGCGGGGTGGTGACCAGCAACCGGTCGGCGTCAGGCCCCAGCTCGGCGAGCGCGGCCGCGATCAGCCGGGTGTGTGCCCGCACCCGGTAGGCGCCGGGGTGCAGGTAGAGGCCCATCATGGCCGGGTCTTGGAGCGCGGCGAGGCGCCGTGCCTCGGCGTGCAACTCGGTGTCGGTGTACCCCGCGTAGCCGGTCACTCGGACAACAGGTCCTCGGCATCCGGGGCCTGTCCGGACGCGGTGCGGCGGGCGATCTCGGCGGCGACGGCGCCGAGCCGCTCTCGGCGGTCGGACTCGTCGGCCGGCGGCGCGGTCTGGCGCACGGTCACGTCAGCCGCCTGCGCGGCGTCCAGGCCGTGCAGGCGCCGGTAGGACTCGCGGACCTGCCGCATCTCCCGCAGCGCGGCCAGGCGCGGGCCGTCGTCCGGGAGCGGAGCGCCGTCTGTGTCGAGCACCAGGCGGCCATGGGAATGGGCGTAGTGGGTGCGCTCCAGCACGGAAAGTGCTTCCTCGTACAAGCCGTCGAGCCGTTCGGCCTCCCGCTGGCGGAGTTCTTCCGCGCTCTTCTTGACGATGGCGTGCAGCGCGCGGTTCACGGCGTCGTGTGCGGCGCCGCGCGAGCAGAAGCCCAGCTCTTCGGCGATCTGCTGGAACGTGTGGCCGGACTCGCGCAGGCTCGCGGCGGCGGCGTCGCGCTCGGCGGTCTCGACACTGCGCAGCAGCCTCCCGTTCGGGGAGCGGGGGCGCTGCTGCGGGTCGTGGTCGTCCGTGCTGGTCATGCCGGGACGGTAGGGGCGTGTACGCGAGAGGGCCCGCTCGCTGAGTGCGGAGCGGGCCCAGGAGGTTCGGTCAGATTCCGAAGATCCCGAGGATCGCGAGGGCGGCGCCGAGAGATGCGAGCAGCATGGGTCACTCCGTAAGTTGTTGGGCGGCCCGGCCTGGGCCTGGTGCGGGCTCAGGGGATCATGGAGTACGCGCAGGTACCGGGCGCGTCACCGCCCCGACTGCCCTGTGTGGGGCTTGGGCCTGCCGGGCACCGGTTTGTCGGGCTCGCGGTGCCAGCCGCCCCGGGAAGGCTGGTAGACCGTCTCGTGCCGCTCGCGCTGCTCGGGCGTCATGCTCTCCGCCAGCTTCTCTTGAGGGATCTGTCTCCGAAAGGCCATGCTGACCTCCTCGTCTCGTGATCGGGATGGAGACCGGGGCTGGCCGAAGTGCAGCCACACGGGAGGCCGGCCCCGGATCTTCGTGGTCACAGCAGCCCGGCCCACCGGGCTACGTCGTCCGGCGCGATGCCGGTGACGGCCTTGATGGCGACCAGGAGCAGCAGCACCGCGGCCGTGACGATGAGCCCGCGGGGGCTGGGGGTGGCGTAGTGCACGTGGTCGCCGTTCGGCGGCGTCATGCCGCCGTGGACCGCGTCCCGGTGCCCGGCCTCGTCACGGTGGGCGCCGCGTCTGGTGGTGTGCACCGCGCCGGACGCGCGGCAGGTCCGGCAGGTGTAGCGGTAGGGCATCTCAGGGGCTCTCCCCGGTCGGATCGACGGGTGTAGCGGGCATCGCTACGGTCGTAGCGGCACCCGCTGCAGGGCCCGCTACATCGCAGGTCGCGGCGGGTGTAGCGGGCGTAGCTACAGATTCAGGGGGGCTCTTGGGCGTGATGGTGGAGAG
>NZ_JAAKZZ010000204.1 GCF_011045075.1 Streptomyces boncukensis
CCCGCCCCGGAGCCCGAACCCGCCCCGGAGCCGCAGCGGGTGGGGGAGCCCGCCTACGCCGCAGCCGAGCAGCATGCGACCGCTCCCCGGGTGACCGTGCCCGTGACGCCCGGCGGGCGGCGGCGGGCGCTGGGGACGCCGGAGGACGACGACCGGCCCCTGGGGATACCCGACGGAGTGCCCCGGGAAGAGGTGTACTTCGAGGCGTACCGCCAGTACGTCGCCGCGCAGGGCAGCTTTCCGAACGCCCGCCAGCTCGCCCGCGCCCTGCACGAGGGCTTCGGCGTGACGGGCGCCGACGGCAGCCTGCTCAGCGAGAGCTATCTGCGGGGCTATATGCGGGAGTTCAAGGACCGCTACAACACCGAGATGGGCCTCGCGGGCTAGGGGCGCGGGGAACTGCGCGACCAGCCACAACGCACCCGCACCCGCACCCTGCGACGAAACAGCAAGGGGCAGCCCCTACCCAGCACCGTCCACCGGGCCCGGCTCCAGGAGGTCGCGGACGCGCTCGGCGCCGACCGCGAGCAGCAGCGTGGGCAGTCGCGGGCCCGTCTCGCGGCCCACCAGCAGCCGGTAGAGCAGGGCGAAGAACCCGCGCTGGGCCGCCTTCAGCTCCGGCGTCGGCTTGGCGTCCGGCGCGAGCCCGGCCCGCACCTTCGGTACGCCATACACCAGTTGGGTCAGCCCGTCCAGCGACCAGTGCTCGTCCAGCCCGTCCAGCAGCAGCCGCAGCGCGGCGCGCTGCTCCTCGTCCAGCGAGCCGAGCAGTTCGGCGTCCGGCTCGTCGCGCACCTTCGTGCGCTGGTCGACCGGCACCTGTGTGGTGATCCAGCGGTGCGCGCGGTCCAGCCGGGGCCGCACCTCGCTGAGCGCGTGCACCGGGTGCTCCGGATCCAGCTCGCTCAGGATGCGCAGCGTCTGCTCCTCGTGCCCGCCGGTGATGTCCGCGACGGACGCCAGGGTGCGGTACGGGAGGGGGCGCGGGGTGACGGTCAGCGGGCCGAGCGCGGTCGTGGCGGCGCGGGCGTGCGCGGCGCGGTCGGCGGGCTGGGCGCTGCCGTCGGCGATCTTCCGGCCCAGCGCGTCCCACTCGTCGTAGGTGCGCTGGATCTCCTGGTCGAAGGCGACCTTGAAGGACTGGTTCGGCTTGCGGCGCGCGTACATCCAGCGCAGCAGCGGAGCCTCCATGATCTGCAGCGCGTCCGCCGGAGTCGGCACCCCGCCCTTGGACGAGGACATCTTGGCCATGCCGCTGATGCCGACGAAGGCGTACATCGGGCCGATCGGCTGACCGCCCCCGAAGATCTCCTGCACCAGCTGCCCGCCGACCACGAACGACGAGCCGGGCGACTGGTGGTCCACACCGGACGGCTCGAAGACGACGTTCTCGTACGCCCAGCGCATCGGCCAGTCGACCTTCCACACCAGCTTGCCGTGGTCGAACTCGCGCAGCAGCACCGTCTCGCCGTGCCCGCAGGCGCAGCGGTAGGTCAGCTCGGTGGTCTCGTCGTCGTACGCGGTCACCGTGGTGAGGTCACGGGCGCACACCGTGCAGTACGGCTTGTACGGGTAGTACTCCCCCGTGCCCGCGCCGGAGCCGTCGTCCTCGGCCGCGGCGCCGGAGCCCTCGGCGGCCTCGACCTCGGCCTCGTCGAGCGGCTTCTGCTGCTTCTTCTGCTGCTGCTTGCCGGCCTTGCCGCCGCTCCCGCCGCTCCCGCCGCCGGACTTCTCCAGCGTCCGGTAGCGCTCCAGCACGGCGTCGATCCGGGCGCGCTCGCGCATCGCGAAGAGGATCCGCTCGCGGTAGGCGCCGCCGGTGTACATCTCGGTCTGGCTGATGCCGCGGTACTCCACGCCCAGCTCGACCAGCGCGGCCTCCATCGCGGCCTTGAAGTGCTGCGCCCAGTTCCCGTACGGGCTGCCGGACGGGGCCGGGACGGAGGTCAGCGGGCGGCCGATGTGCTCGTTCCACGTCTCGTCCACGCCCTCGACTCCGGCCGGGACCTTGCGGAACCGGTCGTAGTCGTCCCAGGACAGGATGTGCTCGCAGTCGAGGCCGCGGCGCTTGATCTCGTCGGCGACCAGGTGCGGTGTCATCACCTCGCGCAGGTTGCCCAGGTGGATCGGGCCGGAGGGGCTGAGCCCCGACGCGCACACGATTTTCTTGCCGGGGGCACGACGCTCCGCTTCCGCGATGACCTCATCGGCGATACGGGAGACCCAGTCGGCCTCATGAGTGGTCTGAGCCACGTCCGGCACTTCCTTCTCTGTGCGTTCCTGGTGCGTCACAAGCCTTGCGCTCACATTCTCCCATCACCGGCACCGTCCCCCGGGGGACACCCCGGGCCCCCGGCCGGGACACGAAAGCCCGCTCTCCCCCATGGGATACTGGCCTCTTCCACACACTCACCCAACGGAACGGTAAGCACGCCATGGCCTCGGTTCCCTCGCTCGCCGCATCGGTTCACCAGCGCGTCTCGGACGCCCTCTCGGCTGCCCTGCCGGAGGCCGCCTCCGCCGACCCGCTCCTCCGACGCAGCGACCGGGCCGACTTCCAGGCCAACGGCATGCTCGCGCTCGCCAAGCGGCTGGGCGGCAACCCGCGGGAGCTGGCGGCGCAGGTCGTCGCGGCGCTCCCCGCGAGCGGTGAGATCGCCCGGATCGAGGTCTCGGGGCCCGGCTTCCTCAACATCACGGTCTCCGACGACGCCCTGGTCCGTACGCTCGCCGCACGCGCCGCCGACGACCGGCTGGGCGTCCCGTACGCGGACGCGCCCGGCACCACGGTCATCGACTACTCCCAGCCGAATGTCGCCAAGGAGATGCACGTCGGCCATCTGCGCTCGACCGTCATCGGCGACGCGATCGTGCACATCCTGGAGCACCGCGGCGAGCGGGTGGTCCGGCGCCACCACATCGGCGACTGGGGCACCCAGTTCGGCATGCTCATCCAGTATCTGGTCGAGCATCCGCACGAGCTGGACCACGAGTCGGACGCGGCGCAGGCCGGCGGGCAGGGCGAGGCGGCCATGGCCCGCCTCAACCGGCTCTACAAGTCCTCCCGCGCCCTCTTCGACTCGGACGAGGCGTTCAAGGCCCGCGCCCGGGACCGGGTGCCCGCGCTGCAGAGCGGCGACCCGGAGACGCTGGCCCTCTGGCACAAGATCGTGGACGAGTCGAAGACGTACTTCCACAGTGTCTACGACGAGCTGGACGTCGAGATCCGGGACGCGGACATCGTCGGCGAGAGCGCCTACAACGACGACCTCCACCAGGTCGTGAAGGACCTGGAGGAGTCCGGCGTCGCGGTGCGCTCCGAGGGGGCGCTCTGCGTCTTCTTCGAGGACGCGAAGGGGCCCGACGGCACGCCCACCCCGCTGATCGTCCAGAAGTCCAACGGCGGCTTCGGCTACGCGGCCACCGACCTGGCCGCCATCCGCAACCGCGTGGGCGAACTGAAGGCCGACACCCTGCTGTACGTGGTGGACGCGCGGCAGGCGCTGCACTTCCGGATGGTCTTCGAGACGGCGCGGCGCGCGGGCTGGCTGCCCGAGGGCGCCGCGCGGCAGCTCGCCTTCGGCACGGTGCTCGGCAAGGACGGCAAGCCGTTCAAGACCCGGGAGGGCGAGACGGTCCGGCTGGTGGACCTGCTGGACGAGGCCGTGGAGCGCGCGGCCGTCGTCGTCCGCGAGAAGGCGCAGGACCTCTCCGAGGAGGAGATCCGGGACCGCGCGGCGCAGGTCGGCATCGGCGCGGTGAAGTACGCCGACCTCTCCAACTCCATGACCCGCGACTACGTGTTCGACCTGGACCGGATGGTCTCCCTCCAGGGCGACACCAGCGTCTACCTCCAGTACGCGTACGCCCGGATCCGCTCGATCTTCCGCAGGGGCGGCGAGGGCGCGCGCCCGGCGGCGCACCCGGAGCTGGAACTGGCGCCGCAGGAGCGGGCGCTGGCGCTGCACCTGGACGAGTTCGGGGACACGCTGGCCACCGCCGCGCAGGAGTACGAGCCGCACAAGCTGGCGGCGTATCTGTACGAACTGGCCTCGCTCTACAGCCCGTTCTACGAGAACTGCCCCGTGCTCAGTGCCGCCACCGAGGCGGAGCGGGAGAACCGGCTCTTCCTGTGCGACCTGACAGCGCGCACCCTGCACCAGGGCATGGCCCTGCTGGGCATCCGCACCCCGGAGAAGCTGTAGCCGCCTGTCGGTGCACCCCCGCGCCCCGCCAGGGGCGCGGGGAACTGCGCGACCAGCCTCCCCCAAGCTCTCGGCTTCGCTCGAGCAGGGGGTACCCCCATCGCACCCGCAGACTGCGACGAAACAGCAAGGGGCAGCCCCGGCCCAGCGCAGGAAACCTGCCTACCGCAGGCGCCCCGCGACCTCCGTCGCCCAGTAGGTGAGGATCATCCGGGCGCCGGCCCGCTTGAAGGCGGTCAGCGTCTCCAGGATCGCGGCCTCGCGGTCCACGATGCCCTTCTCCGCCGCCGCCTCGATCATCGCGTACTCCCCGGAGATCTGGTACGCGCCCACCGGCACGTCGGACGCCTCCGCGAAGTCCCGCAGCACGTCCAGATACGGCATCCCCGGCTTGACCATCACCATGTCCGCGCCCTCCGCGAGGTCGAGCGCCAGCTCGCGCAGCGCCTCGCGGCCGTTCGCACAGTCCTGCTGGTACGCCTTGCGGTCGCCCTGCAGCGAGGAGGCGATGGCCTCCCGGAAGGGGCCGTAGAACGCGGAGGAGTACTTCGCGGTGTACGCGAAGACGGCCACGTCGGCGAAGCCCGCCCCGTCCAGCGCCCGCCGGACGTGCGCGACCTGCCCGTCCATCATGCCGCTGGGGCCGACGACATGGGCCCCGGCGTCCGCCTGGACGCGGGCCATCTCGGCGTACCGCTCCAGCGTCGCGTCGTTGTCCACCCGGCCCGCCGCGTCCAGCACGCCGCAGTGCCCGTGGTCGGTGTACTCGTCCAGGCACAGGTCGGACATCACCACCAGGTCGTCGCCGACCTCGGCCCGCACGTCCCGCAGCGCGACCTGCAGGATGCCGTCCGGGTCGGTGCCCGCCGTGCCCGCCGCGTCCTTCTTCGCGTCCTCGGGGACACCGAAGATCATGATTCCGGCGAGGCCGGCGGAGACGGCGTCGGCCGCCGCCTTCTTCAGCGAGTCCCGCGAGTGCTGCACGATGCCGGGCATGGAGCCCAGCGGCACCGGCTCGGCCGCGCCCTCCCGCACGAACGCCGGCAGGATCAGATCGGACGGGTGCAGCCGGTGCTCGGCGACCATGCGCCGCATCGCCGCCGTCGTCCGCAGCCGCCTCGGCCGGGACAGCGGAAACTCGCCATACGTGCTCACGAACGTGCCCTCCTCCTGGCCGGGCGCTTCTCGCTCGGCCGCTTCACCGATTCTCCCGCCATGGCGGCGTCGGCCCGCCGCTGGGCGCCGAAGTCGGCCAGCGCCTCGGCCAGCTTGTGCACGGACGGCTCGGGCGACATGACGTCCACCCGCAGCCCGTGCTCCTCGGCGGTCTTGGCGGTGGCCGGGCCGATACAGGCGATCACCGTGACGTTGTGCGGCTTGCCCGCGATGCCGACCAGGTTCCGCACCGTGGACGACGAGGTGAACAGCACCGCGTCGAACCCGCCGCCCTTGATGGCCTCGCGGGTCTCGGCGGGCGGCGGCGAGGCGCGCACGGTGCGGTACGCCGTGACGTCGTCGACCTCCCAGCCCAGCTCGATCAGCCCGGCGACCAGCGTCTCGGTGGCGATGTCGGCGCGCGGCAGGAAGACCCGGTCGATCGGGTCGAACACGGGGTCGTACGGGGGCCAGTCCTCCAGCAGCCCGGCGGCCGACTGCTCCCCGCTGGGCACCAGATCGGGCTTGACGCCGAAGGCGACGAGCGCCTTGGCGGTCTGCTCGCCGACCGCCGCCACCTTGATCCCGGCGAAGGCCCGCGCGTCGAGCCCGTACTCCTCGAACTTCTCCCGCACGGCCTTGACCGCGTTGACGGAGGTGAACGCGATCCACTCGTAGCGCCCGGTGACCAGGCCCTTGACCGCGCGCTCCATCTGCTGCGGGGTGCGCGGCGGCTCCACCGCGATGGTGGGCACCTCGGCGGGCACCGCGCCGTACGAACGCAGCTGGTCGGAGAGGGAGGCCGCCTGCTCCTTGGTGCGCGGCACCAGGACCTGCCAGCCGAACAGCGGCTTGGACTCGAACCAGGCCAGCTGATCGCGCCGGGCTGCGGCACTGCGCTCACCGACCACGGCTATGACGGGCTGTCCGCCCTCCGGGGAGGGCAGCACCTTCGCCTGCTTGAGGGTCTGCTGGATGCTGCCGAGGGTGGCGCTGAAGGTGCGCTGCCGGGTGGTCGTCCCGGCCAGCGTGAGCGTCAGCGGGGTGTCCGGCTTGCGGCCGGCGGCCACCAGCTCGCCGGCGGTTCCGGCGACGGACTCCAGCGTGGTGGAGACGACGACGGTGGCGTCGCTGACGCCGACCTCGGTCCAGCACCGGTCGTCGGCGGTGGCGGCGTCCACGAACCGCACGTCGGTGCCCCGCGGATCGCGCAGCGGCACCCCGGCGTACGCGGGCACCCCGACCGCTGCGGCGACACCCGGCACCACCTCGAACGGGATGCCGTCGTCGGCGAGTGCGAGCATCTCCTGCGCGGCGTCCGAGTCGAGCCCGGGGTCCCCGGCGACCGCACGCACCACCCGCTTGCCGGAGCGCGCGGCGGCCATGGCAAGATCTGCTGCACCGTCCGCAGGGACGGCTGCCGTGTCCTCGTCCGCGGACTGGAGCGGGGTGTCCACCCCTGCCCTCGTGTGCGCGCGCACGACATCGTGCACCCGGGGGTCGGCGACGAGCACATCGGCCTGCGACAGCGCCTCGACGGCGCGCAGCGTCAACAGCCCCGGGTCCCCGGGCCCGGCACCCAGGAAGGTGACGTGTCCCTGTGCACCGTGCTGGTGCGGCGACGCCGGCGACGCCGACGACTGGCTCGCGGTCGCGGTGGCGACTGCTGCTGTCTGCTCCGCACGTCGCGCCGGCTGCGCGGCGGTTCTCGACTTGTCGGCTGCGGTGGGGCTCAAAGTGCTCGCTCCCCCATCAGACCGGCCGCGCCCTTGGCGAGCATCTCGTCGGCGAGCTGGCGGCCCAGGCGCTGCGGGGCCGTCTCGTCGTCGGCGGACGCCGGTACGGGACCGGTGGTGGACAACTGCACCAGCGTCGTGCCGTCGGTGGTGCCGACGACGCCGCGCAGGCGCATTTCGGTGACAACCTGCTGGTCGGCAAGCAGGTCGGCCAGCGCACCCACAGGTGCGCTGCAACCGGCCTCCAAGGCGGCGAGCAGGGTTCGCTCGGCCGTGACGGCGGCCCGGGTGAACGGGTCGTCGAGCTCGGCGAGCTGGGCGGCCAGGTGCGTGCTCGACGCGGCGCACTCGACCGCCAGTGCCCCCTGGCCGGGGGCGGGCAGGACGGCGTCCGGGGACAGCAGCTCGGTCGCCTCGTCGAGACGCCCGGTGCGCTGGAGCCCGGCGGCGGCGAGCACAACGGCGTCGAGCTCGCCTGAGCGCACGTACCCGATCCGCGTGTCGATATTCCCCCGGATGGGCACGGTCTCGACCTCGGTTCCGGCGTCCCGGGCCCACGCCTGCAACTGCGCGACCCGGCGCGGCGATCCGGTGCCGATCCGGGCCGGACGGCCGTCGCCGGCCCCGCGCGCCCCGGTCG
Organism: Streptomyces boncukensis; assembly: GCF_011045075.1. Classification (GTDB taxonomy): domain Bacteria; phylum Actinomycetota; class Actinomycetes; order Streptomycetales; family Streptomycetaceae; genus Streptomyces; species Streptomyces boncukensis. The sequence continues at coordinate 7,737 of NZ_JAAKZZ010000204.1, forward strand.
ACTCGCCCGGCCCGGCCAGCCCGGCCAGCCCCGCCAGGGTGAGCCCGTCGCGCGCGATCAGCGCGTCCCGCGGGTCGGCCCGCGGCGGCACCGCGGCCAGCGTGAACTCCTCGGGCTGGGTGGTCGGCAGGTCCTTCAGCGAGTGCACCGCGAAATCGATTTCACCGGCGCGCAGCGCGTCGCGCAGGGCGTTGACGAAGACGCCCGTCCCGCCGATCTGCGCGAGCTGCTCCCGGCTGGTGTCGCCGTATGTGGTGATCTCGACCAGCTCCACGGGGCGGCCGGTGAGCTGGCGCACCTGCTCGGCGACCATCCCGGACTGGGCCCTGGCCAGGATGCTGCGCCGGGTGCCCAGCCTCAGTGCCGGGCCCTGGCCCCCGGTCGGTGCCGGGGTCCGGGCCGGCGCGGGGGCCGGTGACCGCCCCGTGCCGGGCTCCGTGGCCTGGTCCGTGGCCTTGCTCATTGCCGCTCCTGTTCCGGATTGCTCACAGCGGCGACCGCCTGCGGGTCGAGGTCGAAGAGTTCACGCAGCGCGTCGGCGTACCCGGCGCCACCGGGTTCGCCCGCGAGCTGCTTGACGCGCACCGTCGGCGCGTGCAGCAGCTTGTCGACGACGCGGCGCACGGTCTGCGTGACCTCCGCGCGCAGCTTGTCGTCCATTCCGTGCAGCCGCCCCTCCAGCCGCGTCATCTCACTGGCGACGACGTCGGCGGCCATGGTGCGCAGCGCGACCACGGTCGGGGTGATGGTCGCGGCCCGCTGCGCGGCGCCGAACGCGGCGACCTCCTCCGAGACGATGGCGCGCACGGCGTCCACGTCGGCGGCCATCGGCGCGTCGGCCTCGGCCTCGGCGAGCGACTCGATGTCGACGAGCCGCGCCCCCTCGATCCGGTGCACGGCCGCGTCGACGTCCCGGGGCATGGCGAGGTCGAGCAGGGCCAGCGGGGTCGCGCCCGCGATGTCGGCGGCGGTCAGCACCAGCCCGGTGGCCCCGGTGCAGGACACCACGATGTCGGCGCGGGGCAGTTCGCCGGCCACCGCCTCCATGGGGAGGGCCTGCGCGCGGAAGCCGTCACCGCGCTCCGCCGCAAGCGCCGCGGCGAGCCGGTCCGCTCTGTCCACCGTCCGGTTGACGATCACCAGTTCGGCCACACCCGCGCGGGCCAGCGTCGCCGCCGCGAGCGACGACATGGACCCGGCGCCCACCACCAGCGCCCGCCGTCCGGAGACCCACTCGTCCACGGACCGCTGCTCCGCGAGCTGCTCCAGGCCGAAGGTCACCAGCGACTGGCCGGCCTTGTCGATCCCGGTCTCGGAGTGCGCCCGCTTGCCGACGCGCAGCGCCTGCTGGAAGAGGTCGTTCAGCAGCCGCCCTGCGGTGTGCCGCTCCTGCGCCAGCGCGAGCGCGTCCTTGATCTGGCCGAGGATCTGCCCCTCGCCGACCACCATCGAGTCCAGCCCGCAGGCCACCGAGAAGAGGTGGTGCACGGCGCGGTCCTCGTAGTGCACATACAGATACGGGGTCAGCTCCTCCAGGCACACCCCGCTGTGCTGGGCCAGCAGCGTGGACAGCTCGGCCACGCCCGCGTGGAACTTGTCCACGTCGGCGTACAGCTCGATCCGGTTGCACGTGGAGAGCACCGCCGCCTCGCCCGCGGGCTCCGCGCCCACCGCGTCCTGCAGCAGCTTGCCGCGCGCCTGCGGCTCCAAGGCGGCACGTTCCAGCACGCTCACCGGGGCGCTGCGGTGGCTCAGGCCGACGACCAGCAGACTCATGCGGGCATCACGGCGGGCAGGTCCCCGTCAGGTCCGGAGTCGGGGCGCTTGGCGTCGCGCCCGGTGCCGCGGCCGCTGTCGCGGTTGCTGTCCCTGCCGTCGCGCTTGGTCTCGCGCTTGGTGACCGTCGCGGCGGGCGGCGAGACGGGGTGCGGGGCCGGGTCGACCTCCTCCTCCGCGCCGGGCAGCTCCTCCCCGGCCTTCCGCTGCTCGTGGAAGGCGAGGATCTGCAGCTCTATCGACAGGTCCACCTTGCGCACGTCCACCCCCTCGGGGACGGACAGCACGGTCGGCGCGAAGTTCAGGATCGAGGTGATCCCGGCCGCGACCAGCCGGTCGCACACCTGCTGGGCCGCGCCCGCCGGGGTGGCGATCACCCCGATGGACACGCCGTTCTCGCTGATGATCGTCTCCAGCTCGTCGGTGTGCTGCACCGGGATCCCGGCGACCGGCTTGCCGGTCAGCGCCGGATCGGCGTCGATCAGGGCCGCGACCCGGAAGCCGCGGGAGGCGAACCCGCCGTAGTTCGCGAGCGCCGCGCCGAGATTGCCGATGCCGACGATAACCACGGGCCAGTCCTGCGTCAGCCCCAGTTCGCGGGAGATCTGGTAGACGAGGTACTCCACGTCGTAGCCGACGCCGCGGGTGCCGTAGGAGCCCAGATACGAGAAGTCCTTGCGCAGCTTGGCCGAGTTGACCCCGGCGGCGGACGCCAGCTCCTCCGAGGAGACCGTGGGCACCGAGCGCTCCGAGAGCGCCATGAGGGCCCGCAGGTACAGCGGAAGACGGGCGACGGTCGCCTCGGGGATCCCCCGGCTGCGGCTCGTCGCCGGTCGGTGATGTCGGCCAGTTGCCACGGTGCTCCTGCCGTTTGCGCGAAGCGATGAGCGGTCGTGAGCCGGGCCCACGCAGCGGAGCCGCAGCTTGGCTGCAATTCCGGGACCGCTCCGTCGGGCCCAGGCTATGTCTTTGTGAACGCGTGCACAAAGATACTGTCCGCTTTGTCCGGCCAACGTGACCGGCGCCACACGTGTCAACGAGGACACCCGGCCACACTCCTCACGTATACCCCCCAGGACGGCAAAACGCCCTCGATGGTAATCGAAACCAGCCCGAACTCCGACCGCGCGCCCGCTCCCGGCGGACCGGGCCTCCAGCCCGCTCAGCCCGTCAGCGCGGCCCGCAGACGCTGCGGGTCCACCCGCCAGAAGTCGTGCTGCGCGCCGTCCACCAGCACCACCGGGATCTGCTCCCAGTACTTCCGGTACAGCTCCGCGTCCTGGTTGATGTCCAGCTCCTCCCACGCCGCGCCGGTCTCGGCGCAGATCCGGGCCACCACGTCCCGTGCCACGTCGCACAGATGGCACCCCGGCTTTCCGATCAGCGTCACGGTCCTGTCGGTCTCCATACCGCCATTCTGCGCCCCGCGCGGCCGTGCTCCGACCGCGCCGTTCACCGCCGTCACGCTGCGGGACATCCGCGCGTAACGGGTAAGCCGAACACTCTGGCTATCCTCGCGGTATGGCCCTTCGCGCATGGCTCACCGCACGCAGGCGCTCCGCTACCGCGCGGAGCGTGCTGGCCGGCGAGGCCGCGGCCGAGGCGGCCCGCAAGCAGGAGCTGGCCGGCGCGGAGCCGGAGCGGGCCGGCACGGAGCGGGCCGGTACGGAGCGGGCCGGTACGGAGCGGGCCGGCGCGGACGAGGCCGAGTTCCCGGTCGCCGGGGACCAGCGCGCCGCCGCCTTCTTCGACCTCGACAACACGGTGATGCAGGGCGCCGCGCTCTTCCACTTCGGCCGCGGGCTCTACAAGCGGAAGTTCTTCCGCAAGCGCGAACTGGCCCGCTTCGCCTGGCAGCAGGCGTACTTCCGGCTCGCGGGCTCCGAGAACGCCGGCCATATGCAGGACGCGCGGGACAGCGCCCTGTCCATCGTCCAGGGCCACCGGGTCTCCGAGCTGATGGTCATCGGCGAGGAGATCTACGACGAGTATCTGGCGGGCCGGATCTGGCCCGGCACCCGCGCCCTGGCCCAGGCCCATCTCGACGCGGGGCAGAAGGTCTGGCTGGTCACCGCGGCCCCGGTGGAGACGGCCACGATCATCGCCCGCCGCCTGGGGCTGACCGGGGCACTGGGCACCGTCGCCGAGTCGGTCGGCGGCGTCTACACCGGGCGGCTGGTCGGCGAGCCGCTGCACGGGCCGGCCAAGGCGGAGGCGGTGCGCGCGCTCGCCGCGGCGGAGGGCCTGGACCTGGGCCGGTGCGCCGCGTACAGCGACTCGGCGAACGACATCCCGATGCTGTCGCTCGTCGGACATCCGTATGCGATCAACCCTGACAGCAATCTTCGCGCACACGCTCGCGAAATGGGCTGGCGGTTGCGCGACTACCGCACGGGCCGCAAGGCCGCGAAGGTCGGCATTCCTGCGGCCGCAGGCGTGGGCGCTGTCGCGGGCGGCGCGGCAGCGGCCGTCGCGCTCCAGCGGAAGCGCCGCTAGCGCCCGCGCCGCCGCCCGGCCACTGCCCGGCCGCCGCGCGGCCGCGGGCGTGTCGTGGCTGGTCGCACCCCGCAGCGGGGCCGTACAGCGGCGCCGCCAGGGGCGCGCGGATCCGGGCCGCGCCCCGCTGCCGCGCCCCGCCCCCGGC
>NZ_JAAKZZ010000205.1 GCF_011045075.1 Streptomyces boncukensis
GAAGAACCTGGCGACGACGTACGGCCCCGTGGGGGCGTCGGCGACGCCCTATTCGCTGGGCGGGGGGCCGTACGTCGTCGCCAGGTTCTTCTCGGCGGCTTCGGCGATGGCGTTGGTGACCATGACCTCGGCTTCCTCGCGGATGTCGGGGTGCTCGGTGAGGTAGGAGTCGAGGGCGTCGCGTGCCTCGGTGAGGGCGCGGTTGGCTCTCTGGGTGGCGCGGAAGGCGTCCACGACCTCGTCGATGAGTTCCATGGCGCGGGCCTTGGCGGCGAGCTGCGGGGGGCCGACGAGGTTGCGCAGGTCGATGCCGAAGACCTCGGCGAAGCCGATGGCCTCGTCCAGGTTGATGCGGCGCTTGCGGTTCTCGATCCGCCACACCCCCGAGGGGTTCATCTCGAACCCGGCCTCGTTCATGCGCTCCGAGACGACGCCGGTGCTCCAGCCGCGGGCTTCGCGTTCCACCTTGATGCGGACGGCGACGTTCTCCTCCCCGCCGAGCAGCACACCGCTCTCGGGCTCTGCGTCCGCCACACTCACACTCCTTCCGTACGCAGGGATTCGCTGCCTGTCGCAGCGAATGCTTCAACAGTAGCATTCACGCTGCTGTTCGCAAAGCAGTGCTGCGAACCGCAAAATCGCTGGTACCGTAGTGGTTCAGCGCACAGACGCATGCCTGCGCGCCGTCGTGACATGCGAAAAGCCCCCGAGCTGTCGGGGCTCGGGGGCTCAAGCGCAAACCTCTCAACCGCCATCCCTAGCGATCGACCCGCGAGCCGGGATTGCCGTCCCGTATGGCCCGCGAGCAGAGGAGCTGATGCCCAGTATGGCCGATCCCCGGCCGAACGCGCCATCCCTGCCCCCAGCAGCAGACCCCGCGTCGATGCCCGACGCCATGACCCAGGCCCCGCACAACACCGAGGCCGAGCAGGCCGTCCTCGGCGCCTGTATGTACCACCCGGAGGCGGTCGACGCGGTGCGCACGATCGTGGACGCTGCCGACTTCTACCGGCCCGCCCACGAAACCGTGTGGCGAGCCCTCCTCTCCCTGCGCGGCGACGGTGCGCCCACGGACCCAATCGCCCTAGGCGAGTACCTCACCCGCACCGAGGACCTCAACCGCATCGGTGGTGCCGCCTACCTGCACCGGCTCGCCGAAGCGCCCGCCACCGCCAGCGGAGCCGAGTACTACGCGGAACTCGTCCGCCACAAAGCAGCCCTACGCCGCTGCCGCGCAACGGGCCTGCGCCTGATCCAACGCGCGGGAGAACCGGACGCGGACCCGGACGAGATACGCGGCGCGGCCGAAACCGACCTGCGCGAGGAGCGCGAACGCGCCCTGGCCTCCGGCGCAGGGCGGCTGTCGCGCCACCTGACCGACGGCTGGGACTTCATCACCAAGGCCGCCGACACCCACCCCGTCTGGGGCACCCGGGAGCAGACCGCCTGGTCCTCCGGCGAGAGCCTGATGCTCGTCGGCCCACCCGGCGTCGGCAAGACGACCCTCGCCCACCAAGTCGTCCTCGCCCGCATCGGCCTCAAGGACTCCGTCCTCGATATGCCCGTCGCCCCCGGCAAACGCGTGCTGTACCTGGCCATGGACGGCTTATCCACGCATGGGAGTTGAGGTCGGTATGCCGTACGAGATGGAGGAGCAGGAGGCCATCGGTCGCCGTATCAGGCGGCGCCGTCTCGCGATCGGCATGACGCAGGCGGATATGGCGTCGGCCCTGGGCAAGACGCAGGGCTGGCTCTCGCGCGTGGAGCGAGGACAGATCGAGCTGGACCGGGCGGCGCTGATCAACCAGATCGCGTCCGTCCTGCACTGCCACCCCAACCACCTGATCGGCCGCCCGTACCTCGCGGTCTCGGGCGGTAACAAGTGGCAGGTCTCGGCCGCCGCGACGGTGCGGGAACTGCGCCGCTACGACCTGGCCCCGGTGTTCACCGGTACCCCGCGCTCCTCGGCCGAGCTGTGGAGCGACATGCGCCGCCTCTACCGGCTCCGGGACGCCGCGGCCTACACGGCGACGCTGCAGGAGATGCCCGATCTGCTGCGCGAGGTCCGTGCCCTGGTGGAGGTTTCGACCGGGCACGAGCAGGAGGAGGCGTTCGCGCTCTACGCAGTGCTGTGCAAGGACACCCACCGCGTCGCGCATGCGCTCGGGCACGCGGAGCTGGTCGCGGTGGCGGGGGAGCGCGTGCAGTGGGCGGCCGAGCGTTCCGGTGACCCCCTGATGTCGGCGGTGGCCACCTACATGCGCGTATGGGACACTTGGACGACGGCGGACTGGGAGGACGGGATGGTGCTCGCCGACCGTGCCCTGTCCGGCATCGAGCAGCTCACCGACGCCGACGACCCCAAGGCCCTGCGCGTCGGAGGCATGCTGCACCTGCGCGCAGCGATCACGGCAGCGCGGGGCAACGGCTTCGAGCGGGCACAGGACCGCGTTGGCCTGGCACGGGAGATGGCCGCCCGGCTGGAGCAGGTGGAGGAGCCGGTGTTCGACCGGTACTCGCTGAACTTCTCCTCCGGGAACGTGACCATCCACGGCATCGCCATCGCGGTCGAGGCTGGCGACCAGGTCAAGGCGCTGGAGCTGAACGACCAGGCGGACCAGCACGCGATCGACGCGCTGCCGCACTCGCGTTCCGGCCACCATCACATGGACCTGTCCCGTGCGCTGCTGTGGAACGGGAACCGGGACAAGGCGCTCGATGAGCTACTGAAGGCGGAGCGGCTGGCGCCGCAGCTCGTACGCAACCACCCCATTGCACGCGCGACGCTCCGGCAGATCGTCTACGCCGAACGGGCCTCTACGCGCGAGAAGTTGAGGGGCATGTCGAGCCGATTTCACCTGGATGACCAGGACGTATTCGTCTGATTCATAATCGAGGGTAGCCGGGTTCTTACCTTCAGTCGCATGACGGAAGGACACCGGCCCCGGACTCCGCAGGATCGAGCGCGCCGCCGCGCCATAGCTGACGCCGCATCCGGCGGATCCGGTTGGGCGCCCAGGCGCGGCGACCTCGTGATCGACACCAGGGACGGCAGCGTCGGCGTCGTCATCGCGCTGCCCGAGGACACTGCGACCTTCGTCTACCACCTGCGCCCGGAGGGCGGCGGCAAGGAGTGGGGTGCCCCCTTCGCCGCTCTGCGCCCCCACCCCGAAGCGACCGACGATCTCGGGCTGAATGCCGCCGAGTCGGTCATGCCGCACGACGACGCGTGGGGCCGGGATCGGGGTGATCCCCGGTGACGCCGCCCGCGGTCCGCGTCGAGCGGCTCTCGAAGCGGCAGCGGGAGGGCACCTCGTGCGTCTGGTGCGCCGGCCACCCCGACCGGCGGTTCCGCGTACGCCCGCCCGGCACCAGCCTCAAGCTGTACTGCTGCGCCTTCTGCGCGGCCCGGCACGGAATCAGGGAGGGCAGATGAGCACCTCTCCTTCTCTGCCGCCACGTCAGACGGTCCTGGACGACATCAACTGCGCCTTGGTCCTCGCCCAGCACAGCCCCCTCCCCGAGCCTGCGGTACGCGTCATCGATCGTCTGCGCGATGACATCGAAGGGCTGCTGCCCGCCGCACGAACGGCCGCTAAGCGACTGCCGGAGGGCACCCGGCGCCGGGACGTGGGCCTCAGCAGCGTCGCGTTCGCGGACAAGCTCCTGCACACCGGAACGGAAGGGCCGTGCGAACACCGGCTGCGGCTGTGGGCGAAGACCGCAGGGACGATGCTCGCCTACTCCAGCCCGCCCAGCCCATCCCACCGACGGGAGGCGGGCCGGTGAGCACATCCGTGTGGTGGATCGAGGTCCTCTCCGTCACGGCGGAGCGTTGGCACACCGGTCCGTTCATCCCCCCAGGGCCTCCTGCCGACGTCGCGCATGCCGTTCGTGCGCACCTGCATGAGCGGCGGCTCGACGGCGCCTGGCCGGAGGAGATCCGGCAGATGCTGCTGGCCGTGGTCGAGGTGTACGCACTCCCGCTCGGCACCAACGCGGATTCCCTGCCCAGTCAGAGCGAGCGCCCGCAGGACGCCCAGCTCGTCTGGCGCAGCGACCTCACCCACGAGGCCGACCCAACGGACCACGCCTCCCCGCCCGCCGCGCCGCTCGTCGTCAACGGACACTCACGGCCCAAGCCCCACACAGGCAACCCGTAGCCGCACATGAGATCACGATCCCAGCCGACCGAAAGGAGCGAGCGCACATGTCCTCGGTGAAACAGCGCCATCAGCCCATCCGGAGAGAAGGCGATCGGGCATGACCGCGAAGCGGCCGGTCACGCGTCTGACCGCTGACGGTGTCCTGGCCTGGCTCTGGGGCGTCGGCTCCGGCGTCACTCTCGCCGCCATCGGCTTCCTAGCAGCGTCCGAACACGCCGACCCCGCATCGGGGAATGCTCTGACGCCGACTGTCTCCCAGCCCGAGCCCTTCCCTGAATCCACGGAAGGGGGCGCTGCATGACGGGAGTGAAGTGCGCGTGCGGTGGTGAGATCCGCATGGAACCGGCGACGGGACGCCCCCGCTGCAGCAGATGCGGTCAGTACTACGGCGACGTCCCGCCCCCTTCCCCGGCCGCCGTCGCCCGCGCTCGGAAGGTCCGCGTAGTGATGGCGTACCTGCAGGCAGGCATCGCCGCCAGCCGCGGACGACGACGGTGCGATCAGCACCGTCAAGCAGTACCCCCAAAGGCAGGACGGTACGGGACGGCAGCGCGGAGGGCTCATTTCACGCGAGAACCGCCATGTCCCCTCCCTCGCTGGGGACCGAGAGGAAACGATGGCATCCCCCATTCCGGGTGCCACACGCACCCGTACTCAGGAGACGCGATCGTGATGACCTCTCTGACCATCGACCACCCGGGTTGGCTGACCGGGACCTCGGGCGAGCCCGTACGTCTCGTCACGCACGAGGGCGTGCCATGGCTCGCCGAGTGGCAGCCCGCTGCTGGGCTGGTCCTGCGGCCTGTTGGTGCCGAGGGGACAGCCACCCCCTCGGCACCGCGCACCGCACCACAGGAGCTGCCGAACACTCGCGAGGCTGCGCCGGTGGTGCGGCAGTTCGCAACGCTCGGTATCGTGCAACGGCTGACGAATCCCTCGCTGTGGGACGCGATCACGACTGCGATCCTCCGCCAGGTCGTGCGCGCCGAGCAGGCCCGGAAGCTCTACCGCCGCTGGTGCGCCGACCACGGCCGCACGATCGATACCGCCGTCGGCCCACTCGCACTGGCCCCCAGCCCGGAGACGGTTCTCGGCCTGCCCGACGAGGCGTTCGCCGAAGCGGGTACCGCCTTCCACCGCACGGCACTCCGCGCCGCAGCCACCGCCTACACCAAGCATCAGGCCGCATGGGCCCAGCTCGCGCCCGAGGACCTCGTGAAGGCTCTCGACGAGGTGCCGCGCATCGGCCCGTGGACCGCCTCGGCCATCGCCGCCGACTACACCGGCGACTTCTCCATCTACCCGCACGGCGACCTCGCCGTACGCACCTGGGCGCGGCGCGCAGCGCCCGAGTTCCCCTTCCCCGGCACCGACCGCACCTTCGCCGCACGGTGGCGCCGCTTCGCCGACGACGACCGCACGCAGCTCCATGCCCTGACCCTGTTCGCTCTGACATGGGGGAGCCATGCCCGAACAGACCAGCACGAGCACGCTGCACCACCCGACAACCGCACCGGCACCCGCGCTGATCACGGGAGCTGACGGCTCCCGCCGCCTCGACGCGCTGTTCGTCAACGCCCCGCTGCGCGACTACGCGCAACGCCCCCGCGTGAACGACTACACCCTGCCCGTCCTGGGCATGGCCTACATCGCCACCTACGCCGCACAGGCAGGCTTCAACGTCGGCGTCCTGGATGCCGAGGCACACGGCCTCGGCATCGACCAGGCCATCAAGGTCATCAACAGCGCCCGACCCCGCTGGGTCGGGATGAACCTGCTCGCTCCCACCTACGAGCTCTCCGCCCGCATCGCCGCCGGCCTCGCCGACGACATCCTCCTGATGGCGGGCGGGCACCAGGCGAAGGCCATGCCGCAGCGCATCCTCACCGACCCGCGCATGGCCCGCCTGAACGCCTTAGTCCTGGGCGAGGGCGAGACCCGCGTCGCCGCCCTACTCGACGACGAACGGCGCCGCACCGAACTGCCCGGCGTCATGTGGCGCGACCGCCTGCTCGGCACGAACGCCACGGGCATCCCCCGCCCCGGCGCCGCCGCGCAGCACCTCGCCCCCGACATCGACGCGCTGCCGTTCGTCGACCGCCGGTACCTCACCCAAGACCCCTACCGCGCCGACGACGGACGGGTGGAGGCGAACATCGTGGGCAGCCGCGGCTGCCCTTACGACTGCGGCTTCTGCGGCGCCGCCGTCTCCGCGAACCCCGACATCAAGATCCGCACCCGCGCCCCCGAGACCATCGTCGCCGAGCTGGAGACTCTCCACGCCGACCACGGAGCGAGTGCCTTCCGCTTCGTGGACGACCTCTTCCTCGGCGCCGCCCGCGTCATCCGCCCCGCCATGCAGGCATTCACCACCCACCGGATCGGCGAGCGCTACGTGTGGGACGCGACCGGCCGCATCAACGTCCTGGCCCGCGCCGACGACGCCATGCTCGACACCCTCGCCCGCAACGGGCTGCGCGAGGTGGCTCTGGGCATCGAGTCCGGCAGCGACCGCGTCCTGCGGGCGATGGACAAGCGCATCACGGCCGAGATGACCGAGACCGTCGCGCACCGCCTGCTGGAACGCGGCATCAACGTCAAGGGCTACTTCATCCTCGGCTACCCCGGCGAGCGGCACGACGACCTCGACGCCACGGTCCGCCACATCCACCACCTGTGGGACCTCGCCGACCGCAACCCGGGCGGCTTCCGCGCCTCCGTCTTCGAGTTCCGCCCCTACCCCGGCACGCCGATATGGCAGCAACTCACCGCCGACGGCCATGACCCCGACACCCTCCTCTCGTACGGTGACGTCGACCTCACCGATCAGTGCGCCGACGAATCCATGCGCCAGCGCGACGAGTTCAACTTCAGCGTCGGGATACAGTTCGGCGACGTCCCCCTGCACGAACTGCGCGCCACCCTCGCGACCCTCACCCGCGAACAGCACGCCCGCACGAGCCACCGCCGGGCTGCGGCATGATGCGACAGCGCGGCCACTTCATCACCCTCGACGGCCCCGGCGGCGTAGGGAAATCGACCACGCTGGCCGCTCTCGCCGAGCACCTGCGCGAGCGCGGCCACCAGGTACACACCACGACCGAGCCCTCCACCAGCCCCCTCGGACAGTTCACCCGGACCCACGCCGACCACATCCACGGGCACGCCCTCGCCTGCCTCGTCGCCGCCGACCGCTACCACCACATCAGCACCGAGATACAGCCCCACCTCGACGCCGGAGACACCGTCGTGTGCGACCGGTACCTCGGCTCAACACTGGTGGTACAGCGCCTCGACGGCGTCCCCGAGCCCTTCCTCCTCGCCCTGAACGCCGACATCGTGCTCCCCGACCTCGCCGTACTCCTCACGGCAGCACCAGCCACCATCACCCGGCGTCTAGCGGCACGAGGAGCACACCACCGCTTCGAACACCACCCCGACGCGCCGACTCGCGAGGTCGAGCTGTACGCACGGGCCGAGCAGACCCTCACCGGCCTGGGCGTCCCCGTCCTCACCGTGGACTCCAGCAACACCACCCCACCGAAGGTGGCTGCCCGAATCGCCACCGCGCTCCCCACACATCCCGGTAGCGTCGCCTCACGCACCAGACCCGACGACCACGCAGCGGCCCCATGACCGCAGCGCCCTCACTCGACCCGGACAGGACACGGAGCGCTCCATGCACGACACCTGGGAGACCATCGACCGGCTTGTCGAGTGGCTCGACGCGGAAAGCGGCGTCTCACCCGAGATGACGCGCGTGCTGCGCGTGCTCAAGATCAGCGAAGAGGCCGGCGAGGTCGCCGAGGCCATCCACGGAGTGACCGGCTCCAACCCCCGCAAGGGCAACAGCCACACCTGGGACGACGTCCAAGCTGAACTCTGCGACGTCATCTTCACCAGCATGGTCGCCCTACGAACGATCACCCCAGAAGCAGAGAAGGTCTTCGCCGAACGCCTCAACCACGTCGCCGAACGATCCCTGAACCGCTGAGCGGCGTCGGCGGGCCGCCCACGGCACCCAGCACACGGCAGTCCGTAGCCAGCTCCAAGCCTCATCCAGGGAGCCGACTCGCCCCCCGAACGTCAGTACGACCATCTCATCGCTTCGCTGGCCCTCAGCGAATCCGTCCTCCGCAGCACGCTCCGTCCCTGACACATCCGCCGGAGGAGCACCCACGCGTGGACTCGTCCAACTTCGGGGAGCGGCAGCCTTGCCCGGCACTCAGGGGCGGGACTCGTCCTGCCGGATCTCAGCTGCTCGGATGCGGGAGTCAGAGGCTCGCGCGGCAGCCGACGGGTCGTCGATCTCGACAGCGATTTCGTCCAGAACGGTCGCCTGACGTTCCAGTAACCCGGCAAGTACGTCCCTGGCCAAACGGGTTTCTCCAGCATGCTCGATCGCTGCCTCCAGGGCGCGGAGTTCGTCTGCGGCGCTGGGCGAAGGCACATGACCGGTAATGGGATGCTCGTCTGTGGAATCCGCTCCCAGCCCTCGCGCCACTGCCCATGCGTCCAGCAGTTCGCCAGCCCGCATGGGCTCGCACACTACATCCGGCGCTCGCCCGTCCTCGGCACAGCCTTCCGGCTCTGCCTCCTGTTGCGGCTGAGCCAGCCGACGCCGCCAGTTCTTCACCTCCGCTATGAACCGCTCGTGGACTGATTCCCCGGTGGCGTTCCCCATGCGGCTGCCCAGGGTGTCCCAGCTGGTGCCCGCCTCACGCTCATAGAGGACAGCAGCAGTGAGCACTCGTTGCACCTGTTCCACTAGCCGTGTCGCATCACGAACTCTCTCGCCAGGGTCGACACTTTGATCAGAGTCAGCCGGGACCATGGAGGCCGCGGCATCTGACAGCCTGACCAACTCCTGACTGAGAGCCAGGCGGGCAAGCGCCTGATCACTGCACGTGAAGCGGTCTGGGTTCCGGGGGCTTCCTGACACGAGGGCCAGCCTAACCGAAACGGGTACAGCCGATAAGGGAGAACAAGCTGCCCATGAGATGGCGCTAGGCGCCCCTGCGACTTTCGTTGCACGGGGAGGTGCATCCAATGAATGTAACAAGAAGGCACCTTCTCGCGATTCTCCGGACACTCACTTACAGAACCAGACTATCGCAGGGCCACTGTGTGCGTATGGAATCGGCCGACACCAGCAACCATCGACCGATTCCATAAGATTGCGGTACTCCTAGCCCTCAAGGGTCGGCTGATCCTTGAGTTTCGATGTCCCTGGGCATGGCTCGAAACTGCCGCCCCCAGTGAGATTTCCGTCGTACACCCAGCCTTCATCACCGAATGGCGACTCCTGCACATATGTCCACGAGTTGCCGGACTCGTTGAATGTGTAGCAAGCCATGATGAAGGCGGTAGGGCTGCTCGTTACGCTGACGGGCTCGCACTTGGCGTGCGGCCCCGACCGTATGGGGATACCGGCGTCCTCGTTTGCCTCCGTCTCCCCGTAATCTAACCAGGCGTGATCATGGTTGTCGCAGCCCAGAAGCTTTGCTGAATCTTGCTCATCGGGCACGTGGGCTACCGCTGCGGGAGCGATACCGAGCGTCGCTACTGTGAATGCAGCGCAGGCGAATAAGGAAATACCCCGATTCACTATTGCCAGCCACCTTTCTGGATTCACCTCGTCGGCTTCCGGTATCGAATTCAACACGAGGGCCAGAACAGCGGGGAACCGTAATTCCAGCCAGCCGCTCAACGTGTCCCTTACATCGCATTTGCAGGATGTCAATCCTGTTGCCGCAAGGCGGAATTCAGTCAATCATTTTGCGCAGCGTAATTCGGTGCCCAGGCGGCGTGTGGCACTCACGCGTTTTCCAAGCCCTCTGACCACCAAGATATGCGCGTTCTTGCGCCTGGCTGAATCGGGATACCAGGCGCCAGAGAGCGATTGGAGATGGTCGTTACAGGCGGTGCGATGGTGCCGCGCGTGACCACTGATATGCGAGATGACCACGGGAGATTGGCTCAATTGATATGAGCCTGAACATGCCTGCGAGTCTGTCCCCGCGGCGCTGAGACGGACGAAAGACCGAGCGATCACGGCGGCCAGCTCTGTCGCGAGTGCAGACGAGCCGCACACCACGGCAGCTCCGTCCGGACGAGGGCTTGGACGTCCTCCCCGAGGGGCGGGCCGGCCTGCGAGACCCACCGGGATCGAGCGCCGCCACGGTAGCCGTTGCAACGGACCTCGTCGTGATCACGTCCTGCAGAGTGTGGTGAACCCGCCCATGTCTGCGCCTCTCCTCCTGGGCTGGGCGCAGCTCCTTCGCGGTGCACTCTGCGCTGCTCCGCGAGGGGCGGACGTACGCGGGCGGCGAGAGCGTGCAGGGCCTCCCGGTTCTGGTCGAGGCTCTGCGCGGTCTCCTCACGGTTAAGCATGGAGCCTTGGCGGGCCTGACGGCCATAGTGGTCATCGCGGAGGTCGCCAGCAGCGGCCTCCGCCGCTCTGCTGCTGCCCAGCGGGCCTGTAACGGCTGGGCGCGTCGTCGAGGCTACGGGAGACCGCGCCCACGGCACCCAGCACGCGGCGGTCCGCAGCCACCCCAGAGCAGCATCTTGGGAGCCGACTGGGAGCCGACTCGCTCCCCGAACCCCCTCCACGCCACGCGAGCCCCATCGGGACCATGTCTCTGACCAGCGAGAACGCCGTCCACGCAGGCAAGATCACCACTCGAACCTCATTCGGGACGAAGAGGTCGTGGATTCAAATCCCGCCACCCCGACTGAAGAAACACCAGGTCAGGGGCCTGATCCACTTTGTGGGTCGGGCCCCTGACGCGTTTCTGGAGATCGTTTGGGAGAAAACTGGGAGAAGATCTTGGTCGGATCTCCCCGATGAAGCGTGCGTGACCTTACGTCCGGTGCTGCTCAGGACATCTCCGAAGCTTGCGCAGCAGCAAACGTGACTGCTGTGCGCGGTCACAGCCTCAGTCCTGCATCACTGCCCAAGCAGAGTTGCCTCGACCTGCTCCCCAGCTTGGGATCGTCGAAATGGCCCATGCGTTCGTCCCTGAGGACCTTCTCGGTGCCGAGCTCATCCATCATCGTCTGGTGGCTGTGGCGGAGGCCGTGGGGCGCGAGGCCCTTGACGACCGGCAGCCAGCAGGCATTTGCTCGTGCGGCAGCGCCCCGTCCCCGTGCCGGGCCGCCGGGCCACGGCTCGCCGAGGGGGGCGCCGGGCGGGCCTCGGGCGGGCCTCCTGGGTGTCTTCTTGGGGTACCAGCCGGATGCGGCGGGAGTGAACAGCCGGGTGGCGAAGCCGTTGCGGCGCCAGTGGGCTGCGTGCTCGGTGGCCGTCCCGCCGAGTACGAATGCCGGCGAGTGGCTTGTCCTCGAACTCGGGGAGCAGGTGCTCTTCGATATGGCGCTTGTAGTTCTGCATCGTCGAGGCGGCCAGGTCCTGGGCGGCGTACCAGCGGCTCGCGTACGCACCGAAGGTCTCCTGGCCGAGGGATGGGGCGCGCCAGTCGCCGCGCCGGTACTTGTTCTCGGCCTCGCTCGCGGCGCGCTGACCCTCGCCCTTGGTGGCGAACTTGAGCGCCTTGCCGTGCTCGTCGACGACCATGAGGTGCTTGCCGGGTGCGATTTTGTACCGTATGCGGCGGTCCCGAACTGCGCAGGCCGGTCCGAGCGAGTCGAGCGCGCTCGGACCAGCCCGCGCAGGCATCCTCCCTCCGGCTCGCCTTGAACGCCGTACGGCTGGGTGTGCGCGTCCTTCAGCAGACGCGCGGGCGTGTCCGGGTATCCGTGCCGGACCGCCTGAGTCCGGAGGTTTTGATGTCAAGGCTGATGTCAGCAGAGTCTCCGGCAAACACTCCTAATTCGTGAGTAGGCGGTTCCAGGGCAGCCCCGTGAAGGGCTGCTGGACTGACTGATGTGGATGGGTTTCGCGGTGGCCGCGTGGGCGCCGGATGGACTCCTGTGTTCTCCCGGCCCGCTGA
>NZ_JAAKZZ010000206.1 GCF_011045075.1 Streptomyces boncukensis
GACTTCGGTAACAACGGGACCTCCGGGTTGCTCGCCCCTGGCTCGACACCAAGGGACCTACCCGAGGTCCCGCCCCGCTGTTCGCCCCCTTGACACCGACGCCGCCCACCAAAAGCAACGGTGTTGCCGCCACGTGGTGTAGGGGATCAAGGCGGGCATGGTGAGGGTGCTCGGCGGAACGGTGTGCTACACATGCGAAGTGAGCTTCACAGCCAAGGGAATCTCCTACGTCACCGGGGAAGTCGAGGGTGACGTCCTGCGTCACGACCTGCGGGCGATCCGCGAGGATCTGCACTGCACGGCCGTCATGCTGATCGGCAGCGACGTCGGACCGCAGCTGCAGGCCGCCCGTACCGCACTGGACATCGGGCTCGATGTCTACGTGCGGCCCTACCTTGCCGACCGCCCGCGCGCCGAGCTACTGGCGCACCTGGCGCAGATGGCCGTCGGCGCCGAGGAACTGCGCGTCCAGCATCCAGAGCGGGTGACGCTGCTGGTGGGCAGCGAGTTCTCGTTGACGCAGCGCGGCATGCTCCCGGGGCCGCGAGTCTTCGTGCGCCTGCAGACCTTGGTGCGCCCGCGCTGGCGGCGCCTGTTCGACCGCCGCATCACCCGCAAGCTGCGCGTGCTGCTCGCCGAGACCCTGGCCACCGCCCGCCACCACTTCCAAGGCCCCGTCACCTACGCCGCGGGCCACTGGGAGCAGGTCGACTGGTCCGGCTTCGACATCGCCGGCGTCAACCTCTACCGCTTCGGCGACAACCCCCACGCCTACGAACAACAACTCGACGACCTGCTGCGCCGCGCTGACCAGACAGGCAAGCCGGTAGTCATCACCGAGTTCGGCTGCGGCGCCTTCCCCGGAGCAGAGCGCCGCGGGCCGGGCTCGTTCCGCATTGTGCGGTGGTTCACCGACCCACCTCGCATCAAGCGCGGGCACGTGCGCGACGAGCATACTCAGGCCGCCTACCTCGGCGAGCTCATCGGGCTGTACGCCGCCCGCGGTGTCCACGGCTGCTTCGTCTACACCTTCGCCATGCGGGACTTCCCCCACCACGACGACTCGGCCCGCGACCTGGACATGGCAGGCTTCGGGGTGGTGAAGATCTCTCCTGACGACTCCGCGCAGTGGACGCCCAAGGAGGCTTACCGCGAGGTGGCCCGTCGCTATGCCCAGGTGGCCGCACAGCAAGCAGAGCCGGATGGGGGTCCCCCGGCAGCGGCGCGTAGCCGCGCAAGCTACGGCAGACAGCACCGGACGCACACCCCGCCCTCGCCTTGATCCCCTACATCACCGTCGGATGCCTAGGAAAGGTGTCCGTGCTGCTGCTGTAGGACGACTTGTGCCAGCCGTCTTCGGGTAGGTCACATGGCATTGCCGCAGATCCAGCCGTCCCTGACGGCGCTGAGGAAGCGGGACCACGCGGGGGCTTCGAAGAGCAGGGCCTCCCGCCGCGCCGGGTCCTTGGTATCGCGCACGGCCTGGCGGCCGTCAGCGAGGATCCCCCGCTCGACGCAGTTGTTGTTCTGCCCGCTGTAGCTGCTCGTGTGCCAGTACGCGCCATCGAACTCGTCGTTCGCCGGGGGTGGCGCGTTCCTCGGTGTCATGATTCGCGTTCCTTGCCGATGAGGTCGTCGATGTAGTGGCGAGTCTCCGACGGAGACAGGGCCGCAGCCGTCAGGTCATCCCACGCCTGCAAGTAAAGCTGCACGTCAGGATGCTGCTCCAGCAACGTACCACCGCTCATGTGCTCCAACCACACTACGTCCAGCGGGGGTTCGCCGCGCAGCGTGCAGAGGGTGAAGGGAGCGTACTGCCGCAGCGGGATCCTCGCCTCCAGCGGAAGGCACTGGATCTGGACGTTCCTCCGTCGCCCCACGGTGAGGATGTGCTCCCACTGCTCCCTGGCCAGCCCCGGCGACTCGCCGAGCCGGTGCAGCGCGGGAACGTCGATCACGGCACGGACGCGGAAGTCCCGGTGGTTGTCCAGCAGTTCCCGCCGCTTCAGCCGGGCCCGCGCGTTGGTTTCCGTCTTCTCCGGCTCCGATCCGGCCTCGAAGAGGCTGCGCATGTACGCGTCGGTCTGGAGCAGGCCGGGCAGTACGGCGGGCTCGTACACCCGGACCAGTTCGGAGTCCGCTTCCAGCATGAGGAAGTCCTTCAGCCCTTGGTCCAGCAGCGAGCTCTCGCCGCTCCACCAGTCGACTTTGTGGATGTCCTTGGCCAGGCGCCGGAGATCGGCGCGCCGACCCTCGTCCTCCACGCCGTACAGATCGAACAGGACGGTCAGGTCGAGCGGTCGGATCCCCCGCTTGCCGGTCTCGATCTGCGAGATCTTGGGCTGGCCGCACTCCAGCCGCTCCGCCGCGTCCTGCACCTTCAAGCCTGCTTCTTCGCGGAGGCGGCGCAGTTCGTTGCCGAACCGCCTGCTCCGCATCGTGGGCATATCGCTCTGGGCCATGGCCGCATCATGTGGCATCGCCTAGGGGAGCTGATGGCGGTGCTCCCGTTCCGGGAGCCGACGGAGACGCGGGAGCCGGCGAAGCTCCCGGAGCTGGCGTTCCTCCGGCCGGTCGGCGGCGGGCGCGAGTGGACGACGTCTGTGGACGCCCTGGTCCCCGTGGGCGAGGGGTGACCGTGGCATCGGGCGGGTGCGCGCATCCCGGGCTGGAGCAGCGCGAGGGCGGGAAGTACTGCACCGCGTGCGGGCGGCGCATCTACCCGGCCTGCACGGTGTGGGGCCTGCCGCCGCGGCCCCAGGCGATCCCCGTCACCGTGGACGCGGACACCGTGCGGGTGGGGGATCTGCTGGCGTTCGACGGGGGCTATGCCCAGGTTCTCCGCCGGGTCGCGCTCGGCCCGGGGCGGGTGCGGGTCATCCTCGCCGGGCACCTGGACGTCACCCTGGAGCGTGCCGAGACACGGGCCGCGCTGCGCCCCCGCAGCACGTCGGGCCCGGGCTGAGCCCTACTGCTCAGGACGCTCGTGTCACCGCGGTGTGCAACTCACGAACGCCGCTGATGCGGGGATGCCGCTCGGCAAGTTCGGTGATGATCCCGCGGATCGCGGGCCGGTCCCGGACCTCCCCGGGACTGGCGCGGTAGGCGTCCAGCAGGGCGTGGGTGGCCTGTTCGGGACGGTTCCAGGCCCACCAGGCCCGTGCCATGTCGGTGCCCATGCGGGCCCTGCGCTCGGCGGTCGGGAACTGCTCCGCGCGCAGATCCTTCCCGGTTTCCAGGGCGGCACCCGCGTCTCCGAGCGCCCAGTGCACGCCGACCGCGTACAGGTCGACGGCGGCGGGGCTGAGGGGGAAAAGGCGGCTGGCCGGAGGTGTCTCGGGAAGCCGCCTGGCGGCGCGGCGCGCCTCCTCGGTCATTGCGAGGGCATCGGTACGCTGCCCGCCCCGGGCAGCGGTGTAGGCGAGGGTGCAGAGCATCTGCGCATAGGCGGAAGCAGCAGCGTCGGTGCGCAGCCCGGTCGCTTCCACGTCTGCGGCTGCCGAGGACATGACGCGCTGCGCGTCGGTGAACTGCTGCTGGTGGCGCAGCACGATCGCCCACTCCCGGGCGGCGGCAGCCGTCGCGAGCGGCGAACCGGATACCTCGGCCCAGGTGCGGGCGCGGTCCGCCGTGGACCGGGCCCGGTCGTAGCAGCCGAGCTTGATGAGCACGGCGGAGGCGAGGCTGTAGACAGAGGAGAGGAGCGCCTGGTCGAGGTCGCGGCGGGAGGCAGCGGCGGCGTGCCCGTCCGCGATGAGGCCGGGCAGCGCGGCGAGGAGCCGCTGGTGTGCGCCCTTGTCGTACAGCTCGCGCGCGGCGGTCAAGCGGCGATCCAGGGGCCCAGCGCCCGGCGGGGCGGGGGTGTCGGCGAGAGCGTCGTCCAGCCCCGTCAGCAGAGCGACCGGACTGGCGGCACCGTGGCAGTGAGCAGCGTACGGCGGCGCATAGGGTCCTCCTCAGCGTGCGGACTGGCCGTCACTCTAGTTGCGGCCGGTGCTGTCGCGAGGGGTGGCGCGAGAGAAGTCATCAGGATGTGTCGGGGCACGCCGACTTCACGCGCGGCGCGATGCACAAGGGCGAGGTCTACGATCCGTGAGCGCCGCTCCAGCCGGGATACTGTGGCGGGCGAGCAGCCGAGCCGGTCCCCGAGCGCGGCCAGCGACCAGGCGCGGTGTCGGCGGCCGAGTCGGATCAGGGCTCCGGTGCGCCGTTGCGCGGCTAACTCTTGTGCTTTCACGCTGTTCCAGAGCGGGTCAACGGGCATCGGGCCCTCCCACGCCGCACCACCGAGGTGTCTACGGTAAGAGTCCCACAACAGGGCGTCGAGGCCGTGTGCACACCGTGCAAACTCATTGCGTGACGAGCGAGCGGACCCTCGCAGGAGCGGTCAGTGCGGTGCGGTGGAACTGTCGCCCCGGGCCCCGGGGCACCGTCCATCGGAGGCACCCATGGCAACCGAAGTTATATCCCCACTCGTCGCCGACCCGGTGACCGGGCCGGTTCGCTCCGTGCGCGAGGTTGTGCCTGACGATCTGTGGAACAAGCAGGTCGGGCTCCTGATGCGCGACCATCCGTACGACTCGGTCATGGCTGCCCGCGTCCTGGGCCAGGGGTATGCCTACCTGCTGACCGCGATGCGGCACCGGGGCGAGTCGCTGGGCCTCGCCCCCAGCACGCTCGTCGACATCGGCGTCCACACGATCATCCTGGACACCGCGGCGTATGCCGAGCTGTGCGACCGCTTCAACGACGGGCACTTCCTGCACCATGTGCCCAAGGTCGGGTTCAAGCTCGACGGCTCCGTGATGCGGACGGCACAGCGCGTCGCAGATGACGGCTGGGAGGTCGACCTGCCCCTGTGGGCGGACGCCGCCGAGTGCGGCCCGTGCCACCCGGGCAACGACTCACACTGAATCGCCCCGCCACAGCGGCGCCCCGGGGCACGGCCGGTGACCGGCCGCGCTCCGGGCGCGCTCGGTGAGATTGCGGCGAACCTGTCCGTAACCGGGGCAGGCCCGCCAGGATGGGCCGGGTGACCACCGAAGACCTCTGGTACCACTACGGCCGCACCCGCGCCGCGCGCGACCGCTCCGTGCCGGCGTGCTTCCACTGGACCTGGAGCCAGGACGGCGGCCCGGGCCCGGAGATCCTCGGCAACCTGACCGGCCGGGTCGTCGGCGACCTCGGCTCCGGAACGGCCCGGCACGCCGCCCACCTGGCCACTCACCACTCCCCGGCCCGGGTCGTCGCTGTCGACGCCTCTCCGGCGCAGCAGGCCATGGCGCTCGATCTCTTCCGCCACCTCACGCCGCGCTTGCGCATCGTCCCGTCCGACGCCGTGGCACACCTGCGTTCCGCCACCGGCACCTACGACGTGCTCTACAGCGTCTTCGGCGCCGCGGACTTCACCGACCCGCGCGAGCTGCTGCCAGCGGCGTTCGCCGCGCTGCGCCCCGGCGGACGGCTTGTGTTCTCCACCCTCGCCCACTACCTGGGCGGTGCGCCCGCCCAGCACGATGCGGTCCACGCCGACATCCCGGCGAAGACACCGGACGGCGAGGCGGCCACCATGCGCCGCTGGGTACTCCAGGAGCACGTATGGACCAAGCTGCTCGGTGAAGCCGGGTTCACCGAGATCGGCACCGGGATCCCGTTTGTGGACGGCGGATCGCGTGCCGCGAGCACTCTGCTGGTGAAGGCCATCCGCGATGGAGGCACCCGCACCGGCTGAGAGATACCGGCGGGTGCGGGCCGTCAGCCCTGGTGCACGGGGAAGGTGCTCGTGTCGATCGGGACGACCTCGCCGGAGTCCAGGTACAGGGTGACCGTCTCGCCGTAGGGGACCTCCTGCACCTTGCCGTAGCCGGTCGCGTACGGCTCCGTCATGAGCGTGCAGACCCCCTTGAAGGGGTCGGCCACGAGGTAGGTGCGGATGCCGTAGCGGCCGTACTTGCGGACGTTGCGGACGTAGTCCTTGTCGTCGTCCGGCTCCGAGGGGACCTCGACGACGGCCAGGACGTCGTGGGAGAAGTAGCTGTTGCCCGCGCGGGTGGCGCCTTCGGCCAGGATGGTGAGGTCGGGTGCGGCGTCGTTCTCACCGGGAAACTTGATCAAGACGTCGCTCAGTACACGCTCCGCCGGGAGCTCCGCGGCCTCGGCGGCGGAGCTGAGCCGGAAGACGGTCCGGGACTGCTCAGGGCCCTGCGGAGTCATGATCACGGTTCCTTCGAACAGCTCGATCTGGTATCCCTCGGGGATCACGCCTCTGACGAGATCATCCATGACCGACATGGCGGCTCACCTCCTCTCCGTATTATGCGTGATCCCGGACCCCGCCCTCACTTCTCCGTCAAGTCGTCCCGCATCTCGTCCAGGATCTTGTGGGCGGCCGTGTAGCCGATGCCCTGGATCCACAGCTCGTCCTCGACGTGGAACGCCTTGCCGTTCTTCACCGCGCGCATGTTCTTCCACAGCGGGCTCTTGACGGCCTTCTTCTCGCCCGACTTCTGCGTGTCCCCGTAGGAGGTGTAGAAGACGACGTCCGCGTCGCCCTTGTCGACCTGTTCGGGGCTGACGTCCATGGCCAGGCCGTCGTAGTCCTTGGCCTGGTCGGCCACCGCGGGGCGGCCCAGGCCGACGTCGTCCAGGAGGGTGGCGATGTACGCCTTCTTGCCGTAGATGCGGGTGTCGGAGCCCTCCTGGAAGCGGATGACGCTCGCCTCGGTCTTCGACGCCTTCTCCGCGCCGCCCAGGGCCTTGGTGACCTTCGCGGTGTGCGCCTTGTAGTCCGCGAGGACCTGCTTCGCCTCGGCCTTCTTGCCCAGCGCGTCGGCGTGGACCTGGAAGTTCTGCTTCCAGGGGTAGCCCGTCGTCTCCGTCATCACGGTCGGGGCGATCTTCTTGAGCTCGTCGTAGCGCTTGGCGTCGCGCACCTTGCTGGTCAGGATCAGGTCCGGCTTCAGGGACGCGACCTTCTCCAGGTTCGGCTGGCCGATGACGCCGACGTTCTCGATGCCCTTCACCTCGTCCTCGGGGAGGTAGGAGAGGAAGGGCTTGCCCGGCTGGGCCGTCGTGGCGCCCACGGGCTTGACGCCGAGGGTGATCGCGGAGTCCAGTTCGGCGGTGTCCAGGACCACCACGCGCCGGGGGCTGTCGGGCACCTCCACCGGGCCGTTGGCGGTCCGGACGGTGTGCTTGCCGCCCTTGTCGCCGCCGTCGGAGCCGGAGTCGCCGTCCGAGCCGCACGCCGCCAGCGACAGCGCGGAGGCCAGGGTGAGGGAGGTCAGAAGAGCGGTCCTGGTGACCTTCATGATGGCGTGGCCGCCTTTCGGGGTGAGGTGATGCGGGGAGCGTCGGGGACGACGAGCGGGTCGCCCGTGACCGGGCAGGGAACGACGAGGGAGGCGAGGCCGAAGACCTCGCGGACGAGCTCCGCGGTGACGATGTCGCCGGGGCGGCCCTGCGCCGCTATCCGGCCCGCCTTCATCGCGACCAGGTGATCGGCGTACCGGGCCGCCTGGTTGAGGTCGTGCAGCACCATCACCACCGTGCGGCCCCGCCCGCCCCCGGGGGTGGGCACCGCGAGCTGGCGGACCAGGTCCAGGACCTCGACCTGGTGCGCGATGTCGAGGTACGTCGTCGGCTCGTCCAGCAGGAGGAGGTCGGTGTCCTGGGCGAGGGCCATCGCGATCCACACGCGCTGCCGCTGGCCGCCGGACAGCTCGTCCACCAGGCGGTCGCCGAGCGCCGTGACGTCCGTGCGCTCCATCGCGTCGGTGACGGCCCGCTCGTCCTCCTCGGACCACTGCTGCCACCAGTGCTGGTGCGGCTGCCGCCCGCGTGAGACGAGGTCGGCCACGGTGATCGCCTCCGGCGCTACCGGGGACTGCGGCAGCAGCCCGATCGACTGCGCGATCCGCTTCGTCGGGATCCGGGCCAGCTGGGTGCCGTCCAGCAGGACGGAGCCGCGCTTCGGCTTCAGTAGCCGGCCGAGGGCGCGCAGGGTGGTCGACTTCCCGCACGCGTTCGGGCCCACGACCACCGTGACCTCGCCGTCCGGCACGTCCAGGTCCAGGTCCGCGACGACCGTGTGGTCGTCGTAGGCCAGCGTCAGCTCGCGGGCCACCAGGCGGGATGTCGGGCTCTCGCTCATTGCTTCGCTCCAGCGCTTGCACTGCGGCCGCTGCGGCTCGTGCGCACGATCAGCCAGATCAGATACGGGGCACCGACCGCCGCCGTCAGCACCCCCACCGGCAGCTCGGTCGGCGCGAACAGCTTGCGGGCCAGCAGATCCCCCAGCGTGACGATGAACGCGCCCAGCAGCGCGGAGGAGACCAGCGGGATCTGCGCGGTACGGGTCAGCCGGCGGGCGATCTGCGGGGAGAGCAGCGCCACGAAGTCGATGGGGCCCGCCGCGCCCGTCGCGACGGACGCGAGGACCACGCCGGTGAAGACCAGGCCCAGGCGGTTGCGGCCCAGATGGACGCCGAGGGCCGTGGCCGTGTCGTCGTCCAGGGTGACGCTGCGCTGGGCGCGCGCCGACCACACGACCAGCGGCAGCAACAGCAGCAGGGCGATGCCCAGCGGGCCCGCCTGGTCCCAGCCGCGGCCGTTGAGGGAGCCCGTCATCCACACCTTGGCCTGCTGCGCGACGAGATAGTCCCCCTTGGTGAGGAACAGCTGTGTGACGGAGCGCAGCGCCACCGAGATGCCGATGCCGATCAGCACGAAGCGGGTGGCGTGCAGGCCGCCGCGCCACGCGAAGAGGTAGACCAGGGCCGCCGCCAGCAGCCCGCCGGTGACGGAGAGGTAGGGCAGCGCTGCGTACGAGGTGACGCCGTACGTCATCGCGCCGACCGTCAGCGCGGACGCGCCGTGCGTCACACCGATGATCTCGGGGCTGGCGAGCGGGTTGCGGGCCACGGTCTGGATGAGGGCGCCCGCGACGCCCAGCGCGGCGCCCGCGAGGAGGCCGACGACCAGGCGGGGCATCCGCAGCGTGCCGACGACCAGCTCGTCCGGGGACGGCCGGCCGAACATCACCTTGACGACCTCGGTGGGCGCGACCGTGGTCTCGCCGAGGGTCAGACTGGCGACGGCCGCAGCGAAGAGGGCGGCCATGAGGGCGAGGGCGACCCAGGTGGCCCTCGTGTGCACCAGCCACGACGTCCGGCGCGTCCGTATGCTCCGGTACCCGGCGGGCACCCCCTGCCGGGGCGCGGAGAGCGAGCCGGTCACGCCGGGACCGCCTTCCGCCGCACGAGCGCGATCAGGAACGGCACCCCGATCAGCGCCGTCATCACCCCCGCTGGAACCTCGCCGGGGCGCATGGCCACCCGCCCCACCACGTCGGAGACCAGCAGGACGACGGGGCCCAGGAGCGCGGCCATCGGAAGGAGCCACCGGTGGTCGCCGCCCACGATCGCGCGGGCGATGTGCGGCACCGCCAGCCCGACGAACGCGATCGGCCCGGCGGCCGACACCCCCACCCCGGTGAGCACCGTCGCACCGAGCCCGCCCACGATCCGGACCACCGCCACGTTCTGGCCGAGCCCCTTCGCGACGTCCTCGCCCAGCGCCAGCGCGTCCAGCCCGCGCGCGACCGACAGCACGAGCACCAGCCCGGCCAGCAGGAACGGCCAGATCTGCCCCGCGATCTCGGCGTCGCGCCCGGAGAGCGAGCCGACCTGCCAGAACCGGAACTCGTCCAGCGCGGCGGCCCGCGTGGTGAGGATCGCGGAGATCACGGACACCAGCAGCGCGTTGACCGCCGCGCCCGCGAGCGCCAGCTTCACCGGCGTCGCCCCGCCCCGGCCGCGCGCCGCGACGGCGTAGACGGCGACCGCCGCGGCCCCGGCCCCCAGGAACGCGAACCACACATAGCCGGTCAGCGAGTGCACCCCGGCGAACGCGATGGCGCACACCACCCCGACCGCGGCGCCCTGGCTGACGCCCAGGATGCCGGGCTCGGCGATGGGGTTGCGGGTGAGCCCCTGCATCACCGTTCCGGCGATGCCGAGCGCCGCGCCGACCATCAGGCCGACCAGCGTGCGGGGCACCCGCATGGAGCGGATGACCTCGGCGGCGTTGCTGTCGCCGCCGTGCAGCAGGACGTGCCACACCTCGGACGCCGGGATCACGCGGCTGCCCAGCGCCAGGCTCAGCAGGCAGGCCAGCGCCAGCGCGGCCACCGCCGCCAGCGTCCAGCCCAGCCGCCGCGTCAGCGAGGCCCGGCGCGGGGTGCGCGCGGCGCTGCCGCCGACGCCGCCGCTGCTGCCGCTGTCGCTGCCGTCGTCGGCCCCGGCCCCGGCGCTGTCGCGCGGGGCGCCGGGCGGCGTGGTCGCGGAGGGGGCGGAGTGCATCGTGTCCTCGGGTGCGGTAGGTAAGGCAGCCCTAAGTGTAAGGGGTGGGGGCAGGGCACAATGATCGTATGGCTGCTCACTCCCCGCTGACCGTCGGCTTCGACCTCGATATGACCCTGGTCGACTCCCGCCCCGGCATCCGCGCCACCTACCGGGAGCTGGCCCGCCAGACCGGTACGTACATCGACGCCGAGCTGACCGTCACCCGCCTCGGTCCGCCGCTGGCCGAGGAGCTGGCCCACTGGTTCCCCGAGGAGCGGGTTCCGGCCATGGCCGACCGCTACCGGGAGCTGTACCCGCGGCACGCCATCGCCGCCTCCCCCGCGCTGCCCGGCGCCCACGAGGCGCTGGCCGCCGTACGGGAGCGGGGCGGGCGCTCCCTCGTCGTCACCGCGAAGCACGAGGGCAACGCGAAGCTCCACCTCGACCACCTCGGGCTGCTGCCCGACGTGCTGATCGGCGAGCTGTGGGCCGAGGAGAAGGCGCTGGCGCTGCGCGAGCACGGCGCCTTCGCGTACGTCGGCGACCACGTGGGGGATGTGCGGGGCGCCCGTACGGCCGGTGTGATCTCCGTCGCAGTCGCGACGGGCCCGTGCGGAGCCGGCGAACTGCGGGCCGCCGGCGCCGACATCGTCCTCCCAGCCCTCACGGACTTCCCCGCCTGGCTGGCCGGGGCGTAGCGGTCGGCGCAGCCCCCTCCCAGGGCGCGGTCCCCCCTCTCAGGGCGACGACTCCGCCCGCGCCGCGGCCCGCTGCGCCGCGGCGGACCGCAGCAGCCCAGCGGCGGCGAGCGCGAAGCCCAGCCCCATCAGCATGCACACGAAGTACGCGGGGGCCGGGAAGCGCGCGGTGCCCAGGAAGAGCGGGGCCACGGTCGCCAGCGTGGCCACCGCGCCGACGAGGAAGACGATGGCGCCGATTCGTACGAGAAGATCACCGGTGGCGGGAGTTTCAGCGTTCACCCGCTCAGGGTAGGCCGGGAGGCAGGAGCGGGGAGGAACCACTCGGCGGCACCTTGCCACCGGGCTATGGGCCATTAACCTTGGTGTCGGCGGGTCTTTTCGGCCCGCTCGACTGCTATTGAAGGGGGTTTGGGGGCGTCTCGCCCATGTCGGCGTCCCGTGTTGCCCCGCCACCTCACCAGCAGAGCCGTAATCCAGCAGCCGCAGCCCGGGACATCCGGACGAGTACAAGGACGAGGACTCACGTGCCTACCGGCAAGGTCAAGTGGTTCAACAGCGAGAAAGGGTTTGGCTTTCTCTCCCGCGACGACGGCGGCGATGTCTTCGTGCATTCGTCCGTCCTTCCGGACGGTGTGGCCACGCTCAAGCCCGGCCAGCGCGTCGAGTTCGGCGTCGTCGCGGGCCAGCGGGGTGACCAGGCGCTCTCCGTGACCTTGCTGGACCCCGCGCCCTCGGTGGCGGCGGCGCAGCGCCGCAAGCCGGACGAGCTCGCCTCCATCGTCCAGGACCTCACGACGCTGCTGGACGGCGTGTCCCAGTCCCTGGAGCGCGGCCGGTACCCCGACAAGCAGCACGGCCGCAAGATCGCCGGCATGCTCCGCGCCGTGGCCGACCAGCTGGACGTCTAGGGAGCGCCCTCCCCGGCGGAGCGGGCGCGACGTGCCCCGTCAGGGGCGCGGGGAACTGCGCGGAAACGCGAGGGCCTCCGGCGGGAGAGGCGGCACCAGCCCCTCGTCGGCAGCCCGCGTGAGCAGCCCCCGCAC
>NZ_JAAKZZ010000207.1 GCF_011045075.1 Streptomyces boncukensis
GCCCCGCCCAGCTCCCCGCCACCGTCGCCGACTTCACCGGCCGCACCTCCTTCGTGGCCGAACTCAGCCAACAGCTGGCGGAGGCGGACGGCACGGTGATGGCGGTCTCGGCGGTGGCCGGCATCGGCGGCGTCGGCAAGACGACGCTGGCCATCCATGTGGCCCACAGCGCGGCCCCCAGTTTCCCCGACGGCCAGCTCTACGTGGACCTCCAGGGGGCGGGGACAGCCCCCGCCGACCCGGAAGCCGTCCTGGGCTCCTTCCTACGCGCACTCGGTGCCCCCGACTCCGCGATCCCGGAAGGAGTGGACGACCGCTCCGCGCTCTTCCGCTCCCTCCTGGCGGGTCGCCGCATCCTGACCCTGCTGGACAACGCGCGGGACGCGGCGCAGGTCCGCCCTCTCCTGCCGGGCACCGCGGGGTGCGCGGCCCTGGTGACGAGCCGCGCCCGCATGGTCGACCTGGCTGGCGCCCACCTCGTCGACCTGGACGTGATGAGCCCGGACGAGGCCATGGCCCTGTTCACCCGCATCGTCGGCGACGAACGCGTCAGCGCGGAGCGCGAGGCGGCCATGGACGTCGTAGCCGCCTGCGGATTCCTGCCCCTGGCGATCCGCATCGCCGCGTCCCGCCTGGCCTCCCGCCGCACCTGGACGGTCTCCGTTCTCGCGTCGAAGCTCGCCGACGAACGCCGACGCCTGGACGAGCTCCAGGCCGGCGACCTCGCCGTGAAGGCCACCTTCGAACTCGGCTATGGCCAGCTGGATCCGGAGCAGGCCCGCGCCTTCCGCCTCCTGGGCCTCGCCGAAGGCCCGGACATCTCACTCCACGCCGCGACGGCCCTGCTGGACCGCACCGAGGAGGCCACGGAGGACCTGCTGGAGTCCCTGGTGGACACCTCCCTCCTGGAATCCGCCGCACCCGGCCGCTACCGCTTCCACGACCTAGTGCGCCTCTTCGCCCGCGCCAGCGCCGAACGCGACGAACAGCCCCCGAACGAACGCGAGGCGGCTCTGTCCCGGCTGCTGGACTTCTACCTGGCAACAGCGCGGAATGTCTACGCGCTGGAGCGACCCGGTGAACGTCTGGTCGACTACCTGGTGGCAACCGAGCATCAAGGACTCAGTTTCTCCAGCGAGAGCGCCGCCAACGACTGGCTCTTCGCCGAGGCCGCGTGCTTCCTGGCCGCATCCCAGAACCTGGGGACGGGCAGCAATCTCCGCCGCTCCATCGACCTGCTGATGGCGACGAGTGCTCTGGCCGAGTCGGGGATCAATTTGCGTCAGTACGAGCATGCCGCCCAGGCTCTGAAGGACATCGCGCACGAGGCTGACGACGCGCATGCCGAGGCCCGCGCCTGTTCCGTCCTGACCGCGCTCTACCTCACGAGCGGAGACTTCGGGCTGGCCGATGAGGAGGCACGCATGGCGGGTGTCCTGGGCGCCGCCGCAAACGACCCCATCTCCTCGTCGTACGCCGTGAACGATCGCGGGATCGTGGCCAACTACCAAGGCCGCCACGCGGACGCGGAGGAGTATGTCACCCGCGCCCTGCACAAGTTCCGCGAGTCGCAGAACGAACCCTGCGAGGCGAGCGCCCTGTGCAACCTCTCCCGAGCACACATCGGAACGGGCCGCACCACCACGGCGGTGGAACTGGCCGAGCAGGCCGTTGTCATCTATCGGCGGCAGGACGTGTCCATGCGCCTCGCCAACGGTCTCTACACCCTCGGTCTCGCACTCACCGCCGCTGGGCGGACGGACCACGCGTACGCGAAGCTCACTGAGGCGCTCGGCATCTTCCAGCACTGCAAACTGCGGCTGTGGGAAGGGATGACCCATTTCCGCCTGGCGGAGCTACAGCTCTCCTCCCGCAACGCCCCCTTGGCCGCAAGCCATGCCGAGCAGGCTCTCCACCTGCTTCGCGGGATCGGCGGAAGGTGGCGGCACGCCAACGTGCTGACTGTTCTGGGCAGTGCACTGTCCCAGTTGGGGCAATCCCGCCGCTCGCACACGTGCTGGAACGAAGCGCTGCAGGTCTTCGAGGAGCTCGGCTCCCCCGAGGCGGAAACCGTACGGGAACTCCTCACTCCGGCCTCCGCCGCGTAACAGGCGTAACAGGTCAGCACGCCTCGGAACCGTCGCCAAGGAATCGTTCATCGTTCGTTTATCAGGGCTCGCCATCCTCGAAGACGTCGATCCGGCGCGTCGGGGGGCAGGCGGGTCGACAGGGGGATGACCGTCGCCGGACATGGTGACGGCTGTGAGCCGCCCGTCCGGCAACCCCGGGGGAGCTGCTGGACGGGCGGGCTCGTCCCGTCTAGGAATGCCCCGCATTCAAGGAGAAGCCACCATGGCAACGCACGAGAAGAAGACCAAGACCAAGAAGGATGGCGCCAGCACCAAGGAGCGGCACCAGACCAGCGAGCCCGAAAAGGGCACTGAGGAGTCTGAGTACAGCACCGAGGAGCGGCACCAGACCATCAACCCCACGGGCTGACCACCATATCCGGGGGGGGACGCCGGCCGCTGCCGACGGCGGAGAGGGGGAGCCGTCGGCAGCGGCCCATCCGCGCCAGGTCACTGCGAGAATAGGCCCGACACCTGTGCTGTACACCTGCGGACCGGAACCAGCTATTCGCCGACCATTCTCTGCCGTTCGTACACGCCTGTACTTACCAGGCAGTATCGCGCCGTAGAGTGGGATCATGCCGCCGCATGCGCTCGTTCAGGAGGAGCTTTCATGCCCAACTCGAAGCGGATCATCGCTACCTGCGCGCTCGTCCTCGGCGTCGTGGGCGGCATGGCAAGCCCCGCGCTGGCGGAAACACACGGAACCGTGCTTCTCGAGAAACGACACAGCACAGTCACCGCGGATCAGAGTCAGAACAGCATCACACTGGGCCTCACCGAGCGGCACCAAAGCTGACCCATCACCCACCCCGGTGACGGTGAGAATCACGGCGGTTCTGCCGAGGTATGGAGGACTCCGCTTCCCTTCGGGGCACTCCACGGCTCCGCACGTGCTCCGGTCGACGGACCCGTTCCTATTCGGTCTCCAAGAGCTCAGCCACCTCTGCTGCCTCGCGCGAGCCCTGCCGCTCGAAGATCTCCAGCGCCTCCCGCCAGCACTCGCGAGCGCGCTCCGGAGCGCCCAGGGAGTGCTGTGCGCGCCCCAAGGTGGTGAGGGTCCTGGCACGCATCCACTCACCGCCCACCGCGCGCATGGCCAGTGACTGTTCCGCGTGGCGAGCGGCCTCGTCGGGGCGGTTTGCCGCCAGCAAGGTCTCCGCCTTGCGGGAGAGTATGGCCCCCTCCCACAGGGTCTGCCGCGCCTCGCGGAAGAGGGCGAGCGCGAGGTCGAACTCTTCCAGGGCCTCGGCCGTGCGGTCGGCCTGAGCCAGGGCCTGCGCCAGGATGTTGCGCGCGTTGGCGACCCGCATCCCGTGCCCCAGTTCCTGGTAGATGTGAAGGCCCTGCCGAGACAGCTCGATTGCGCTCTCCGTCCGCCCCAGCGATACGCATATGTGGGCCATCATGCACAGGGCACTGGCCTCACTCGGCCGGTTGTGGTCCGCGCGGAATGCGGCCAGGGCCAGCCGGTGATACTCCTCGGCAGCGTCGTAACTCCCCCGCACGTTCGCAATGATGGACAGGTTGTGCAGTGCGTAGGACCGGGAAAGGACGTCGCCGCTCTCGTCGGCGAGCGGCAAGGACGCCCGTGCCTCCTCCTCTGCCGGATCGAAGCGTCCCGCCACGAAGTGGACATGGGCCAGCATGATCAGGGCACGGGCCTCCGCCGACGCGTCCCCCGCGGATCGCGCGGCATCCCGCACGGCATACCCTGCCTGCTCGAACTGCGGCGAATGCACGCCCGAGTCGCCGAGGTCCTTCGCGGCGAAGAGCAGATCCGCCGCCTGGCGGACCGTACCCGGTGCCGATGCCTGGCGCACCGTCGCCAGCAGGCAGTTCGCCTCCTCGAACAGCCACGAGAGCGCGGCATCCCGGTCGTCGAACGCGAGACCCGCATGCTCGCCGCCGCCGAGGTGATCGATGGTCCGCTCGCCGGGCCGCTCTCTGGCGAAACCGGCACGGGCCGTCGCCAGATAGAAGCCGAGGAGGCGCGCGAAGGCCGCCTCCGGCTCTCCGGCGGCCTCGTCACGACCCGCCCGGTCCCGTGCGAAGAGCCGGACGAGGTCGTGGAACCGGTAGCGGCCCGGCGACACCGTCTCCACCAGGGAGACGTCCACCAGGGATTCGAGTATGTCCTCCGCCGTCCGCGGAGCACGGTCCAGAAGGGCGGACGCGGCGCTCAACGAGATGTCGGGGCCGTCGACAACGCCCAGGAGGCGGAAGGCGCGGGCCTGCTCCGCGCCGAGATGGCCGTAGCCCAGCTCGAAGGCGGCAGCCACCCGCTGGTCACCGACTCTCAGTTCCTCCAGACGGCACTGCTCGTCGGCGAGTTTGGCCGCGAGAACAGCGACGGACCACCGTGGACGGGCAGTGAGCCGTGAAGCCGCGATACGGATGGCGAGCGGCAGGTATCCGCACGCCGCCACCACGTCCGTTGCGGCGGACCGCTCCTCCGCGACGCGCGCCTCCCCTGCGATGCGCACAAAGAGTGCCAGACCTTCCCCGGGCTCCATCACCTCCACCTCGGTCTGGTGGGCACCGGCCAGATCGACCAGTCGGGCCCGACTGGTGATCACGGCGGTACAACTCTCCGTTCCCGGCAAGAGAGGGCGTATCTGGGCGGCGTCGCGCGCGTTGTCGAGCAGAACCAGAGTGCGGGAGTCCGCTAGCTGCGAGCGGTAGAGCGCCGCCCGTTCCTCCAAACCATCCGGAACCACCGCCTCATCGACGCCCAGAGAGCGCAGAAAGGCCCCCAGCACCGTCTCCGGCTCCGCGGCGGCCGTCGCGTCCGCACCGTGCAGGTCCACGTAGAGCTGTCCGTCCGGGTAGCGCTCCCGTACCGCATGAGCGACGTGCACCGCGAGCGTCGTCTTGCCCACCCCGCCGGCCCCGGCCACCGCGATCGTCGGGGTGCGCGCTGTCAGTTGGCCCCGCAGCTCGGCGACGAGCGCCTCGCGGCCGGTGAAGTCCACGGCCGTCATCGGAAGTTGCGCCGGGCGCACACGCGATGCCGCGACGGTGACATGGGCCGTCTCGATGCGTGCAGTGTTCACGTGTGCGGTCTCCAGGCGTACGGTCTGCGCACCGACGTGCTCCCCGCTCGACGGTTCCGTGGCTGTCCGCCCGGAACGGCGCGGCTCGCTCACGGCCTCCCCGGCCTCCTCCGCGCGCAGCACCCGCTGCTGGATGGCGGCCAGCCCCGCGCTCGGGTCCACCCCCAGCTCCTCCGCCAGGCTCCGCCGTATCTCCTGGTAGTGGGACAGCGCATCCGCGCGGCGGCCGCTGCGGGTGGAGGGCCAGGATGTACTGCCCCGCCAGCCGCTCGTCCAGCGGATGCTCGGCGGTCCGCGCCGCGAGCGGGGACAGCAGCTCCGCGTGCCGGCCCAGCCGCAGCCGTACGTCCGTCAGGTCCAGCTCCGCCGCGTGCCGCTCCGCGGCCAGGGACTCGCGCACCCCGTTGATCCAGGGGGTGTCGAGGCCCGCGCACGCCTCGCCGCCCCGCCACAGGTCCAGGGCCTCGCCGATCAGGGCGGCGGCGCGCTCGTCGTCCGCGGTGCGGGCGCGGGCCAGGAGGTCGCGGAAGCGGTGCAGGTCCACCGTCTCCGGCGGTGCGGCCAGCACATAGCCGCCGTGCCGGCGGACGAGCGGCGTGGTGCCGCCCGGCGGGGTGAGGACGGCGCGCAGCCGCGAGAGGTACGAGTGCAGGGTGCCCCGCGCCCGCTGCGGCGGCCGCTCGCCCCACACCCGCTCGACCAGCTGGTCGAGCGTGACCAGCCGGCCCGCGTCCACCAGCAGCGCCGCCAGGACGGCACACTGCCGAGGATGCCCGACCGCGACCGCTCCGCGGCCGGGGACGCACACCTCGATATCGCCTAACAGCCGGAACTCCGCCCCCATCGCACCCCTCCCGCCTCCTGCCTAGCAGCGCATTCAAGAAGGCCACAAGACGGCTGCAGGCCGTACCGCGCACAGTGGGTCCGTCGCCCCGCGCGGTACCCGGACAGGCCGCGCGGGACGGCTCCACAGCGAGGCACGGCTGCGCGGGGCGGGACGGAGGCGGTCACGTGGGGAGGATGACCCTTGAGGTCTACCGGATCGACCCCGTCACCGGTGCGCGGCGCACGCTGCGGTCCTGGGCGTGCTCCGGCTCGTACCGGCCGGCGCTCTCCGCCCTGGCGAGCAGATGGCCCCCGTGCGCGTGTCCTCGCTGCCGGCCGGAAGAGGGAGGGTGCACCGCCGTACGGGACAGGACGTACGCCGGTGTGCCGGGCGACGGCGCGAAGTAGGGCGCGCCGTGCTCCCCCGTACCCCCCTTCCGGCCGGGCGCGGGGCCGGCCGCCATGCCGGGTCGGCCCCGTGTGAGGGGGGCAGCGGGGGCCTCTGTACAGCGCGTACAGGGGCCCCCGCACGAAGGGGCGGCAGCGGCGTCACAGCTAGCCGAGGTCTGCGGCGTTCCAGTGCTCGGGGCGCATGCGGAAGGTGACGCCCGCTGAGACGTCCGACGCCGCCACGTAGCCGTCCACCTTCTCGGGCGGCAGGTAGCGCGCGGTCATCTCGCGCAGCTCCGCCTCCGTCATGGGCGCGGAGGACACCACCGGGCCCTCCACGGACACATAGCGGATCGACGGAGCGACGCGCTCCGCGAGCAGCGAGAAGCGCCCTGCCCGCTCCAGCAGCGCGGCCTTGCGGGAGTCGCGCCCCGTGAGCACCCACACCTCACCGCCCGGCTCGTACTGGTACCAGATCGGCACCACCAGCGGACCGCGGCCCGCGCCCGCGTCCACGGCGAAGGATCCGATGTGCGGTTCCGCGAGGAACGCCTCCCGCTCCTGCCTGCTCAACGCCATGTCACTCAGACTCCCGTCAGACGCCGCCGACCGTTGCACCGTGCTCACCGATCATGTCTCATCGCCCCTGGCGAACCAAGGACCGGGCGGGGGTATTCCGCCGGCGCTGAGGGCGTTGCACAGAAGCAGTGTGTTCCGCGTATCGTCCCCGCATGGAGACCGCCGAGTTCATCGAAACGGTACGCCGGGAGGGCGAGGCGCTGCTCCGAGCGGCGCAGCGCGCGGGCTGGGACGCCCCGGTGCCGACCTGCCCGGACTGGCATGTACGCGATCTCGTCATACACACCGGACAGGTGCACCGCTGGGCCACCGGTTACCTGACGCAACGGCTGTCGGAGCGGGTCCCCCTGGGCACGGACGCGCCCGAGAACGACGGGCTGGCGACCTGGTTCCGCACGGGGCACGGAAAGCTGGTGGACGCCCTCCGCGCGGCACCGCACGACCTGGAGTGCTGGACGTTCCTTCCCGGGAGCCCGGCTCCGCGCGCCTTCTGGTCCCGCCGCCAGGCGCACGAGACGACGGTGCACCGGATGGACGCCGAGGCGGCGCTCGGCACGGCGGGCACGACCCCCTCGGCGGAGTTCGCACGGGACGGCGTGGACGAGCTGCTGGTGGGCTTCCACGGCCGCCGGCGCAGCCGGCTCCGCTCCGAGAAGCCCCGCACGCTCCTCGTCGAGGCGACGGGGGAGGGTCTCGCCGCGGACGGCTCGGCGGAGCGGCCGCGCGCCTGGCTGCTGCGGCTGTCCGCGGATCCGGCGCAGGCGGAGCGGCTGCCGCACGCCGGCGGGGCGACGGCGGACTGCACCCTGCGCGGCCCGGCCACGGCGCTGTACACGGCGCTGTGGAACCGCGGGCCGTACGAGCCGCTGGAGGTGACCGGCGATGCGGCGCTGCTCGACCTGTGGCACCGTACGGGAAAGGTGTGACGCCACGGTGTGACCGGACCGTGTGACCGGACGGGCGGGAATGGGGCGGCACCCGCATGGTGTTGCCCCGGGGCCACGGCACCCGCCCTGGCAACGGCACACCGCACCACCCTCGGAGGGCTCAGCGATGAAAGCAGTACGCATCCACGCGAACGGCTCCCGGGACGCCGAAGGGCTGACCCTGGAGGAGGCCCCCTATCCGCACGCCTCGGAGAACGACGTGATCGTGCGGGTACGGGCGGCCGCGTTCACCCCCGGCGAGCTGTCGTGGCCGGGCACCTGGGCGGACCGCGCGGGGCGGGCCCGTACGACCGTCACGCCGGGCCACGAGGTCTCGGGCGAGGTCGCCGAACTCGGCTTGGGCACCACGGGGCTGACCGTGGGACAGCGCGTCGTCGGGCTCACCGACTGGACGCGGGACGGGACGCTCGCCGAGTACGTGGCAGTGGAGGCGCGGAACCTCGCCCCGCTGCCCGCCTCCGTGCCGCACACCCGGGCCGTGGCGCTGCCTCTCGCCGGGCTGACCGCGTGGCAGGCGCTGCACGACCACGCGGCCGTACGGCCGGGCCAGTCGGTGCTGGTGCACGGCGCCGCCGGGGCGGTCGGTTCGCTGGCCGTCCAGCTCGCGCGGGAGGCGGGCGCGCGGGTCGTGGGGACGGGGCGGGAGCGGGACCGCGACGCCGTCCTGGAGGCGGGCGCCGAGCAGTTCGTCGCCCTGGCGGACGGCGAGCGGTTCGAGGAGGCCGCCGGCCGGGTGGACGTCGTCCTGGACGTCATCGGCGGTGAGATCCTGGAGCGCTCGGCCGCCGTGGTGCGGCCGGGCGGCACCCTGGTGACCGTCGCCGAGCCGCCGAAGGCGCGGCCCGCCGACGGCCGCGCGGTGTTCTTCGTCGTCGAGCCGAACCGGGAGCAGCTGGCCGGGCTGGTCGAGCGGGTGCGGGACGGGCGGCTGGTTCCGCCGGTGGGCCCGGTGCGCGAACTGGCGGACACCCGGGACGCCTTCCTGGCCAAGAAGGGCACCCCGGGGAAGACCGTCATCCAGGTGGCCTGAAGTTCGCCGGGTCGCCGATTCGCCGGGTCGCCGGGTCGCCGGTGCGCCGGTGCGCCGGTG
This sequence comes from Streptomyces boncukensis, assembly GCF_011045075.1. GTDB lineage: Bacteria > Actinomycetota > Actinomycetes > Streptomycetales > Streptomycetaceae > Streptomyces > Streptomyces boncukensis. Next base: position 9,017 of record NZ_JAAKZZ010000207.1, read on the forward strand.
CGCCGGTGCGCCGAAGGGCCGGGGCGGCTCATCCGGCCGGCTCCGCGGACCCGGCCGACTCGCCGCGACAGCGGTTCCGCAACCTCCCCTTGAGCACCTTCCCGCTCGCGTTCCGCGGCAGCCGGGCGACGAACTCGACCTCCCTCGGCACCTTGTAGTTCGCCATTTCGCGCCGGGACCAGGCGATCAGATCGTCCGCCGTGACCGTCGCCCCGGCGTGCCGCACGGCGAACGCCTTGCCCGCCTCGCCCAGCCGGGGGTGCGGTACGCCCACGACCGCCACGTCGGCGATGTCCGGGTGGCCGAGCAGCAGTTGCTCGATCTCGGCGGGATAGGCGTTGAACCCGCCGACGACGTACATGTCCTTGATCCGGTCGGTGATCCGCAGATTGCCGTCCGGGTCCAGGACGCCCACGTCGCCGGTGCGCAGCCAGCCGTCCGGGGTGAGGACCCGCGCCGTCTCCCGCGGCTCCTCGAAGTAGCCGCGCATCACGTGGTAGCCGCGCACCAGCACCTCGCCCGGCTCGCCGGGCGGCAGCGCCGCCCCGCCGGGCCCGACGACCCGCACCTCGGTGCCGGGGATCGCGCGCCCTGACGTGCCCGCGACGACCTCGGCGGGGTCGCCCCTGCGGCACATGGTGACCGTGCCCGAAGCCTCCGTCAGGCCGTACGCGGTCAGCACGGTGCCCACCTTCAGCTCGGCGCGCAGCCGCTCGACCAGGGCGAGCGGGACGACCGCCGCGCCCGTGACGACCAGCCGGAGGGCCGAGAGGTCGTACTGGCGGCGTGCCGGATGGTCGAGGAGCGACTGGTGCAGGGTGGGCGGCCCCGGCAGCACGCTCACCCGTTCCGCCGCGATCCGCGCCAGGACGGCGTCCGCGTGGAAGACCGGGTGCGGGAGCATCGTGGCGCCGCGCAGCAGACAGGCGATGATGCCCGCCTTGTAGCCGAAGGTGTGGAAGAACGGGTTGACGATCAGATAGCGGTCTCCTGCCTCCAGTCCCGCCAGCTCGCTCCAGGTCGCGTACACCCGCAGGGTCTGCCCGTGGGTGATGACCGCCCCCTTGGGGTGGCCGGTCGTGCCGGACGTGAAGGTGATGTCGGACGGGTCGTCCGGGGCTGCGCGCGCGGCGCGCTCGCGCACCCGGCGGGAGGGCACGGCGTCGCCCGCCGCGAGGAACTCCCGCCAGGTGCGAAAGGTCTCCGGCGCGTCGTCGGAGAGCACCACCGCGTCCCGCAGCAGCGGCAGCCCCGGCAGCGGTCCGGAGCCCGGCCCCTCGCCCGCCGCGCGGCGCAGCGCGGCGACGTACGAGGTGCCCAGGAAGGTACCGGTGACGAACAGCAGCCGCGCGCGGGTGCGTTCCAGCACGTAGGCCGCCTCCGCGCCCTTGAAGCGGGTGTTGACCGGGACGAGCACCGCACCGGCCGTCACGGCGCCCAGTGCGGCGACGATCCAGTCGGGGGTGTTCGGCGCCCAGACGGCGACGCGGTCGCCCGGTTCGACCCCGGCCGCCATGCAGGCCGCCGCGGCCCGCTCGACGCGGGCGCCGAGTGCGGCGTACGTCAGGCGCGTACGCCCGTCGGCGACCGCCTCCCGCTCCGCGTAGCGCGTCGCCGCCGTCCGCACGAGTGCGGGGATGGTGTCCGGTTCCGGGCCGCTCGCCGGGCCGTTCATGGCGCCTCCAGTCGGACAGCCGATAGCTGACACACCGTCAGATTAGCTGTAGCCTCCTGCGCTGTCAGCACTCGCGACCGGAGGTGGCAGTGGACATCAAAGACGCCACGGCGATCGTCGGCATAGGCCGGACCCGCTTCGCCAAACAGCTCCCCGAGTCCGAGAAGGCGCTCGCCTGCCGCGCCGTCCTCGCCGCTCTCGACGACGCGGGGATCGCGCCGGCCGAGGTCGACGCGTTCGCCTCGTACACGATGGAGGAGACGGACGAGGTCGAGCTCGCCAAGTCCATCGGGGCAGGGGACGCGACCTTCTTCTCCCGCGTCGGCTACGGGGGCGGCGGCTCCTGCGCGACGGTGGGCCATCTGGCCGCCGCCATCGCGGCCGGACAGGCGAGCGTCGGCGTCGCCTGGCGGTCCCGCAAGCGCGGCTCCGGGGCCCGCCCCTGGAAGAACACCACGGCCCAGCTCCCGACCCCCGCACAGTGGACGCGCCCCTTCGGCCTGCTGCGCCCGGCCGACGAGATCGCCATGCTGGCGCGCCGCTACATGCACGAGTACGGCGCGACCCGCGACCACTTCTTCAACGTGGCCCTGGCGTGCCGCAACCGCGCCAACCAGAATCCGGCCGCCATGATGTACGAGCGGCCGCTGACCCGTGAGATGTACATGACATCCCGCTGGATCAGCGAACCGCTGTGCCTGTTCGACAACTGCCTGGAGACCGACGGGGCACTCGCCTGCGTCGTCGTCTCCGCGGCCCGCGCACGCGACTGCCGCCGCAGGCCCGTCTATGTGCACGCGGCGGCCCAGAGCCTCCCCGCCCAGCACCACGGCATGGTCAACTACTGGAACGACGACCCGCTGACCGGCCCGTCCTGGACGGCAGCCCAGCACCTCTGGAAGAACGCCGACCTGTGTCCACAGGATGTGGACGTCGCCCAGATCTACGACGCGTTCACCCCGCTCATCCCGCTCTCCCTGGAGGGCTTCGGCTTCTGCGCCCGCGGGGAGGGCGCCGCGTTCACCGAGGGCGGCGCCCTGGAGATCGGCGGCCGCCTCCCGGTCAACACCTCGGGCGGCGGCCTCAGCGAGGCGTACGTCCACGGCTTCAACCTGATCACCGAGGGCGTCAGACAGCTGCGCGGCACCTCGACGTCCCAGCTCCCGGCGGCGCGGACCTGCCTGGTCACGGCCGGAGAGGGAGTCCCCACATCGGCCCTGCTGCTGAGGAGCTGATCCCCTTGGACCCGACAGAACCGACCGCCCCCGAGGGCACGGCGGCCACTGCGGCTTCCGGCCTCCTGCCACCCGTCCAGGACGACGACGGGGCTCCCTTCTGGGCGTACGCCGCACAGCACGAGCTGCGTGTCCAGCACTGCGC
>NZ_JAAKZZ010000208.1 GCF_011045075.1 Streptomyces boncukensis
GGGTCGGATAGTTCCGGGTGGGCTGGTGGGTCGGGGTGTAGCCGCCGTCGCCGCCGGTGCCGCCCGTGGTGACGCCCGGCTGGTCCTGCTCGGTCTCCGTCGGGGTGCTCGACGGGGTCTTGGACGGCTTCTTCTCCTTCTCGGTCTCCTTGGTCGACTCGGTCGGCTTGACGTCCTTGTTGCCGCCGCCGTCGCCGCCGCCGCTGGTCGCGAAGAAGATGCCGCCCGCGATGGCGATCACGGCGAGAAAGGCGATCAGGGCGTACTTGATGCCCTTGTTGTTGCCGCCGCCCGCGCCGCGCCGGCCCCCCGGCCGGGTGCCGCCGTCGAAGCCGCCGTCGTCGTCCCGCGGCCCGCTCAGCATCGGGGCGCCCAGCACCGAGGTCTCTCCGGTCTGCGGGTGCTGCTGCGCGCCCGCACCCGGCACGCCCATGGCGGGGGTGTCGGCGCCGCCGTGCGCGACGGGGCCGGTGTTCCACACGCCGCCGGTGTGGCCGCCCTGCTCGTGCAGCATCTGCAACGCGTACTGCGTCAGCCCGCGCATCTCCTCGGCCGTCTGGAACCTGTCGTCCGGCTCCTTGGCCAGCGAGCGCATCACGAGGCCGTCCAGCTCGGGCGGGACCACCTCGGACACCTCGGAGGGCAGCGCCGGGTCGTCCTGGACGTGCTGGTAGACCACCGAGAGCGGGGTCTCGCCGGTGAACGGGGGGCGGAGCGTGAGCAGCTCGTAGAGCAGGCAGCCGGTGGCGTAGAGGTCGGAGCGGGTGTCGACGGTCTTGCCGAGCGCCTGTTCGGGGGAGAGGTACTGCGGCGTGCCCATGACCATGCCGGTCTGGGTCATGGTGTTGGACGCGCCGTGCAGCGCGCGGGCGATGCCGAAGTCCATCACCTTGACGGCGCCCTGGTCGGTGATGATGACGTTGGCGGGCTTGATGTCCCGGTGCACGATGCCGTGCTGGTGGCTGTAGGCCAGCGCTTCCAGCACCCCGGAGACGATGATCAACGCCTGGTCGGCCGGGGGCGCTTCGGCGGTCAGCAGCAGATCGCGGATCGTGCGGCCTTCCACCAGCTCCATGACGATGTACGGAGTGACGCTGCCGCCGATCACCTCTTCGCCGGAGTCGTACACGGCGACCACGGCGTGGTGGTTGAGGCCGGCCACGGACTGGGCCTCGCGGGTGAAGCGCGCCTTGGAGACCGGGTCCTCGGCCAGATCGGAGCGGAGCAGCTTGACCGCGACCGTACGCCCGAGCCGCAGGTCCTCGGCGCCGAAGACCTCCGCCATACCGCCGCGTCCGAGACGGTGGGTCAGCCGGTACCTGCCGTCGCCGACAAGACCGTTATTACCCCACAACTCCGGCGAATCGGGCATGGAGCCGCCGCCCGTCGCGTCGGGGTCGGAGGGGCCCCCGGCGGCTTGCGTCTGTGCCATCAGTCCTCGCCGTTGAATCGGATCCGCGGCCCCTGGGCACTGGGCGCGGTGCGTACTCCCCCAAGGAGGCTACAGGCACGCGGAGGGGTACATGGATGGGGACGGAAGGCGCCATCCAACAAGCTGCGGCACCCGGCTGGCAAGTTCGCTGACAGCGACCGCCTGTATACACCCATGGCGGACCTGGTGCGCGCGGCGCCGGCCGCGCGCCGGTGAACGAACCGTACGCGGTTGTGAATGATCACGGTTCCCGGACGGCTACCCTCCGGTCACCCCGGTTACGGACCGCGCACCCTCCGCGTCCTGCGACAGTGCCGTGCGCATCCGGTCACGGAACGGGCAACGAGCTTGACGTGTCGCGGCCCTCGGGCAAACCTGGGCCAGTATCAGGTCCAGTGGATCAGCTGCCCGGGACCAGGACGACTACTCAACGTACCCGGGCCAGTAACGTATCTGAACGGTCAGCAACGCACCTGCACGGGGCAGCAGCGCCGCCGAGGGGGAAGCAGTCAGATGAGCGACGACGGCGCAATGGCGGCCGGCAACTACGTGGGCCGCATGGTCGGCGGGGGGCGGTTCCAGCTCCGTTCGCTGCTGGGTGCGGGCGGGATGGCGTCGGTGTATCTCGCCTACGACTCGGTGCTCGACCGGCAGGTCGCCGTGAAGACGCTCCACACCGAGCTGGGCCGGGAGCAGTCCTTCCGGGAGCGCTTCCGCCGCGAGGCCCAGTCGGTCGCGAAGCTGACGCACACCAATATCGTCTCCGTCTTCGACTCGGGCGAGGACGACATCGACGGCGCGATGGTGCCCTATATCGTCATGGAGTACGTCGAGGGCAAGCCGCTGCGCTCGGTGCTCGACGAGGACATCGCGCAGTTCGGCGCCATGCCGGCGGACAAGGCACTGAAGATCACCGGTGATGTGCTGGCGGCCCTTGAGGTCAGCCACGAAATGGGGCTGGTGCACCGGGACATCAAGCCCGGGAACGTGATGGTGACCCGGCGCGGTGTGGTCAAGGTCATGGACTTCGGCATCGCACGGGCGATGCAGTCCGGTGTGACGTCCATGACGCAGACCGGCATGGTGGTCGGCACGCCGCAGTATCTGTCGCCCGAGCAGGCGCTGGGGCGCGGCGTGGACGCGCGCTCGGACCTCTACTCGGTCGGCATCATGCTCTTCGAGCTGCTGACCGGGCGGCTGCCGTTCGACGCGGACTCGCCGCTGGCCATCGCCTATGCACATGTCCAGGAAGAGCCCGTCGCCCCCTCGTCGATCAACCAGGTGGTGCCGCCTGCGGTGGACGCGCTGGTGGCGCGGACGCTGAAGAAGAACCCGAACGAACGCTTCCCGTCCGCCGAGGCGATGAGCGACGAGTGCGCCCGCATCGGCGGCTCCGGTGTCGCCTCCGGGGCGGCTCCGCATATCGTCGGCGGCTTCCCGTCCTCGCACAGCGGAGCGGGCGTGGGCAACGCGGTCTTCCCGCCGGTCGGCGAGGCGGGCCCGCCGCAGGGCACGGTGCAGCAGCCCTACCAGGCGCCGGGGCAGCCACAGCCCTACGGCAGCGGCGGCTTCGGGCCCTCGACACCGCCGCCCACCCCGCCGATGGGCCAGCAGCCGCCCTATGGCGCCCCCACCCCGGCGTACAACGCGCAGGGCGGGGCCTCCACCCCGCCGCCGTACAGCCTCGCGCACCCGGCCTCGGGCGGCGGGCAGGCCGGCGGGCCGGGCGGCGGCAAGAAGAACGGCCCGATGATCGCCGCGCTGGTGGCCGGTGCCGCGGTCGTCGTCGGTCTGGTCTTCCTGGTGGTCGCGCTCACCGGCGACGACGACGGGGGCGGGGGCGGCGACGAGCCGCAGGCGAAGCCGAAGACCTCCGAGTCCGCCGCGCCGGCCGGCAGCGGCGGCACGGGCGACTCGGGAGGCAGCGGCAGCGGCAGCACCGACGGCGGCGCGGGCGCCTCCCAGGACGCGAACAGCAAGTTCAAGGGCCCGGACACATCCCGCACCATCGACAAGACCAAGTGCACCGACGCTCGCGACTCCTACAAGGACAAGAGCAAGCTCAGCATGCCGGAATTCACCTATAAGGACCTCACCTCCGTCAAGGCGTGTCTGCGTGCGGCGGGTTGGGAAGTGGGCGAGGTGACCACGGAGGACGAGAACGTCTGGGGCAAGAACACCGTCCTGGAGCAGAACCCCGAGTACCTCGACGCCTTCGATCCGAAGAAGGACAAGGTCGACCTGACGGTCTCCTCGGGCAAGCCGCCGGAGTGATCACCGCACGCCACGGATCACGCCGCGGGTCACGGCACGGGTGGTGAGGGTCCCGTGGGCGGCGCGCGCCGCCCACGGGACCCTCGCGCTCAGGGGGCCATGCGCCGCACCTCCACGGTGCGGAACCGGCTCGCCACAAACGCGCCGTCGACCAGCGCGGAGTTCGCCGCGGGGTTGCCGCCGGAGCCGTGGAAGTCGGAGAACGCCGCCGTCTGGTTGACATAGACGCCGCCGGTGAGGTTCAGCGAGAGCTGCGCGGGCTCGTCGAAGCACGCCTCCTCGACCGCGCGCTCCACCTCGGGGGAGGTGGTGTACGCCGCGACGGTCATGGCGCCCTTCTCCCGGATGACGCGGCGCAGCAGCGCCACACCGTCCTCGGCGGAGCCGACGGCCACCGCGAAGGAGACCGGCCCGAAGCACTCCGCGAGATACGCGGACTCCGACCCGGGCCGCGCCGCATCCAGCTTGACGATCACGGGCGTGCGCACCGTGGCGCCGGGGAACTCCGGGTCCGCCACCTCGCGGGTGGCGAGGGCGACCTCGCCCAGCTCGGGCGCCGACTCGATCCGCTCGCGCACCCGCTCGCTGACGATCGCGCCGAGCAGAGCCGCAGCCCGCGCGTCGTCCCCCAGCAGCTTGCCGACGGCCTCGCCGAGGTCCCTGACCACCTCCTCATAGCTCCTGTGCCCCGCGTCGGTGGCGATGCCGTCCGCCGGGATCAGGAGGTTCTGCGGGGTGGTGCACATCTGGCCGCTGTAGAGCGAGAGGGAGAAGGCGAGGTTGGCGAGCATGCCCTGGTAGTCGTCCGTGGAGTGGATCAGGACCGAGTTCACCCCCGACTTCTCCGTGAAGACCCGGGCCTGCAGGGCGTGCGACTCCAGCCACTGGCCGAAGGCGGAGGAGCCGGTGAAGTCGATGACGCGCACCTCGGGGCGCACGGCCAGGTCCTTTGCGATGCCGTCGCCCTCGGCCTCCGCCGCGAGCGCCACCAGATTCGGGTCGAAGCCCGCCTCCTGGAGCACCTCGCGGGCGACCCGGACCGTCAGCGCCAGCGGCAGCACGGCCCGCGGATGCGGCTTGACCAGCACCGGGTTGCCCGTGGCGAGGGAGGCGAAGAAGCCCGGATAGCCGTTCCAGGTCGGGAAGGTGTTGCACCCGATGAGCAGCGCGACCCCCAGCCCGACCGGGGTGAACTCCTTGCGCATCCGCAGCGGATCGCGCTTGCCCTGCGGCTTGACCCAGTCGGCGGCGGCCGGGACGCGGGTCTGCTCCGCGAAGGCGTACGCCACCGCCTCCAGGCCGCGGTCCTGGGCGTGCGGCCCGCCGGCCTGGAAGGCCATCATGAACGCCTGGCCGCTGGTGTGCATCACGGCCAGGCCGAACTCATGGGTGCGGGCGCTGATCCGGGAGAGGATCTCCAGACAGACCGCGGCCCGCAGCTCGGGCCCCGCCGCGCGCCAGGCGGGCGCCCCGGCGCGCAGCGCGGGCAGCAGCTCCGCGACGGCCGCCGCGTCCGCGCGCGGATACTCGATGCCCATCTCCAGCCCGAAGGGCGAGACCTCGGTGGCCGTCCAGCCGCCGGAGCCCGGCTGGCCCGGCAGCTCGAACCGGCGGCCCCGCAGCGCGTCGAACGCCTGCCGGCCGCGCTCGGGAGCCTCCTCGCCGTACGCCTTGGGATGCTCGGGGTGCGGGGACCAGAACTCCCTGGAGCGGATCGCCTCCAGCGCACGGTCCAGGGTCGGGCGGTGCTTCTCGGTCAGCTGGGCTGCGGTGAGTCCGGTGCCGGGGGTCACGAGGACCAACTCCTCCTTGAGCTGGGCAGATACCCATGGTTGGCCGCCGGGGTTGGCGGCCGGGCCGTACCAGGTAGATACTGCAACCGAACGATCGGTCGGTGCAAGGGGGGTCACGAGCCTGTGGATAACTCGGAGGTAGGCCGCCACCGGGGCCCCGCTAGCATCAGGCGCATGCCCACGGTCAAGCGCGACACGTACACGCCCGACTCCCTGCTCTCCGTCGCCGTGCGGGTCTTCAACGAGCGGGGGTACGACGGCACCTCGATGGAGCACCTCTCCCGGGCCGCGGGTATCTCCAAGTCCTCCATCTACCACCATGTGCGCGGCAAGGAAGAGCTGCTGCGCCGCGGGATAAGCCGCGCCCTCGACGGCCTGTTCGGCATCCTCGACGAGCCCGCGGCGCGCGAGGGCCGCGCCGTCGACCGGCTGGAGCACGTCACGCGCCGCACCGTCGAGGTGCTGATGGCGGAGCTGCCGTACGTCACGCTGCTGCTGCGGGTGCGGGGGAACACGGACACCGAGGTGTGGGCGATGGGCCGGCGCCGCGACTTCGACCAGCGGGTGGCGGAGCTGGTCAAGCAGGCCGCCGCCGAGGGCGATCTGCGCGCCGACGTCGACGCCCGGCTCGCGACCCGGCTGCTCTTCGGGATGATCAACTCCATCGCGGAGTGGTACCGCCCGGAGCGGGCCGGCGCCGGAGCGGGCCCCGGCGCCGGAGCGGGCGTGCTCGACGCCAGCGCCGAGGTCGCCGATGCCGTGCTCCGCACCGCCTTCGCCGGCCTCCGCACGGGTTAGCGCCCTGCTGACGGATCTCCGCGGCGTCGCGGCGCCCGGCGCCCCGGAGGGGCGCGCGGGGCGTCATGGCTCCGGGTCGAGGTCCGTCTCCTCGAACACCAGCAGGGTCCGCGTGCTCAGCACCTCCGGTATCGACTGGATACGGGTGAGCACCAGGTCCCGCAGCGCCCTGTTGTCCACGGTGTGCACCAGCAGCAGTACGTCGAAGTCGCCGCTGACCAGCGCCATGTGCGCCGCCCCCGGCAGCTCCGTCAGCTGCGCGCGCACCCGGCGCCAGGAGTCCTGCACGATCTTGAGCGTGATGTAGGCGGAGGCCCCGTGGCCCGCCCGCTCCTGGTCGATACGGGCGCTGAAGCCGCGAATCACCCCGTCGTCGACGAGCCGGTTGATCCGCGCGTAGGCGTTGGCCCGCGAGATGTGCACCCGCTCGGCGACGGACCGTATGGAGGCGCGTCCGTCCGCGCGCAGCAGCCGCAGGATGGCCCGGTCGACCGCGTCCAGGGGGCGGAGGGGTGGCCGGGAGGATCCGTTGGCCATCTGTTCATCCGACACCGCCTGCGGCCTCCCCTCCATGGACGTCGTGCGGTCATCGAACGGTCCAGCCAGCCATTTGTCCACAGGCTGAGGCCACCCGTAGCCAAAATGTGCCAGCGACCGAACAATCGGTAGGTGAGGGGCCGCCCGGCCCATCCCTGCCGCAGCCCCCCACGGAGGAGGTGCTCGTCATGACGGTCCTGGAGCAGCACGGTGCCTACGCCCCCACGCCTCCCCCGTCCTGGCGCCCGCGCACAGCCCCCGCGCCGCTGCTCCCGGACGCCGAGCCGCACCGCGTCCTCGGGGTCGAGCGCGCGGACGGCGGCCCCGCCCCCGACGGCGGGCTGCTGCTGCGGCTGTACGAGTCCATGGTGCGCGGGAGGCGGTACAACGAACAGGCCACCGCCCTGACCAAGCAGGGCCGCCTCGCGGTCTACCCCTCCTCCACCGGGCAGGAGGCGTGCCAGGTCGCCGCCGCACTGGCCCTGAGGGAGGACGACTGGCTCTTCCCCAGCTACCGCGACACCCTCGCCGCCGTCGCCCGCGGCCTCGACCCGGTGCAGGTGCTCTCCCTGCTGCGGGGCGACTGGCACCACGGCTACGACACGCGCGCCACCCGCGTCGCGCCCCTGTGCACCCCGCTCGCCACCCAGCTTCCGCACGCCGTCGGCCTCGCCCGCGCGGCCCAGCTGCGCGGTGACGAGGTGGCCGCGCTGGCGCTCGTGGGCGACGGCGGCACCAGCGAGGGGGACTTCCACGAGGCGCTGAACTTCGCCGCCGTCTGGCATGCTCCCGTCGTCGTCCTCGTGCAGAACAACGGCTTCGCGATCTCCGTCCCGCTGGCCAAGCAGACCGCCGCGCCCTCCCTCGCGCACAAGGCCGTCGGCTACGGCATGCCCGGCCGGCTGGTGGACGGCAATGACGCGGCCGCCGTCCACGGGGTGCTGACGGACGCGCTCGACCGCGCCCGCCGGGGCGACGGCCCCACCCTCGTCGAGGCCGTCACCTACCGCCTGGAGGCCCATACGAACGCCGACGACGCCACCCGCTACCGCACCGAAGCGGAGATCGCCGCCTGGCGTGCACATGACCCCATCGCCCTTCTGGAGGACGAGCTGCGGCAGCGCGAGCTGCTGGACGACGCGGAGGCGGAGCGGGTCGCCAGCGCCGCCGAGCGGCAGGCTGCCGAGCTGCGCGAGCGGATGAACCAGGACCCGGAACCGGACCCGATGGAGCTGTTCGGCCATGTGTTCGGCGAGCGGACCCCGCAGCTGCGGGCGCAGGCCGAGCAGCTGCGCGCCGAGCTGACCGCGGAGAGCGCCCACGCCGCACCCGGTGACGCGCACCGGGGCGCGCACGGAGGCAGGGAGGCCCGTTGATGAGCACCGCCGTACAGCCGCCGCACGCGGCGGGCGCCGCCGACCCGGCCCGCAAGCCCGTCACCCTGAGCCAGGCGCTCAACCACGCCCTGCGGGACGCCCTGGCGGCAGACCCGGCGGTGCATGTCCTCGGCGAGGACGTGGGCCCCCTGGGCGGTGTCTTCCGGGTCACCGACGGGCTGGCCGAGGAGTTCGGCGAGGAGCGCTGCGCCGACACCCCGCTCGCCGAGGCGGGCATCCTCGGCTCGGCCGTCGGTATGGCCATGTACGGGCTGCGTCCGGTCGTGGAGATGCAGTTCGACGCCTTCGCGTACCCGGCCTTCGAGCAGCTGGTCTCGCACGTCTCCCGGATGCGCAACAGGACGCGCGGCGGGCTGCCGATGCCGATCACCGTACGGGTGCCGTACGGCGGCGGCATCGGCGGAGTCGAGCACCACAGCGACTCCTCCGAGGCGTACTACATGGCCACGCCCGGCATCCACGTGGTCACCCCCGCGACCGTGCCCGACGCCTACGGGCTGCTGCGCGCGGCCATCGCCTCCGACGACCCGGTGGTCTTCCTGGAGCCCAAGCGGCTCTACTGGTCGAAGGCCGGCTGGGACCCCGCGGCGCCCGAGCCCGTGCCCGGCATCGGCCGGGCGGCCGTGCGCCGCCCCGGCCGCTCGGCGACGCTCGTCACCTACGGCCCCTCCCTGCCCGTCTGCCTGGAGGCCGCCGAGGCGGCGCGCGAGGAGGGCTGGGACCTCGAAGTGGTCGACCTGCGCTCGCTCGTCCCCTTCGACGAGGAGACCGTCGCCGCGTCCGTACGGCGCACCGGACGGGCCGTCGTCGTCCACGAGTCCCCCGGGTTCGCCGGGCCGGGCGGCGAGCTGGCGGCCCGGATCAGCGAGCGCTGCTTCCACTACCTGGAGGCGCCGGTGCTGCGCGTCGCCGGCTTCGACATCCCGTATCCGCCGCCCATGCTGGAGCGCCACCACCTGCCGGACGTGGACCGCGTCCTGGACGCGGTGGCGCGGCTCCAGTGGGAGAGCGAGTGGACGCCCGGCACGACGGAGGGCGAGCGCTGATGGGCGAGGTCCGCGAGTTCGCCCTTCCCGACCTCGGGGAGGGCCTGACGGAGGCCACCGTCGTCCGCTGGCTGGTGGCGGTCGGCGACACCGTCCGGGTGGACGAGCCGGTGGTCGAGGTGGAGACGGCCAAGGCGCTGGTGGACGTCCCCTGCCCGTACGGCGGCGTGGTCACCGCCCACCGTGCGGAGGAGGGGGCGGAGATTCCGGTGGGCGCCCCGCTGGTCACCGTGGCGACGACGGATGCGGCGGCGGGAGGCGCAGAGCCCGACCTGGAGCAGGTGGGCGGCTCGGGCAACGTCCTGGTGGGCTACGGCACCCACGAGCCGCCCCGGCGGCGCCGCCGCCGCACCGCACCGGGTGCGGGCACCCCGAGCGGCACCTCGAACGGCACGTCCAACGGCACCTCGAACGGCACTGGCGGCCCGGGGCAGGCTGCCGACGCGGCCGGGGCATCCGCGTCCGACGCCGGGCGGACACGCGCCCTCGCCGTCATCTCGCCCCTGGTGCGGCGTCTCGCCCGCGAACACGGGATCGATCTGCGGGAGTTGACCGGCAGCGGGCCCGACGGGCTGATCCTCCGCGCCGACGTCGAACGCGCCGCCGGTACGCCGGACCGGCCCGCCCCCGCAGCCGCAGCCGTGACCGAGCCGCCGGCCGGGCCAGCGGCCGGGACCGGACCTGCGACCGGGACCGGGACCGGGACCGAGGCCGGGACCGAGGCCGAGGCCGAGCGGATCCCGCTCACCGGGATCCGCGGCACCGCGGCCGAGCGCCTGGCCCGCAGCCGCCGCGAGATCCCGGACGCGAGCTGCTGGGTGGAGGCCGACGCCACCGAACTCCTCGACGCGCGCCGCCGGATGAACGCCCACGCGGAGCGGAACGGCCTGCCGTCCGTGTCCCTGCTCGCGCTGCTCGCACGCGTCTGCACGGCGGCCCTCGCCCGCTACCCCGCGCTGAACTCGACGGTCGACACCCGGGCCCGCGAAATCGTCGTCCTGCCGCACGTCCATCTGGGCTTCGCCGCACAGACCGAGCGGGGCCTGGTCGTGCCCGTCGTCCGGGGCGCGGAAGCGCTCAGCACGGAGGCGCTCGGCGCGGAGATGGCACGGCTCACCGAGGCGGCCCGCGCGGGCGCGCTCACCCCGGCGGAGCTGACCGGCGGCACCTTCACCCTGAACAACTACGGGGTGTTCGGTGTCGACGGCTCCACGCCGATCATCAACCACCCCGAGGCGGCGATGCTCGGCGTCGGCCGTATCGCACGCAAACCGTGGGTGGTCGGGGACGAGCTGGCGGCGCGTCATGTCGTACAGCTCTCGCTCACCTTCGACCACCGGGTCTGCGACGGCGGAACAGCGGGCGGTTTCCTGCGCCATGTCGCGGACTGCGTGGAACACCCCGCGGTGCTGCTCCGTACGCTCTGAGGCGTGACCCACGCACCACGCACCCCCTACGACGCGCTCGTGCTCGCGGGCGACGGCTCGCGCCGCCTCGGCGGCGCCGACAAGCCCGCGGTCACGGTCGGCGCGCGCACCCTGCTCGACCGTGCCCTGGCGGCCTGCGCGGACGCCGCCACGACGACCGTCGTCGGCCCGCGCCGCGCCACGTACCGCCCGGTGACCTGGGCCCGCGAGGAGCCGCCGGGCGGCGGTCCGCTGGCCGCGCTGGACGCGGGCCTGCGGCACGCCCGGCACGGCACGGTGCTGCTGCTCTCCGCCGACGTGCCCTTCCTCGGCCCTGAGACGGTGCGCGAGCTGCTGGACGTGCGCACGGGGGACGAGGGGACGGTCCTGTACGACGGCCGTGAGCAGCCCCTGCTGGCCGCCTACCGCACCGAACCGCTGCGCCGCGAACTCGCGCTCCTGAGGACCGAGTACGGCGCTCTGAGCGGGCTTCCCGTGCGCCTGCTGCTGACCGGTCTCACGCTGCGCCGCAGCGAAGTCTCCCCCAGTGGCGCCCCGCTCGACTGCGACACCTGGGACGACATTGCCACAGCACGGGCCCGCATCAGGGAGCATGGCAGGGTGCTGGATGAATGGATGACCGCGGTCAAGGCCGAACTCGGCATCGAACTCGACGTGGACACCGCCCCCCTCCTCGACCTCGCCCGGGACGCCGCGCACGGCGTCACCCGCCCCGCGGCCCCGCTGACCGCCTTCCTGGTGGGCTACGCGGCGGCTCAGGCGGGCGGCGCGCCGCAGGACGTCGCCGAGGCGACCCGCAGAGCGGCCGCGCTGGCCCGGCGCTGGGCCGCGGAGAACACGGAGAACACGGAGAACGGCGAGGACCCCCAGGGCGGCGGCCCGAGCGGCTCAGGCGGCCGGGACGGGACAGCGGAACGATGAGCGGAGCCGACGAACTCGACGAGGCCATCGCCCTCGCCAACAGCGGCCGGACCCCTCCGGCCGCCCCGCCCGTGCCCCGGCTGAAGCGCATCCGGCGGATCCAGTGGTCCGAGACGGACGAGGCGGACGACGGGGACCCCTCGGGCCCCCCGAACCCCTCGCATGCCTCGCATGCCTCACACCCCTCGCACCCCTCGGATGCCTCGGATGCCTCGGCCGCCGCGGGCTCCGGCACGGCGGCGGAGACGGCCGGGGCGGCGGCGATGCGGGCCGACGACGGGACGGGGGAGCCGGGCGGCCCCGCGGGGTCCTCGCCCGCCGGTCCCGCCGGCGAGGGCGCACCGGACGGCGGGCACCAGGCCGGCGGCCACCGGGCAGGCGGGCACGGCGCGGGCGGGCACGGCGCGGACAGGCAAGGGG
>NZ_JAAKZZ010000209.1 GCF_011045075.1 Streptomyces boncukensis
GGGCGAGGACCGTCCGCCGCAGCGTCGGCCGCTCGGCCGGCCGCCGCCGTAGCCGGTCAGCTGCTGCTGTCGGCGCGGCCCCAGTCGGGCCGTCCCCAGTCCGGGCCGACGCGGTCCCACTCCTCGCCCCAGCGCGTGTAGCGCCGCCGCAGCAGACCGCGCAGCGCGAGCCGCCGGAGAGCCTCCACTCCGGCCGCCACGCCGGCGCCGGCCGCGAGCCCGGCGAGCAGCGCGTGCGAGGACGCGCCCCGCGGGCTGAGCGGCCGGCCGGACAGCCGGCCCTGCCGGTCGGTCCAGACCCTCAGGCGTGCGCCGGGGCGCACCGCACGGCGCGCGGGTACGGATCCGGTGTGCGGGTGCCCGCGGGCGTCCTTCCAGCGGATCCGTACCCGGCGGTGGTCCTGCTGGCGGGAGACGGACTCGGGCTCCGCGTTCAGCGGCGGGCGCGGATGGACGGTGTCCACGACCGTCGCCCAGACGCGCTGCCGGTCGCGCTGCTGCTCGTGCGCCGCCCGGTGCAGTGCCGCACCGGCGGCGTGGGCGCTGAGCAGCCCGGCGAGCGGCGCGCCCAGGGCGATGACCAGCACGGCGCACAGCGCCAGCCACGCCTCGCGGCGGTCGGTGGCGCGGCACAGCGGGTTGCCGCGCCAGCGCCACAGGCCCGCGATGGTGCGCATCGCCGCTCACCCCCTTCCCCGTTCCGGGCGTCTTCCCCGTTCCGGGCGTCGCGTGGCGGTCCGGGTGGTCCGGGCCCGTTCCCCCCGGTGGGGCACCGAGTTTACTGAGCGGACGGGGACCCCGGCGTAAGGGGGCGCGAAACAATTCTCGTACGCCCCCGGTAGAGCTCCCCGTGCTCCTGTTCGCGCCCCCTTCAGTAGCAGGGGCCATGTCGCTTCGGAGCGTAACGGAAGGCGGCGTCCCGCTACCGTGCGTGCGGCGATTGCGGCCTGTTACCCGAACCACCGGGGAGGCATTCACGGAGCCGGGGAATCTTTTGAGCGATTGCCGGTGGCCGGGGCCGCCAGTAACTTCGTGCAGCGGCGCATATCAACGTATCGTCCCAGGACGGAGATTGGGAATCTGATGACGACGGCCACAGAGCGGAATTCCAGCGGCGAGGGCGCGCCCGAGGAGGGCCAGCAGGCGCAGCTCAGTCTGGCGACCGCCGCGGCGCGGAATCTCGCGACCACCACCAAGACACCCCCGCAAATGCAGGGGATCAGCTCGCGGTGGCTGCTCAAAGTCCTTCCCTGGGTGCAGGTTTCCGGCGGAACGTTCCGGGTGAACCGGCGGCTCAGCCACACGGTCGGAAACGGCCGGGTGGAATTCAGCACGGCCGGCGCGGAGGTCCGCGTCATCCCGCAGCAGCTGACCGAACTCCCGCTGCTGACCGGATATCCGGACATCGCCGCGCTCACCGCCCTCGCCGACCGCTGCGAGCAGCGCGACTTCCGGGCCGGCGAGGTCATCGCCGAGCGCGGCGGCCCCGGCTGCCTGGTGCTGGTCGCGCACGGCAAGCTTCGCGCCACCAGCCCCGGCCGGTACGACGAGGAGACCACCCAGGGCGTGCTGGCCGACGGCGACTTCGCCGGCGACGGCTTCCTCACCGGCGAGCCCGGCGCGTGGGACGTCACCCTCACCTCGGTCACCAGCGGCACCGTGCTCACCCTGGAGCGCGCCGTCTTCGACGAGGTCCTCGACCGGGCGGACAGCCTCCGCGCGCACCTGGAGGCCACGCGCGCCACCATCCCGGCGCAGCGCACCGAGGACGGCGAGTCGGCCGTCGAGCTGGCCTCCGGGCACGAGGGCGAGCCCGCCCTGCCGGGCACGTTCGTGGACTACGAACTCCGCCCCCGGGAGTACGAGCTGAGTGTGGCCCAGACCGTGCTGCGGGTGCACACCCGGGTCGCCGACCTGTACAACCACCCGATGAACCAGCTGGAGGAGCAGCTGCGGCTGACCATCGAGGCGCTGCGCGAGCGCCAGGAGCACGAGATGGTCAACAACCGCGACTTCGGCCTGCTGCACAACGCGGACATGAAGCACCGCGTGCACACCCAGTCCGGCCCTCCCACGCCGGACGACCTGGACGTGCTGCTCGCCACCGTGTGGAAGAATCCCAGCGTCATCCTCGCCCACCCCCGGGCCATCGCCGCCATCGGCCGCGAGTGCAGCGCCCGCGGCATCTATCCGCAGAACGTGCAGTTCGAGGGGCACGCCGTGCCCGCCTGGCGCGGAGTGCCGATCCTGCCGTGCAACAAGATCCCGGTCACCGAGGACGGCAGCACCTCGGTCCTCGCCATGCGCACCGGAGAGAAGACCCAGGGAGTGGTCGGGCTGCACCAGACCGGAATCCCCGACGAATACCAGCCCAGCCTCTCCGTCCGCTTCATGGGAATCAACGACAAGGCCATCATGTCCTATCTGGTGAGTGCCTATTATTCCGCCGCCGTGCTGGTGCCCGATGCGCTCGGCGTCCTGGAGGACGTGGAAGTCGGACGCTGACGGATCCCCGTACGGACAAGGAAACGGAACCGATGACCACTCATCCGGAAGACCAGCGGGGCCATCAGCAGCATTCCAGCCTCGCGACCGCCGCGGCGCGGAATCTCGCGACCACCACCAAGACGCCCCCGCAGATGCAGGGCATCTCGCCCCGCTGGCTGCTGCGGGTGCTGCCCTGGATCGAGACGACGGGCGGCGCCTACCGGGTCAACCGGCGGGCCACCCACACGCTCGGCGACGGCCGGGTCGAGTTCGTGTCCACCGGCCCCGACGTCCGCGTCATCCCCGCCGAGCTGCGGGAGATCCCGCTGCTGCGCGACCTCACCGACGAGGCGGCGCTGAGCGCGCTGGCCGACGCCTTCACCCAGCGCGAGTACACCGCAGGCGAGGACCTCACCCTCCGCGGCGAGGCCACCGCCGAACTCCTGCTCATCGCGCACGGCAGGCTCGTCAAGCTCGCCCCCGGCAAGTACGACGACGAGATCAGCCTCGGGGTGCTCGCCGACGGCGACCACGCGGGCGACCAGCTCCTCACCCCGCAGCCCGGCACCTGGGGCTACACCCTCAAGGCCACCACCCGCTGCACCGTGCTCGCCCTGACGGCCGAGGCGTTCCAGCGGGTGGTGGAGCGCTCCGAGGCCCTGCGCGGCCATCTGGAGCGCGTGCTGAGCCGCCGCCTGCCGCCGCAGAACCGGCGCGGCGAGGCCGATGTGGCCCTCGCCTCCGGGCACAGCGGCGAGGCCCAGCTCCCCGGCACCTTCGTGGACTACGAGCTGAGCCCCCGGGAGTACGAGCTCAGCGTCGCCCAGACCGTGCTGCGGGTGCACAGCCGGGTCACCGACATCTACAACCACCCGATGAACCAGCTGGAGGAGCAGCTGCGGCTGACCGTCGAGGCGCTGCGCGAGCGCCAGGAGCACGAGATGGTCAACAACCGCGGGTTCGGCCTGCTGCACAACGCCGACCTGAGCCAGCGGCTGCACACCCGCAGCGGGCCCCCCACCCCGGACGACATGGACGAGCTGATCTCGCGCCGCCGCAAGACGCGCTATCTGCTGGCCCACCCGCGCGCGATCGCCGCCATCGGCCGCGAGTGCAGCAGGCGGGGCGTCTACCCCGGGCAGACCGACTGCGAGGGCACCAGCGTGCCGACCTGGCGCGGCGTCCCGCTGCTGCCCTGCGACAAGATTCCCATCCGCGAGGACGGCACCAGCTCCGTCCTCGCCATGCGCACCGGACAGGAGGACCAGGGCGTCGTCGGCCTGCACCAGACGGGCATCCCCGACGAGCTCCACCCCTCCCTCAACGTCCGCTTCATGGGCATCGACGACCGGGCGGTGCTCTCCTACCTGGTCAGCGCCTACTTCTCCGCCGCCGTACTGGTGCCCGACGCGCTCGGCATCCTGGAGGACGTGGAGCTCTGAGACACGGCGAGAGTCGGCCACGCCCCGCGCCCGCCGTGCGCGGGGCGTTGTCTGCCGCCGGGCGCGGCGGCACGATGACGGTGTGCGGAATCCGTGGCTCGCACTCGAAGCGGGAGGGGACCCGGCCGAACGCGCCGGCCAGGTGCGGCGTGCTCACGAGGCGTTCCTGGCCGAAGGCGCCATCACGGCGCCGGTACGGGGCGTGGTGGCCGACTCCTGGCGCCGCTGCGCCGGAGCCCGCGTCGAGCCCGAGGGCGTCGCCCGTATCGACCTGGACGACCACGGACTCGCGGACTGCCGCGCGGCCCACCCCCTCGCCGGCGTGATGCCGCTCGTCCGCGAGCTGCTGGGCTCCATCGCCGACGACGGGGCCCATCTGCTGTCCGTCTGCGACGCACGCGGCCGGATGCTCTGGGTCGAGGGCCACCCCCAGGTGCTGCGCCGCGCCGAGCGGATGAACTTCGTGCCCGGCGCCCGCTGGGACGAGCGCACCAGCGGCACCAACGCGCCCGGCACGGCCCTCGCCCTCGACCACGCCGTGCAGATCTTCGCCGCCGAGCACTACTGCCGCCCCGTGCAGTCCTGGACCTGCGCGGCGGCGCCGGTGCACGACCCGCGCACCGGCCGCGTCCTCGGCGCCGTGGACATCACCGGCGGCGACCACCTCGCGGCACCGCAGAGCCTCGCCCTCGTCCAGGCCACCGCGCGCGCCGCCGAGGCGCGGCTCGCCGAACTCGCCCCGGCCGCTCCGCCGCGCACCGCCGCCTACACCCTGGACGTCCTCGGCCGCGACGAGGCCCTGCTGCACACCCCCTACACCCGCGCCACCGGCCGGCCGCTGCGCCTGGGCCCGCGGCACAGCGAGATCCTGCTGCTGCTCGCCGCATACCCCGACGGGCTGACCGGCGACCGGCTCGGCCACGAGCTGTACGGCGAGCGCGACGTCCACCCCGTCACCCTGCGCGCCGAGCTCTCCCGGCTGCGGCACCTGCTGGGCCCGCTGCTGCTCTCCCGCCCGTACCGGCTGCGGGAGCGGCTGGCCACCGACCGGGACGCGGTCGGTGAAGCGCTGGACGCCGGCGATGTCAGGGCCGCGGTCGCCGGGTATCCCGGGCCCGTCCTGCCGCGCTCCGAGGCGCCCGGCGTGCTGCGGCTGCGGCTGCTGCTGGAGCAGCGGCTGCGCCGCGGCGTGCTGGCGAGCGGTGACCCCGCACTGCTGGAGGGCTGGCTGTGCAGCCCGTGGGGCGAGGGCGACCTGGAGGCACGGGACCGGCTGCGGTCCGCCTAGTGCCGTGTCCGGCGGCTCGTGCTGGGTCGGGGCTGCCCCGTCGTGGTGATGAAGCCGCGTCTTCGGAGCGTGCGTGCTCGGAGCGTGCGTGCAACGTCCGCGCAACGTGCGGCCCCCTACCCTCCGTCCAGGAGACCGCCTCCGGGGCACCGACCCGCCCCTCCGGTGCTCGTCCGGGGCGGCCCCTGACCGCGCGCCGCGGGCCGTGCACCCGTCGCGGCCGGCCGGCGCGGCACCCCACCCACGGTCCTCAAGGGAGGCAGCGGATGAGCCGCTACGCAGCACCTGGCACCGAGGGCGCCCTGATGGCGTACCAGACACGCTACGACCACTGGATCGGCGGGAGCTATGTCGCGCCCAAGCAGGGCGGCTACTTCGAGAACCCCACCCCGGTCACCGGTCAGCCCTTCACCGAGATCGCCCGCGGCACGGCCGACGACGTCGAGCGCGCCATCGACGCCGCGCACGATGCGGCGCCCGGCTGGGGCCGTACGCCCCCGGCGGAGCGCGCCCAGGTCCTGAACGCCGTGGCCCAGCGCATGGAGGAGCACCTGGAGGCCCTGGCGGTCGCCGAGAGCTGGGAGAACGGCAAGCCGGTGCGGGAGACGCTGGCCGCCGACATCCCGCTGGCGATCGACCACTTCCGGTACTTCGCGGGCGTCATCCGCGCCCAGGAGGGGTCGCTCTCCCAGCTCGACGAGGA
The DNA here is from genome assembly GCF_011045075.1 of Streptomyces boncukensis. Taxonomy (GTDB): domain Bacteria; phylum Actinomycetota; class Actinomycetes; order Streptomycetales; family Streptomycetaceae; genus Streptomyces; species Streptomyces boncukensis. Next base: position 5,921 of record NZ_JAAKZZ010000209.1, read on the forward strand.
CACGGTCGCCTACCACTTCCACGAGCCGCTGGGCGTGGTCGGGCAGATCATCCCGTGGAACTTCCCGATCCTGATGGCCGTCTGGAAGCTGGCGCCCGCGCTGGCCGCCGGGAACGCCGTCGTCCTCAAGCCCGCCGAGCAGACCCCGGCCTCCGTGCACTACTGGATGAGCCTGATCGCCGACCTGCTGCCGCCCGGCGTCGTCAACATCGTCAACGGCTTCGGCGCCGAGGCGGGCAAGCCCCTGGCGAGCAACCCGCGCGTGGCCAAGGTCGCCTTCACCGGCGAGACGACGACGGGGCGGCTGATCATGCAGTACGCCTCGGAGAACCTCAAGCCCGTCACACTGGAGCTGGGCGGCAAGAGCCCCAACATCTTCTTCGAGGACGTCTCCGACGACGGTGACGACTTCTACGACAAGGCGCTCGAAGGCTTCACCATGTTCGCCCTCAACCAGGGCGAGGTGTGCACCTGCCCGTCCCGCGCCCTCATCCAGCGGACCCACTACCGCAGCTTCCTGGACGCGGGGATCGCGCGCACCGAGGCCATCGTCCAGGGCCACCCGCTGGACACCGGCACCATGGTGGGCGCGCAGGCGTCCAACGACCAGTTGGAGAAGATCCTCTCCTACCTCGACATCGGCCGCCAGGAGGGCGCCCGGGTGCTGACCGGCGGCGCCCGCGCGGAGCTGGGCGGCGAGCTGGAGGGCGGCTACTACGTCCGGCCGACCATTCTGGAGGGCGGCAACCAGATGCGCGTCTTCCAGGAGGAGATCTTCGGCCCCGTCGTCTCCGTCACCGGCTTCACCGACTTCGACGACGCGATGACGATCGCCAACGACACGCTGTACGGCCTCGGCGCGGGCGTGTGGACCCGGAACGGCACCCTGGCCTATCGCGCCGGGCGGGCCATCCAGGCGGGCCGGGTGTGGACGAACTGCTTCCACGCCTACCCGGCGCACGCCGCGTTCGGCGGCTACAAGCAGTCGGGCATCGGGCGCGAGACCCACAAGATGATGCTCGAACACTACCAGCAGACCAAGAATCTGCTGGTCAGCTACTCGCCCAAGAAGCTCGGGCTGTTCTGATGGCGTCCCGGCCGGCCGGACCCGTCGAGCGGGTGGCCCTCACCCCCGAGGCCGCGGAGCTGGTGCGGGCGCTGACCGTGAAGCACGGGCCGCTGATGTTCCATCAGTCCGGTGGCTGCTGCGACGGCAGCAGCCCGATGTGCTACGGGCGCGGTGAGTTCCGCACCGGCGACGCGGACGTCCTGCTCGGCGAGCTGGCCGTCGACGGCGTCGCGGAACCGGTGCCGTTCTGGATGTCGGCGAGCCAGTTCGCGTACTGGAGCCACACCCATCTGACGGTGGACGTGGTCGAGGGGAGGGGCGGCGGGTTCTCGCTGGAGGCGCCTGAAGGCGTCCGCTTCCTCATCCGCTCACGGCTGCTGGAGGAGTGACCCGCGGCGCGCCCGCGGTGGCCGGAAAGCGGCGGGGACCCCCGCAACCGCTGCTTCCCGGCCACCCGTGGCCCGCGGGTTTCGGTGTCAGTAGCCGCGGCCGGGGTACTGGTGTCCGCCGTACGGGTCCTCGTAGCCGCCCGGCACCTGGCGCGGCACGGGCGGACGCGGCGCGACCGGCCGCATCTGCGGGTGCTGCGCCTGCTGCTGCGGGTGCTGCGCCTGCTGCTGGGGATACGGCTGCGGCTGCATCGGCGGAGCCGCGTACCCGCGGGCGGGCGTCTGCATCTGGGTCGGCGCCTGCGGCTGCGGATGGCCGTACGCGGCCGGGGCCTGCTGCAGCGGCGTGGGCGCCGGCGGCAGTGCGGCCTGCGGCAGCGCGGGCTGCGTCATCTGCTGCGGCATCGGCGGCTGGGGCGCGGCCGGTGCCGGGGCGCCGCCGTACGCGGGCGCCGGCGGCTGCTGGCCCGGTCCCGGCGGGAGCGCGGCCGGGAGTGCCGGGAGGCTGCTGCCCGTGTCGTAGATCGGCGAGTTCACTCTGATGGGAGCGATCTGCGGCGTGCCCCGCTCGGCGACGAGCATGTCGTAGATCGGTGTCTCGGGGTAGCTGGGTGCAGCGTAGTAGCCGCCGCCGTAAGAGCTGCGGGGGGAGGTCATGCCCATAAGTTAAGCCCAAAATGTGGCCGTTGGGGAGTCGGGTGTCCGGACGGTTCCGCGTGCTCGGAGTGACCACGGGTCACCAATGTGAGCGAAACCCCAGAAAACGGCCCCCAAGGTGCGGTGGAATCCGGTAAATGGCGTGTGCTCCTACGGGGGACACGGTGTGCACACGGCCGTGGAATAGGTTGGACGGGCGCGCCCGGCGCGCGGAAGAGCGCGAACACGCCAGAGTGTGAGTGCGCATGACGAGAGCGAGCAGAGGGGGACCGGGATGACAATGAGCAAGGGAACCAACGTTCCCGTGGCGGCCGGGGCGGTACGGATCGAGCTGGGCTGGCGCTCCGGGCCTGGGGTCCCGGACGTCGACGCGTCGGCGCTCCTGCTCACCCAGGCGGGGAAGGTCCGCTCGGACAGCGACTTCGTCTTCTACAACCAGCCCCGGCACGCGTCGGACGCCGTGCGGTACGAGGGCAAGAACCCGCAGGGCGCCGCGAGCGCCGACGCGTTGGGCGTGGACCTCGGGCGCGTCGAGCCGGAGATCGACCGCATCGTGCTCGCCGCCTCGGCCGGCACCATCGCGGGCTGGGACAGCGACAGCTGGAGCGGGCCGAGCATCGGCTACGGCACCTTCGTCTCGGGCATGGTCACCGCCACGGTGCTCAGCCTCTTCGACACCGTGCGCGAGCTGGGGGAAGCGCGCGGGGAGCTGGCCCGCACCGCCGTGGAGCAGGAGCGGCTGCGCTTCTCCCGGGACCTGCACGACCTGCTGGGGCACACCATGTCGGTCGTCGTGATCAAGGCGGAGGCGGTGCGCCGGCTGGCGCCCCGGGACCTGGAAGCGGCACTCGCGCAGGCCGCGGACATCGAGGCCGTCGGGCGGCAGGCGCTGACCGAGATCCGCGAGGCCGTCACCGGCTACCGCGAGGGCAGCCTGGCCGCCGAGCTGGAGCGGGCCCGCTCCGCGCTGGAGGCGGCGGGCATCGAGCCCGTCGTCCGCCAGTCGGGGCCGCCGCTGCCGCCGCAGGCCGAGGCGCTGCTGGGCTGGGTGGTGCGGGAGTGCGCCACCAACGCCGTACGGCACAGTTGCGCCGCACGCTGCGAGATCGAGGTGCGGGCCGGCGAGGAGCGGGCCCGGCTGACCGTCACCGACGACGGGCGGGGCCCGGCGCGTCCCGCGGGCTCCGGTGCGACAGGCGGCGGGCCCGTCGGCGGCTCGGGGCTCAAGGGGCTCGCCGAACGGCTGGCCGCCGCGGGCGGCACGCTGGACTCCGGCCCGGACGGCCGGCGCGGCTTCCGCGTCGTCGCGGAGCTTCCCGTGGACGCGGCGGAGCGTGCCGAGCCGGAGCTGACGGAGGCGGCCTCGTGACCAGGGTCCTGCTGGCGGAAGACCAGGGCATGATGCGCGGCGCGCTGGCGCTGCTGCTCGGCCTGGAGGACGACATGGAGGTCGTCGCCCAGGTGGCCGCGGGCGACACGATCGTGCCCGCGGCGGTGGAGACAGAACCCGACATCGCCCTGCTCGACATCGAGCTGCCGGGGTGCAGCGGGCTGGACGCCGCGGCCGAGCTGCGCGCCCGGCTGCCCTCCTGCCGGGTGCTCATCCTGACGACCTTCGGCCGGCCGGGCTATCTGCGCCGCGCGATGGCGGCGGGCGCCGCCGGGTTCCTGGTCAAGGACCGGCCGGTGGAGGAGCTGGCGGGCGCCATCCGGCGGGTGCTGGCCGGAGAGCAGGTCATCGACCCCGCGCTGGCCGCCGCCGCGCTCAGAGCCGGACCCGACCCGCTCACCCGGCGGGAGCGGGAGACGCTGGCCGCTGCGGTGGACGGGGCGACAGTCGCCGACATCGCGGAGAGGCTGCACCTCTCCCCTGCGACGGTGCGCAACTACCTCTCGTCCGCGATCGGGAAGACGGGGACCCGCAACCGGATGGAAGCGGCCCGCGCGGCCCGCCGGCAGGGCTGGCTCTAGGAGGCGCGCCCCGCCAGGGGCGCGGGGAACTGCGCGACCAGCCACGGCGACGCCGCAGTCCGCAGGGCACGGACCGGGGCAAGCGGGGCCCGGCAGCCACGGCACTAGGGTCTCCGGGACGCCTTCGGCAGGGCCAGGGCCATGAACAGGACGCAGGCGAACAGCACGGCCGCGCCCGTCTGGAAGGCCCGCGCGTAGCCCGCCGCCAGCGCCCCCGGCGTCTCGTCGCCCGCGATCCGGGACGCCGCCACCGTCGAGAGGATGGCGAGCCCCAGCGCGCCGCCCATGGTGCGGCAGGTGTTGAAGAGGCCGGAGACCAGCCCGGCGTCGCGGGGCGCCGCGGCGGAGGTGGCGATGGTCGCCAGCGGCGTGGCGGCGAACCCGGCGCCGAGCGCCATCACGATGCCGGGCCCGAGCAGCGTGTCCAGGTAGCCGCCCTGGGCGTCCATCGCGCCCTGCCACAGATAGCCGAGCCCGGCGAGGGCGGAACCCGTCATGGCGAGGCCGCGGTCGCCGATCCGGGCCATCAGCCGCGGGGCGAGCTTGGAGCCCAGCACGATGCTGAGGGAGTGCGGGATGAGCGCGACCCCGGCCTGGAGCGGGGTGTAGTCGAGCACGTTCTGGGTGTAGAGCGAGAGGAAGTACCACATCGCGAACATCGCCAGCCCGTTGACGAAGATGGCGGCGTTCGCCGAGGACACCGAGCGGTGTCCGAAGAGCCGGAGCGGCACCAGCGGCACCGCCGTACGCGCCTCCACCGCGACGAAAGCGCCCAGCAGCACCAGCCCGGCGAACAGCGGTCCGAGCGCGTCCGGCGCCGTCCAGCCCGCCGACTCGGTGCGGACGATGCCGTACGCGACGGCCGCGAGCCCGCCGGTGACCAGCACTGCCCCCGGCACATCGAGCCGCCGCCGCGCCCCGTCGGCCCGGCTCTCGGCGAACCACACGGCCGCGCCCGCCAGCACCAGCGCGCCCACGGGGACGTTGATCAGCAGCACCCAGCGCCAGGAGAGCGCGTCGGTCAGCAGTCCGCCGACGAGGCCGCCGGCCGCTCCGCCGCCCGCGCCGACCGCCGTCCAGGTCCCTATCGCCCGGGTCCGCGCGGGGCCCTCCGGGAAGGAGGTGGTGAGGATGGTCAGCGTGGCGGGCGCCAGCACGGCCGCGCCCATGCCCTGTACGGCGCGGGCCGCGAGCAGCTGCCAGGGCTGCTGCGCCAGCCCGCCCGCCAGGCTGGCGGCGGTGAAGAGCGCGAGTCCGACCAGGAACATCCGCTTCCGCCCGAACAGGTCGGCGGCCCGCCCGCCGAGGAGCATCAGCCCCGAGAAGGTGAGGGTGTAGGTGTTCACGACCCACTGCAGCCCGGTCCCGCTGAGGTGGAGGTCGGCGCGCATGGAGGGCAGCGCGACGTTGACGACGGAGACGTCGAGTACGACGAGGAACTGGCCCGCGCACGCGGCCAGCACGACGGCCCAGAGACGGGAACGGGGCGCGGCCGGGCCGGAGGTGGCGGCGTCGGAGGCGGGCTGGGCAGTCATGCGCGCCATCCTCACCCGTCCGGGGCGGTCGTGGGTAAGGGTTTTCGGCGCCGCCCCCGGCCGCCCCCTCCTCCTCGGCGGCGCGCCGTGCGACCCCCGGGGAAGGGGCTGACCGGGCCCTCCGGCACGATGGCCCCCATGAGCATGTCACCGTCCCCGGACACTCTCGCCGCCTTCGGGAAGGCGAAGGGCTTCATGCCCGCCGACGAGGGCCTGGCCCTGTACGCCGCAGCCGCCGAGGCGGCGCGGCTGGGCCTGCCGCTGCTGGAGGTCGGCAGCTACTGCGGCCGCTCCACGCTGCTGCTCGCCGACGCGGCCCGCGCCGCGGGCGTGACCGCGCTCACCGTCGACCACCACCGGGGCAGCGAGGAGCAGCAGCCGGGCTGGGAGTACCACGACCCGGAGCTGGTGGACCCCGGGGCGGGCCGGATGGACACCCTGCCGGTCTTCCGCCGCACCCTGCACGCGGCCGGGCTGGAGCCGTACGT
>NZ_JAAKZZ010000020.1 GCF_011045075.1 Streptomyces boncukensis
GCCCCCGCGCCCCCCGGACGCCCCGGCTCTCTCGCGCCTCCGCGCGCTGTCCTCGCTCATGGGACGGCACGTTACACCCGGTTCACGGCCGGGCAACGGCCGGGAAATCGCCTCCTGTGAGGCTGCGTTGCGGCAGGCGGTACGCCGCGCGCACGCACGCCGCGCACGCGCCCGTACGCCCTCGTACGCACCCGCGCGCTCGTTAGGACGGCACCGTGAGCATCAAGGCCGAATACCTCTGGACCGACGGCAGCCAGCCGACCGCCAAGCTCCGCTCCAAGACCAGGATCCTCGCGCCGGGAACCGCCGCGGACGCGCTGCCCACCTGGGGCTTCGACGGGTCCAGCACCGGCCAGGCCGAGGGCGGATCCTCGGACCTGGTGCTCACGCCGGTGTTCTCCTGCCCGGACCCCCTCCGCGGCGGCGAGCATCTGCTCGTGCTCTGCGAGGTCCACCACGTCGACGGCACCCCCCACCCGTCGAACACGCGGGCGGCGCTGCGCGCCGTCGCGGAGCGCCACGAGGGGCAGGAGCCGCTGTTCGGCATCGAACAGGAGTACACCTTCTTCGAGGGGGCCCGCCCCCTCGGCTTCCCCGAGGGCGGCTTCCCGGCCCCGCAGGGCGGCTACTACTGCGGCGTCGGCGCGGACGAGGTCTTCGGCCGCGCCGTCGTCGAGAAGCACCTGGACCACTGCCTCGCCGCCGGACTGGGCGTCTCCGGCATCAACGCCGAGGTGATGCCGGGCCAGTGGGAGTTCCAGATCGGCCCGCTCGCCCCGCTGGCGGTCGCCGACCACATATGGGTGGCGCGCTGGCTGCTGTTCCGCACGGCCGAGGACTTCGGCATCTCCGCGACGCTCGACCCCAAGCCCGCCAAGGGCGACTGGAACGGCGCGGGCGCGCACACCAACTTCTCCACCCGCGCCATGCGCGAGGGCTACGACGCCATCGTGACGGCCTGCGAGGCGCTCGGCGCCGAGGGCAAGCCGCTGGAGCACGTACGGGCCTACGGCGCCGGGGTGCAGGAGCGGCTGACCGGCGCCCACGAGACGGCGCCCTGGGACGAGTACAGCTACGGCGTCTCCGACCGCGGCGCCTCGGTGCGGATCCCCTGGCAGGTGGAGCAGGAGAAGAAGGGCTACATCGAGGACCGGCGGCCCAACGCGAACGCCGACCCGTATGTGGTGACCCGGCTGATGGTGGACACCTGCTGCACCGCGCTGGAGAAGGCCGGACAGATCTGAGCACCCAGCCCCCTGTGACGGGGGGGGCGGGTACGTGCGGAGTCCCCGCCCCCTCTCCGCGGCGCCCCCGGCCGCTCCTCCTGGCCGGGGGCGCCGTGCCGCTAGCGCAGCGCCTCCGCGCGGGCCAGGACATCCGTGACCGCCTCCGCGAACCGGACGTCGCACAGATGCGGCTCGCCGCCGGCCGCGGCGCGCTCCAGCGCGTCGACCGCCCGCCCGAACGCCGTGTCCGGCGCGTCGCTCCGCTCCGGCAGCGTCGCGACCCCCGCGGCGCCGCGCACCTCCGCGAACACCCCGGTCGCGGCCTCCGGCACGGAGTGGCTCACCGTCACCGTGCTCGAAGCGCCGCCCGCGTGCCGCAGCACCAGGTGCGCCGTGTCGCCGGGGCCTTCGAGCGCCGCCGTCACCTCCGACACCGTGCCCAGCAGCGGCATCAGCACGGACAGCGCATGCGGCCCGATGTCCCACATGGCGCCCTTCGCACGCCGCCAGGGCGAGGCGGTGTAGGGGGTGTCGGAGCCCGCGAAGACGGGGGAGAGCCAGTCGGCGCGGCCCAGCAGCCAGCCGTCGGCGCCGTCCACGCGCTCCCGCTGTGCGCGGAGCCAGCGGCCGGTCTCCGCGTCGAAGTGGAGGGTGAAGAAGACGACGGACGCCACGCCGGCGCGGGAGACAGCGGCCGTCACCTCCCGCGCCGCCTCCGGCGTGGTGGCCACCGGCTTGTCCAGCAGCAGATGGCACCCCGCCTCGGCGGCCCGCACCGCCAGCGGGGCCTGGACATCGGGCGGCAGCGCGACGGCGACCGCGTCGCACGCCGCGAGGAGGGCGTCCGCGTCGGCGTACGCGCGGGTGCCGAGCCGCCCGGCGAGGGCCTCGGCGGCCTCCGGGCGGCGCCCCCACACCCCGACGAGCTCCGCGTCCGGGTGCGCGGCCAGCGCGGGCCCGTGCGTGCGTTCGGCCCAGGGCCCCGTTCCCAGCAGTGCATAGCGCATGGCCCTCACCTTATTGAACCCTCCCCCAGCTGAAGCAGGGGGATTCCTGGCTCAGGAAGCCCCACAGGTCAGCGACCAGCAAGGTCTTACTCCCTCAACACCAGCCGGGTTGGAACCAGCCCGGTTGTGCAGAGCAAGGCTCTGGGTGCGCTGTCTTGGTTCTCGATCAGCGCGCGTACGGAGCTTGGTTCTCGCACCGCACGGCGATCCGCCTACTCGATCGTGTGGGCGGTCTTTCGCCTTGGCGGCGAACGTCGTTCCTTGCCCTGCTCCGCGGGGGTTCGATTCCTACCCGGCCCGGGGGCTGGGGCCTCCTCGGAGGAGACACGGCGATGTCCCCGGGGAGGGGCTGCCCCTCCCCGGCGGCGCCCGGCCGGAAACGCCGGAGCCCGGCGGCGCCGTTGCGGCACCGCCGGGCTCCGCCACCCGGAGAGGGAAGGGGTTCAGCGCATCGGAACCGGGGGCTCCTGCCCGTACTCGGGGACCGGAGCGACGTGGCCGTACCCCGGGCCGTACCCGGCCGCCGGCGCGGGCCCCGGCTCCGGCTCGTCGGAGCCGTGCTTGATCTCGGGCAGCCACCCCAGCCACTTCGGCATGGACCAGCACCGCTCGCCGAGCACCATCATCGCGGCGGGCAGCAGCACCATCCGCACCAGCGTCGCGTCCAGCAGCACCGCCACCGCGAGGCCGACGCCCATCTGCTTCATGTCCGTCATGGACAGCGTGGCGAAGACCGAGAAGACCGCGACCATGATGACCGCAGCGCTCGTCACCGCCCCGGCCGTCGCGCGGATGCCGTCGCGGATGGCCTCGCGGGTCGACATGCCCCGCTCCCGCGCCTCACGGATCCGGGAGACGACGAAGACGTGGTAGTCCATCGAGAGCCCGAAGAGGACCACCAGGATGAACAGCGGCATCCACGCCTCGATCGCGCCGGTCTTCTCGGTGCCCAGCAGCTCGGTGCCCACCCCGTGCTGGAAGACGGCGGTCATCACCCCGTAAGCGGCGCCCACGGACAGCAGGTTGAGCAGGATCGTCACCAGGGCGATCGGCACCGAGCGGAAGCACACCAGCATCAGCAGGAAGGTGACGACCGTGATGAAGGCGAGGATCGGCGCGATGTCGGCGGTCAGCTGGTCGTTGAAGTCGGTCGAGCTGGCGAGCTCGCCCATCACGTAGGCGTCGCCGTTCTCGGCGGCGGGCCGCAGCTTCTCCGGGACGAGCTTGTCGCGCAGCTCGTCGAGCGCGGCCTTGGAGGTGTCGTCGGTGCCGCTGCCGCGCAGCGGGACGTCGACGACGGCGACGCCCTTCGCGTCGTCGAAGGTGGTCTCCACGCCCTTGCCGAAGTGCTCCTGGTCGGCCCGCACCGCACGGGTGAAGTCGGCCACCGCGCCGTGCAGTTCGCCCTGGTCGGCCTTGACGACGACGGTCGCGGGCGCCGGGCCGCCGGGGAAGGTCTCGTTGATCTTCTCGGAGGCGACGCGCAGCGGCGCGTCGGAGGCCATCTGCTTCTCCAGCGGGAGCTGCTCGGTCTTCATCCCGAGCGCCGGGGCGGCCAGCGCCAGCATCGCCAGCGCGCCCAGCGCGACGAACACTCCGGGTGCCGCCAGCACGGGCCGCAGCAGCGCGCCGGCGAAGCGGCCCTTGGGCTTGCGGTGCCCCGCCGCGATGTCCTTCTTGCGACCGCCCAGGCTGTGCTTCTTAAAGAAGTGGATCTTGCCCTTCTCGACCCGGTCGCCGAGCCAGGAGAGCAGCGCGGGCAGGATGGTGACCGAGCCGAGCATCGCGATGAGGACCACCGTGATGGTGGCGAGCGCGAAGCCCTTGAAGAGCAGCAGCCCGGACAGGAACATCCCCGCCATGGCGACCATCACCGTCAGCCCGGACACCAGCACGGCCCGGCCGCTGGTCTCCGCCGCGACCCGCAGCGCCGTCTCGGAGTCCCGGCCCCTGGCCCGCTCGTCCCGCTCGCGGCGCAGATAGAACAGGCAGTAGTCGACGCCGACGGCCAGGCCCATCAGCAGCATCACGGAGGTGGTCTGCTCGTCGATGTGCATCTGGGTGCTGGCCAGCGCCACCAGCCCGTTGGCCGCGACGAACGCGGTGACCGCGAGGGCGACCGGCAGCAGTGCGGCGACCAGCGCGCCGAAGGCGACCAGCAGGATGCCCAGCGCCAGCGGCACGGCCGTCCACTCCGCCTTGGCGAAGTCCTCGCCCAGGATCTTGTCCAGCCACTTCTGGCCGCTGGCCGCGCCGGTCTGGTAGATCTCGACGCCGTCGTCCCGGTGCGCGTCGCGCACCTTGTCGACGGCTCCGATCACCTCGTCGGTGGGCTTGCCGTCGTCCTTGAGCGCCTCGTCGTCCTTCTTCATCTCGAAGCCGATGAGCGCCGACTTGCCGTCGTCGGAGGGCAGCGCCGCGCGGACGTGCCGCACCTCGCCGGTGCCCTTGACCGCGGCGGTCACCTCGCGGGCCGCTGACTGCCAGCCGCCCTTGGCGTCGGCGGTCACCATCACGGACTCGCTGGGGTGGTTCTCGATCCCCGCGTCGTCCAGGATCTTCTGGGCCTTGCCGGAGTTGCCGGTGCCCTGCTCGTGGGCCTCCGGCGTGTTCAGCCCTGCCATCCCGCCGAGTACCGAGGCGACCACGACGAAGAGGAGCCAGCCGAAGATCGCCGTTTTGCGGTGCCGTGTGCTCCAGCCGCCGAGCCGCCCCGCCAGGCCGCTGGGCCGCCGCTGTGTGTTCCGTGTTCCGTGCCGCATCGGGCTCTCCCCGTCTCCCCGGATAAGTCGTCGTCATGTGCGTGCCGTTGTGCCATTGACACTAGGAACGGGACGGGGGCCGCCCCAGCCGTCGAAGCCCCGTATCGGGCGGTGGCGAGGGGCCACCGGCGGGGGTGGTGCTAGGTGCACCCCCACCGGGGAGCGACCCCTGTGGCCCGGCGGCGGAGCGCGACGCAGACTGGGACCGTGCCCGCAGAAGCGGGCGGAGCGCGGCGGAGTGAGGACACGTGAGCGGCGGTACGAGAATCGACGGGGGAGCGGAGCGGGGCGGAACGCTCACCGCCCCGCCCCGTACGGGCCGTACAGGTCGTACGGGCCGGGCGGACGACGCCGGGACGCGGTCGCCGGGCGGCGGCGCGGGCCCGGCCCGCGCGGCCGGGCCCGCGCCCGGGTCCGGGGCCGGTGTGCTCCGCCGGGCGCTCTCGGCCCTGGTCTCCGCGGTGCGCGGGACCGGGCTCGCGGTCCTCTCGTTCGGCGTCTCGCTGAGCCTCTTCATCACCGCGCTGGTCTCGCTGGCGCTGATCCCGCTCGGGCTGGGGGTGTTCTCCACCCCCTGGGTGCTGGAGCTGGTGCGGGCGCACGCCAACCACCGCAGGGCGCTGGCGCACGAGTGGTCCGGCGTCCCCATCGCCGTCCCGTACCGCCCGCTGCCGCCGCTGGCCCCGGGCGTCACGGGCCAGGTGGAGCGCTGTGTGCTGCTGCTGAAGGACCCCGCCAGCTGGCGGGACCTGCTCTGGCTGCCGGTCGACACGGCGGCCGGAACCCTGCTGGCGCTGCTCCCGCCGATGCTGTTCGCCTACGGAGTCGAGGGCTGGATGGTCTTCGCGGGCGTCTGGCAGGCGGTGCGGGGCCACGGCTTCTGGTACGGCTTCATCGAGGTACAGAACTTCGGCGACGCCGTCCAGTGCGCCGGCCTCGGCACCGCGGTCCTGCTGCTGGCGGTGGCCACCAACCCGCACTACCTGCGGGCCCACTTCCTGGTCGCGCAGAGCCTGCTCGCTCCCACGCGCGGTGCGCGGCTCGCCCGCCGCGTCGAGTACCTGTACGAGACGCGGCATGACGCGGTGGACAGCTCGGCGGCGGAGCTGCGGCGCATCGAGCGGGATCTGCACGACGGGGCGCAGGCCCGGCTGGTGGCGATGGGTATGAGCCTGGGCACCATCGAGGCGCTGGTGGAGCGGGATCCGACGCAGGCGAAGAAGCTGATCGCGCAGGCGAGGGAGAACTCCGCCGAGGCGCTGACCGAGCTGCGCGACCTGGTGCGCGGCATCCACCCGCCGGTCCTCGCCGAGCGCGGCCTCGGCGACGCGGCCCAGGCGCTGGCCCTGCGCATGGAGCTCCCCGTCGAGCTGGACGTCGAGCTGCCGGGCCGCTTCGAGGAGCCGGTGGAGTCCGCGGCCTACTTCGCGCTCAGCGAGGTGCTGACGAACGCCGCCAAGCACTCCGGCGCGCACCGGATCTGGGTCGACATCGGCTACGCGCACGACGTGGGCGGCGTACTCCAGATCGCCGTCACGGACGACGGCAAGGGCGGCGCCTCCCCGGACCGGGGCACGGGCATGAAGGGCGTCGAGCGGCGGCTGGGCCAGTTCGACGGCGTGTTCGCGGTCAGCAGCCCCAAGGGCGGGCCGACCATGGTCACCATGGAGATCCCCTGCACCGCTGTGCCGGAGTAACTGCCTGGGCAGGGGCTGCCCCCTGCGGCGCGTCGCAGCCTGCGGGTACGCGGAATCCGCGGGACTCGCCGGATCCGCTGGACCCGCTGGACCCGCTTACGCGGAGCCGTCGCCCGCCGCCGTGTGCAGCGCGTCCAGCGCCTCCGCGTCCCCCGGCGGCGTCCCCAGATAGGTCTCCGCCCACTCGGCCGCCCCGGGGTACGCCGAGTCCCGCGCCACCCGCCGTACCGCCTCCCCGGCGTCGAACGCGGTGCGCCGCAGCGCGACCCCCGGCCCCAGCAGCGCCCAGTGCGCCGCGCCGCTGCCGCCGCCGTACGGCATGCCGACGCTGCCCGGGTTCACCACCGTCCGCCCGTCCGCGAGCCGGACGAACGGCATGTGCGTATGGCCGCAGACGACGGTGCGGACCGCCTCCGGCACCCCGGCCAGCGCCTCCCGCCACCGCTCGGGGCGCGAGTCGACCAGCACGATCTCCTCGTCGTCGCGCGGGGTGGCGTGGCAGAAGAGCACCGTGCCCAGGCCCCGCACCGGCAGCGTGACCCGCTCCGGGAGCCGGGCGAGGAGGTCGAGGTGGTCCGCGCGGAGCTGCCCGGCCGCCCACGGGCCGATCGGGTCCGGGATCGTGTCCCGCTCCCCGCGCCGGTACTCCACCAGCTCCCGGTCGGCGTTCCCGCTGAGCCACACCGCCCGCCGGCCGAGCCCGGCCAGCAGGTCGAGGACCTGGGCCGGCTGCGGCCCGGCGGCGAGGTCGCCGGTGAGGACGACGCGGTCGGCGGCGGCCACGTCCGGCTCGGCGAGCACCGCCTCCAGGGCGGGCAGGACAGCATGGACATCGGAGAGTACGGCTACGCGCTCATGCATGCCGCCATCCTGCCCGCCGCGCGACGCGCCCCCCAAGGGGCCCCGGGCCCCGGCCCCGGGACGACCCCGGGACGACCCCGCGGAACGCCTCAGACCAGCGCCGACACCTTCTCCCGGTACGCCCGGACCGCCGCCGCGTCCCGATACGGCTCCAGCCGCCGCTCGAAGTCCCGCACATACTCGTGCGCCCGCACCGACCGCATCTCCGCCGCCTGGTGCGCCGCCTCCGCCGCCAGCGCGCACGCCTGGTCGATCTCGCCGAGCCCGAGGCGGGCCGTCGCCAGCACCACCCGGCAGAACAGCCGGCTGCGCGCGTACCCGGCGCCGCGCAGCTGGAGCGAGCGCTCGGAGTGCTGGGCCGCAGCCCGGTACTGCTGCAGATCGCGGTGGCAGTGCCCGAGCTCGTCGGCGAGCTGCGCCTCGTCGAAGAAGCGCGCCCACTGCGGCACCTCCTCGCCGGGCCGCGCCGACTCCAGCGCCCGCTCGGCCCGCGCCAGCGAGGCCGTGCAGGCGCGCACCTCGCCCAGCACGCCGTGCCCGCGCGCCTCCGCGGCGTGCAGCAGCGCCTGCACCACCGGCGTCGCCGACGCGCCCACGCCCTGCTGCGCCACCCGCGCCAGCTGCACCGCCTCCCGCCCGTGCCCCAGGTAGACGGCCTGCCGGCTCATCGTCACCAGCACATAGCTGCCGAACGCGCGGTCGCCCGCGGCCTGGGTGAGCCGCAGCGCCTGGACGAAGTAGCGCTGCGCCAGGCCGTGCGCCGCGATGTCGTAGGAGGTCCAGCCGGCCAGTCTCGTCAGATCGGCCGCGGCGCCGAAGAGCCGTCGGCCCAGCTGCTCGCCGTAGACACCGCGCAGCATCGGCTCCGCCTCGTGCTCCAGATAGCGCACCAGGGCCTGGCGGGCGTGCCCGCCGCCGTACGCGTGGTCGAGGGCGCGGAACAGCTCGCAGACCGAGCGCAGCGCGGCCACGTCGCCCCCGGAGACCCGCTGCCCCGGGCCGCGCTCGATACGGTCCAGCCGTGCGGCGGACAGCGGGGGCCGGGCGAGGGCGCCGCCCGTACGGGTCTGCGCGGGCACCCGTACGCCCACGCCGCCGCCCGCGCCCGGGGCGGCGCTCCCCGGCCCCGCGCCCCGCGCGCCCGGCGCCTCGCCGCCGTGCCCGCCGTGCCCGCCATGCCCGCCATGCCCGCCGTGCCCGCCGTGCCCGCCGTGCCCGCCATGCCCGCCATGCCCGCCGTGCCCGCCGTGCCCGCCGGGACCACCGTGCCCGGCATGCCCGGGGCCGCCAGGACCGCCAGGGCCTCCCGGACCGGTGGCTCCGGCCGCGTCCGGTTCCGGGCCGCGGGCCACCCGCTCGTCGGCCCGGCCGATCAGCCAGTCGCGGCTGGGCACCACCAGCCCGGCCGGGGTGAACGCGATCTTGCGGAGCTCCGCGTGGCTGCCGGAGTCCTTGCGCCAGAGCCCGCTCACGATGTCCACGGCCTCGGCGGGCGTCGCGGCGAACTCCAGGCCCGCGTACACCGGCGCGCACGCGTCCAGGCCGAGGTCCTGCGCGGTGAGCCGCCGCCCCAGGCGGCGGGTGAAGACCTCCGCGATCAGTGCGGGTGTGGTGCCCCTCGGCTGCTGTCCGCGTAGCCACCGTGTCACCGATGTCTTGTCGTAGCGCAGGTCCAGACCGTGTTCCAGGCCGAGCTGGTCCACACGGCGGGCGAGACCCGCGTTGGAGAAGCCCGCCTCGGCGATCAGAGCGGCAAGCTGTCGGTTGGGGATGCGCTGCTGGGAGGACTGGTTCGCACTGATTGCGGCGCCAGGTCGTTCCATCGTCATCGGCTTTACGGTCTCCTGCCCTCGCGGCTTACGGCAGGCGCCGGGGCGCCCTGCTGGAACGGCGCGAATGTAACGGGCCTTCGCACATCACTCGCGCCCTTCGTCGCGTATTCATCCATACGTGTGAGGAGGCGGCCTGCTGCGAACCCCGTGCGCCCCGGCCGTACAGTGGCGGGGGGCGCGAGTGCGCACGGCCTGCCAGGCGGGCGGGCCGGTGCCCGGACGGAGGAGGAGCAGCATGGGCCAGTACGGGGCGGGAGCGGTGGACGGCGACGCACTGCACTTCGTTCACCTGGGGTTCGGCGCCGAGGCCGTGGAGTACCGGGAGGCGTGGCAGGAGCAGCGCAGGGTGCACGCGGCGCGCTTCGCCGACGAGGTCCCCGACACCTGTCTGCTGCTGGAGCACCCGCCCGTGTACACGGCCGGACGGCGCACCGCCGACGACGAGCGCCCGCTTGACGGCACCCCGGTGGTGGACGTGGACCGCGGCGGCAAGATCACCTGGCATGGTCCGGGCCAGCTCATCGGCTATCCCATCCTGAAACTGCCGCGCCCGGTGGACGTGGTGGCGCATGTGCGCCGTCTGGAAGAGGCGCTCATCCGGGCGTGCGCGGAGTTCGGGCTGGAGACCACGCGCGTGGAGGGCCGCAGCGGGGTGTGGGTGCTGGGCGACTCCGTCGAGCCACCGGAGCCGCCGCGGGGGCGCGCGGGCGGCCTCGCCCTGGATCTGGACCCCCGGCTGGAGCCGGGCGGCAGCGGCGGCGCCGCGGACGAGGACGACGAGTACGACCCGCGCCTGATGGGCCCCGAGTACGCCCCCTCCAACGCGGGGCAGCGCGGCGAGGACCGCAAGCTCGGCGCGATCGGCGTCCGGGTGGCCAAGGGCGTCACGATGCACGGCTTCTCGCTGAACTGCGACCCGGACAACACCTGGTTCGACCGGATCGTGCCCTGCGGCATCCGGGACGCGGGCGTCACCTCGCTCTCGGAGGAGCTGGGCCGGAAGGTGGACGTCGCCGAGGTGCTTCCCGTGGTGGAGAAGCAGCTGCGCGCGGTGCTGGAGTCCGCTGAGCCCTTGCCGCGCGCGGTCTGAGCGCCCCCAGCTCGTATACACCCCGTAAAGCAGAGGCGTAGGGTGGCTTACGCCGACGATTCGAAAGTACGTAGGGAGCCGGACGTGTCCGCTGTCGCACCCGACGGTCGCAAGATGCTCCGCCTGGAGGTCCGCAACAGCCAGACCCCCATCGAGCGCAAGCCCGAGTGGATCAAGACCCGGGCGAAAATGGGCCCCGAGTACAACGCCCTGCAGAACCTGGTCAAGAGCGAGGGCCTGCACACGGTCTGCCAGGAGGCGGGCTGCCCCAACATCTTCGAGTGCTGGGAGGACCGCGAGGCCACCTTCCTCATCGGCGGCGAGCAGTGCACCCGGCGCTGCGACTTCTGTCAGATCGACACCGGCAGGCCGGCCGAGCTGGACCGGGACGAGCCGCGCCGGGTCGCCGAGTCCGTCCGCACCATGGAGCTGCGCTACGCGACGATCACCGGCGTCGCCCGCGACGACCTGGAGGACGGCGGCGCCTGGCTGTACGCCGAGACGGTCCGCCAGATCCACGGGATGATGCCGGACACCGGCGTCGAGCTGCTGATCCCCGACTTCAACGCCGAGCCGGACCAGCTCGCGGAGGTCTTCTCCGCCCGCCCCGAGGTGCTGGCGCACAACGTCGAGACCGTGCCCCGCATCTTCAAGCGCATCCGCCCCGGCTTCCGCTACGAGCGCTCGCTGGAGGTCCTCACCCGGGCCCGCGAGGCCGGCCTGGTCGTCAAGTCCAACCTGATCCTGGGGCTGGGCGAGACCCGCGAGGAGATCAGCGAGGCGCTGCGCGACCTGCACGAGGCGGGCGCCGAACTGATCACCATCACTCAGTACCTGCGCCCGACGCCCCGGCACCACCCGGTGGAGCGCTGGGTC
Source organism: Streptomyces boncukensis (assembly GCF_011045075.1). Lineage (GTDB taxonomy): Bacteria > Actinomycetota > Actinomycetes > Streptomycetales > Streptomycetaceae > Streptomyces > Streptomyces boncukensis. The sequence continues at coordinate 11,352 of NZ_JAAKZZ010000020.1, forward strand.
AAGCCGCAGGAGTTCGTGGAGCTGAAGCAGGAGGCCGACGAGATCGGCTACGCGGGCGTCATGTCCGGCCCGCTGGTCCGCTCCTCGTACCGCGCGGGCCGGCTCTACCAGCAGGCGATCGAGGCCCGGAAGGCCGCGACACCGGCGGCGTGAAGCGCGCGGGGGACATCCCCCGGACGCGGTATCCGTCCCGTCCGCACACTCGGCTCACGGCTGGAGGGGGATCGCCTTGCCAGCGACGCCTGCGACGCCTGCGAGGCGTATGACGCCTGCGAGGCGTACGGCGAAGCGCACGGTCCTGCACGCGCTCGCGGGCCTGGAGGGCCTGCTGCTCGGCCGCGGACAGCGGACCGCGTGCCGCAACGCGCGGAGCGCCGTCCTGGAGGACCGGCGCCGGGCCCGGCTGCGCGCCGATGCCCAGCGCGTACTCGACTCCGCGCGCGAGGGGGCGCGCCCCGCCACGTAAACTGCGTCCCATGGCGAGGAAGGACAACACCGAGAATCCTGGGCGGCTCAAGCAGATCGCCCAGACGTACAAGATGACCCGGCGCGTGGACCGGAAGATCGGATGGATCCTGGCCGGCGTGGGGCTGGTCACCCTCGGCGTCCTCCTCGCGATCGGATTCTGGATCGGCCACCCGATCTACCTGGGCATCCTCGGTCTGCTGCTGGCGCTGCTCGCGTGCGCGATCGTCTTCGGGCGGCGCGCCGAGCGGGCCGCGTACGGGCAGATGGAGGGACAGCCGGGGGCCGCGGCGGCGGTGCTGGAGAACTTCGGCCGCGGCTGGCACACCACCCCGGCCATCGCGATGAACCGCAGCCAGGACGTCGTGCACCGCGCGGTCGGCAAGGCCGGCATCGTCCTGGTGGGCGAGGGCAACCCGAACCGGCTGCGGGGCCTGCTGGCGTCCGAGAAGAAGAAGATGTCCCGCGTCGTCGGCGATGTGCCGGTGCACGACATGATCGTCGGCAACGACGAGGGCCAGGTGCCGCTGACCAAGCTGCGCACCCGGATCGTGAAGCTGCCCCGGGTGCTGCCGGGCTCCCAGGTCACCGAGGTCAACGACCGGCTGCGGGCGCTGGGCGACCTGATGAGCAATATGCCGGTCCCGAAGGGACCGATGCCGAAGGGCATGCGCATGCCGAAGGGCCCCAAGGGCAGCGGGGGCCTGCGCTGAACGTCACCGTACGGCCCTGACCACGGGCGCGGGCGCCGCCGGTCGTATACGACGGCGCCCCCGCCCGTACGGTCCCGCACCGCGGCACCGCAGGAATCCCGCCGGAGCCGAGGAAGCCCGCTAGACCCGCACCTGTACGGCGCCGGAGAACCGGTCGTGGAGCCCGCGACCGTCGCGGTCCCAGATCAGCGCGGGGAGGGCGAGCCCCAGCAGCACGGTGCGCACGGCGGTGCGCCAGACGGAGAGACTGCCCAGCCCGTCCACGCTGACGACGCGCAGCCGCAGCAGCAGCTTGCCGGGCGTCGAGCCGACCGTACCGACGGTGAACAGGCTCATCACGACGAAGACCAGCAGCGCCCAGTTGCCGGTGGCGTGCACCTGGCGGTCGGCCAGCAGGCCGAAGGCGATGAGGGACGCGAGCGCCCAGTCGATGAAGAGCGCGCCGAACCGCCGGCCGGTGGGCGCGACGGAGCCGGGGCCCTGCTCGGGGAGGCCGAGCTGCTCGCCGCGGTAGCCGAGGTCGGCGGCCCCCGCCCCCTCGGTGGCGGCGCGCGGTCCTGACAGCCACGATCCGATTGCTTCCCTGTTGTCCACGCGTCAACGGTATCGAAGGGGGCGAAATCGGGGACGACGGGGGGACGCGGCGGCGCCGCCATCCCTCCTCCACCCCTGTGTCCTGGTTAACATCGGCGAAACAAACGAGTCATGCCGGAGAAATGGCTCCTGCCTATCGTCGGTCAGCAGCGCGCCACCGCACTGGCCCGCGCCCGGAGCAATCCCCGTCCCTCCCGGAGTCTGGAGCTGGAGGCGTGGGCGGGACTAGGAGGAATTGGATGTTCCAGAACGCCGACGAGGCCAAGAAGTACATCGCGGACAACGACGTCAAGTTCATCGACGTCCGCTTCTGCGACCTGCCGGGCATCATGCAGCACTTCACGGTACCGGTCGAATCGTTCGACCCGGCCGAGAACCTGATGTTCGACGGTTCGTCCATCCGCGGCTTCCAGGCCATCCACGAGTCGGACATGGCGCTGGTCCCGGACCTGTCGACGGCGCGTCTCGACCCGTTCCGCTCGGAGAAGCACCTCAACATCAACTTCTTCATCCACGACCCGATCACCGGCGAGCAGTACAGCCGGGACCCGCGGAACGTGGCCAAGAAGGCCGAGGCGTACCTCGCCTCCTCCGGCATCGCCGACACGGCGTACTTCGGCCCGGAGGCCGAGTTCTACGTCTTCGACAGCGCGCGCTTCGAGACGACGGCCAACCGCTCGTTCTACGAGATCGACTCCGAGGCGGGCGCCTGGAACACCGGCGCCCTGGAGGACGGCGGCAACCGCGGCTACAAGGTCCGCTACAAGGGCGGCTACTTCCCGGCGCCCCCGGTGGACCACTTCGCGGACCTCCGCGCCGAGATCACCCTGGAGCTGAACCGTGCGGGCCTCCAGGTGGAGCGCCAGCACCACGAGGTCGGCACGGCCGGCCAGGCGGAGATCAACTACAAGTTCAACACCCTGCTGGCCGCCGCCGACGACCTGATGCTCTTCAAGTACATCGTGAAGAACACCGCCTGGCGCGCGGGCAAGACCGCCACCTTCATGCCGAAGCCCATCTTCGGCGACAACGGCTCCGGCATGCACGTCCACCAGTCCCTCTGGCAGTCCGGTGCCCCCCTCTTCTACGACGAGCAGGGCTACGCGGGCCTCTCCGACACCGCGCGCTACTACATCGGCGGCATCCTCCGGCACGCCCCCTCGCTCCTGGCCTTCACCAACCCCACGGTGAACTCGTACCACCGCCTGGTCCCGGGCTTCGAGGCCCCGGTCAACCTGGTCTACTCCCAGCGCAACCGCTCCGCGGCGATGCGCATCCCGATCACGGGCTCGAACCCGAAGGCCAAGCGCGTCGAGTTCCGCGCTCCCGACCCCTCCTCGAACCCGTACCTCGCCTTCTCGGCCCTCCTCCTGGCCGGGCTGGACGGCGTCAAGAACAAGATCGAGCCCGCCGAGCCGATCGACAAGGACCTCTACGAGCTCGCCCCCGAGGAGCACGCGGACGTCCCCCAGGTCCCCACCTCCCTCCCGGCCGTCCTGGACGCCCTGGAGACCGACAACGAGTACCTCCAGGCGGGCGGCGTCTTCACCGCCGACCTGATCGAGACCTGGATCGACTACAAGCGCACCAACGAAATCGCCCCCATGCAGCTCCGCCCCCACCCGCACGAGTTCGAGCTGTACTTCGACATCTGAGGGCTGGGGTTTGCTCACCTGGTGATAGGTGCTGGAAACGTGCTGTGACCTGTGGGAACAATACTCATTGATTCCCGTTGTTCCCGGCTCGTTTCCGGGGTCTTGTGCATCGGATGTGCACCGGCCGGACGATTTCCTGACTTGACGTCAGGATGAACGTGAGGGGCCGCCATCCCTGCCGGAGATGGCGGCCCTCTTTCGGTTGTCTACTGCCAACCGTTCAACGAGACATCGTTCCCACCCGTGAGGTAGTTACGCAGGGCACTTGCGGTGGTCTTCACGAAGTTCTCCGGGATGGTGCCGACGTCGACCCAGCGCACCTGCGCGTGCTTGCGCGGTTCGCGATTCTCGGGTTCGCCCGTCCACACGTGGGCGGCGAAGACGACGGTGAGGAAGCCGTTCGGTGCCTCCACACCCCAGGCGCCGTGGATGATGTGGGCGACCTTCAGGGACTCGGGCTTCACCGTCAGGCCAGTCTCCTCGTACAGCTCTCGGACCGCCGTCTCTGTGATCGGTTCGCCGGGGTCGCTCTTGCCGACGGGGAGGTCCCACATGCCCTGGGCGAACTTGGCGTTCTGGCTGCGCTGGAGAAGGACGACGCGGTTGGTGGCCTTGTCGTGGACGATGACGGCGGCGACCAGCAGGGTCATGGATTCAAGGGTCATGTCCCACGGCGTGGTGTACCCGACCAAGGGTCGGGTACACCACGCCGTGGGACATGACCGCGCCATGCGGCCGGAGGAGGAGTACCGCCCGGCCACCGAGCAGGAGTGGACCGAGTTCGAGGAGCACTTCGACAAGCGCAAGGTCGAGCTCGGCTCCTGCGGGCGTCCGTATGGGACAGACTGCCCGCATGAGCACGCCTGCCTGAGATGCGCCCAGCTGCATGTCAACCCGAAGATGCTGCCCCGTTTGGACGAGTTGGAGGCAGATCTGGAGGAGCGGCGGAAACGCGCCGAGTCCGAGGGCTGGCTGGGCGAGATCGAGGGGGTTGACCGGACCCTTCAGTGCCTGCGTGACAAGCGGGCTGACGCGTTGAGGCTGACGCGCATCACCCGCGAGGTCAACCTCGGCATGCCGACCGTCGCAGCACCGCGATAAGGCCCAGTCCGGCTGGATCGCCACTGAACCCACGGCGGGTGGCGATCCAGCCGACGGCGCTGACGAACGCGTTCTATGCGGCAGATGAGGATGTTTGACTGTGGTCGGAATCAGCGGGTGCCAACTGCGTCCGCTGGATCGCCACGACATGATTCAATTCCGGTTGGATTCGCCCCAGCCCCGCAGCTGGTCGGTCGAGGTGACAATATGCCGCCGGGGTCGCTTCCGTCACGGCCCCGGTGTTCGGCCACTCACTCGGCCCGGTTGGGTTGATCGGGTGCGCCGCTGATCAGCAGCTGGGCGGTGTGGGCGATGTGGTCGCGCAGCAGTTCCTGCGCGTGGTCAGCGTCGCGCGCGAGAACGGCGTCGAGCAGCGCTCGATGCTCGGCGGCGACGTCGCGGCCGGGTTCGTTGCCCAAGGACACCGACCACTGCCGGTACAGTTCGGCCTCCTGCCGCAACGACCGCGCCGTGTCGAGCAGCCGCTGGTTTCCGCACCCGGCCAGCAGCGCGTGGTGGAAGGCCGCGTGTGCCTGCGACCACTCGTCGGACAGGCGGTCCGAATCCGCCGGGTCGCGGTAGGGCGTGCGTTCCAGAACGTGGTGCGCGGCAACGGCATCGGCCTCCCAGCGCGTGTCGCCTTCCCGCACCGAGAGCCCCAGTACCAGTGCTTCGATCTCCGCCCGCGCTTGCGTCAGCTCGGCCAGATCCTGATGGGACAGCGGCCGCACCAAGTAGCCCTGACGCGGCCTGGCCACCACCAGCCCTTCGGCGACCAGCCTCGTCAGCGCCTCGCGGGTAGCGCCGACGCTCACCTTGTAGCGGTCGGCCAGGTCCGGGAACTTGAGCCGCCCACCCGGCGCCAGCCGGCCCGCAAGGATATCGGCGCGCAACGCCTGGTGGATGCCGTCCGTACGAGTCGCCCCGCTGCTCTTGGTCATGCCACACACCGTAGCACTTTACGAATCACTCTTGTACTTTCGAAAGTTCTGCGTTAGTTTCGAATCTATCCCGCCAAGATCCACCAGCCGCACGAGGAGCCATCGATGCCCGCGAACGACCTTCGACGCCCGACCGTTCTCCGTGCCGGGACGGTCCTCACCATGGATTCCGGCCGCACCGTGCTCGAAGGCCACGACGTGCTCGTGGTCGACGGCCGCATCGCGGCCATCGGTGTCGATCTCGCCGTTCCCGACGGCACGGACGAGATCGACGCCCGCGGCGGCATCGTCATGCCCGGGATGGTCGACACCCACCGGCACATGTGGCAGACCACGACCCGCGGATACGGCGCCGACTGGACACTCACGCAGTACTTCGTGTGGTACTACCTGAACTGGGGCACGAAGTTCCGGCCGGAGGACATCCACGCCGGGAACCTCCTCGGCGCGCTGGAGGCGCTCGACGCCGGGGTCACCACCTGCGTGGACTGGTCCCACGGCCTGCAGACCATCGATCACGCCGACGCCGCGGTCGACGCGCTCGCCTCGGTGCCGGGAAAGTTCTTGCTGGCGTACGGCAACATCCAGGACGCGCCCGCGAACTGGACCGGCACACCCGAATTCCGCAAGTTCTTCGATCGTCGGTCCGGGGATCTCGAAGGCTTCCAGATCGCCTTTGATGTCACCGGCGATCCCAGCTTTCCCGAGCAGCCGGCTTTCGAAGTCGCCCGAGAGCTCGACCTGGCGGTGACCACGCACGCCGGGGTATGGGGCGCGACCGGCGACGACGCCGTCCGCCTGATCCACGAGCACGGCTACGGCGAAGCCAGGACCGTGTACGTGCACGCCTCGACGCTCTCGGCGGACTCCTACGCCCGAATCGCGGCGACCGGCGGATCGGTGTCGGTGTCCACGGAAAGCGAGCAGAGCGCCGGGCAGGGCTATCCCGCGACAGCCGCCCTGCGAGCCCACGGCATCCCGGTGTCGCTGTCGCTGGACAGCTGCGTGCTCTGCAGCGGCGACCTGTTCTCCGCCATGCGCAGCACGCTGGGTGCCGCCCGCGCCTACGAGCACCAAGAGGCACACGCGCGCGGTGAAACCGTCACCCACACCTCCCTGCATGCCGACCAGGTCGTCGAGTGGGCCACGCGAGGCGGAGCACGAGCACTCGGGCGGGACAGCGAGATCGGCAGTGTCCAGGTCGGCAAGAAAGCGGACCTCGTGCTCGTCCGCAATGACGACTCACCGGTGATGACGCCGCTGCTGAACCCGCACGGACACGTCGTCCTGCACGCCCAGCGTGCTGATGTCGACACGGTCCTGGTCGACGGCCGGATCGTGAAGCGCGCGGGCCACCTCATCGGTGTCGACCTGGCCGGTGCACGTCGTGCGGTCGAGACGACGGTCGACTACCTGCGTGCCGAACTCGGTGAGCATGCCTGGCGCGAGGGCATGAACCCGGAGATCCCCGAGACCAAGGTCCTCGACAACCCCTACACCTACACCGACTACCGGTCAGCGGCCACGCACAGCGACCCGATGGCCAAGCGATGAACGTGCAGTGGCGCGTGTTCCCGTCAACGGAAAGGTAAAATCATGAGACTGGCCAATGTGGACGGACGAGCGGTGCTGCTGACCGCCGACGACACCGGGATCGACGTCGACACGGCCTCCGGCGGCAAGTTCGGCCCGGGCCTCGCGTCTGTTTACGAAAACTGGGACGGGTTCCGGGCGTGGGCGGAACAGCCGCCTGCCGGACCCGGCGTCATCTTCACCCGTGCGCGGCTGGGCTCGCCGTCACCGGCCCCGCGGCAGATCGTCGCGATCGGCCTGAACTACGACGCCCACGCCGCCGAGTCCGGTTTCGACGCACCGGGCGGACTTCCCCCGACGTTCACCAAGTTCGTCTCAGCGCTGACCGGACCCGACGCGGAGGTCGTGCTGCCGGTCGGTGGCGACGTGGACTGGGAGGTGGAACTCGTCGCCGTCATCGGCCGGACCGCCAGCCACATCGCGGAATCCGAGGCGTGGGACCACGTCGCCGGGGTGACGATCGGGCAGGACCTCTCCGAGCGTGTCTCGCAACTGGCCGGTTCCGCCCCGCAGTTCAGCCTGGGAAAGTCATTCCCGAACTTCGCGCCGGTCGGGCCGTGGCTGGTCACGCCGGACGACCTGGCGAACCAGGACGACCTGGCGCTCGGCTGCGCGGTCGACGGCGAGACGGTGCAGGACGGCCGCACCCGTGAGCTGATCTTCCCGGTCGCCAGGCTGGTTTCCGAGCTGTCGCGAACCATCACCTTGTTTCCGGGCGATCTCGTCTTCACCGGGACTCCGGCGGGCGTGGGCATGGGCCGCACGCCGAAACGGTTCTTGCGGCCCGGTGAACAACTCGTCAGCTGGATCGAAGGCATCGGTGAGATGCGCCAGACATTCGTCACCGCACAGGAGGACTGACATGGGCATGCACCGCCTTACCCGGGTCACGATGGGTGTCCCGAACGTCGCGGAAACCATCGCCTACTACGCCGATTTCGGCCTCACCCACCTCGGCGACGGGGCCTTCAGCACTCGCGAAGGCGGCGAGCAGCTGCGGGTCCGGCACGCCGCATCCCGGCGGGTACTCGAACTCGGGGTGGGGGTCGACGATGTCGACGACGTCGCGCGGACCGCGTCGCGGCTGGACCGCCTCGGCGTAGCCGACGGCACGGACGGCACCGCGGTCACCGCGATCGAGCCGGTTTCCGGCTTCACCGTCCGCGTCGAGATCGCGCCGAGGATCGTACAGCAGCCCGTCCCGGCCACCCCCTACAACGGGCCCGGCCGCATCGAGCGGTTCGGCCGCGCGCCCGGTGTGTTGCGCGAGGACCCGATCCAGCCCAGGAAACTCGGGCACTGCGTGGTGGGCACGACCGATCTCGAAGCCACCATGAGGTTCTTCACCGAGGGACTCGGCTTCAAGGCCAGTGACTACATCGGGGACAAAGGCGCCTTCATGCGCTGCTCAGTCGATCACCACAACGTGCTGGCGCTCGCGGCGCCGGTGAACTTCCTGCACCACACGTCCTGGCAGGTCGACGATATCGACGATGTCGGACGCGGTGCGGCGGCGATGCTGGCGGGCAATCCCGACCGGCATGTCTGGGGCCTCGGCAGGCACCACGCGGGATCCAACTTCTTCTGGTACCTCAAGGATCCGGCGGGGAACTTCAGCGAGTACTACGCCGACATGGACTGCATCCCCGAGGACGAGATCTGGACCCCGGAGGTCTTCGAGGACGTACAGGGCCTGTTCAGCTGGGGCCCGCCACCGCCACCGTCGTTCCTGGAGCCGGACGACCTCGCCGCGCTGATGACCGGACAGCACGCTCCCTCCCGGTGATCGCGGCCGGGCCGGGAGACTGTCGCTTGTGGACGGTAACAGTCGGCCGTTGAGATGACCTGTCGCCGGAAAATCGAGAAAAGACATGAGGCGCCGGACATCCCGCGCCTGTTCGAAAAGGAGAAGTGGTGTCAGTGGAATTGTACGTCCCCCAGATCCCAGACAACCTGAACATCCGATTCGTCGAAAACCGCATCGTCATCAATCGCCCGGCACAGGAGGTGTACGACTGGGTGACCACCTGGTCGAACCTGCCGAAGTGGCTGCCGATGGCCGTCGGTACCGAGGTGCGGCACGGCACGGAGGGCGTCCCCGCCGAAATGGGCGACGTGCTGCTCGAGACCATCCAGCCGGAGCTGAACGAGAAGCCGAAGCTCTACACCGTGGTGGCGCGGGTCCCCGGCAAGCTGTGGACGGTGGTCGGCAGGGACGTGCTCGACGACGGCTCCCTGGCCCCGGCGATGCACGCGATCGCCACCTTCACCACGTTCGACCTCGGTGACGGGACGACCCTGTTCTGCCGGCTGTTCGAGCGGCTGATCCCGGACACCGAGCCGCCCGGCCCGCACCCGGTCGAAGACCCGGCACGAATCCAGCCCGGCCTGGAACTGATCAAGGCACACGTCGAGGGCACAGCCGGATAACCTCGGCTATTGGTCGGCTTGCGCGTGTCCGTAGTCATGTAACCGGTTGTGTCGTAACCATTCTCGCGGCCGCAGGGGCCTTGACCCCGGATCTTGGACACACGAGACACTGGATCTTGCTGCCCGGATACGGTCCGTGCACCGCGAGTCGGACGGTACCTACGGCGTCCCCAGGATCACCGCCGAGCTCCGCGAGAACGGTGAGTGCGTCAACCACAAGCGGGTCGCGCGCGTGATGCGGAGCATCGGCCTGGCCGGGGTGCGGCTGCGGCGCAGGCACCGCACCACCGTCGCCGACCCGGCTGCGGCGAAGGCCCCGGACCTGATCGGCCGCGACTTCACCGCGAGTGGGGTGAACACGAAGTACGTCGGCGACATCACCTGCCTTCCCCTGGAGAGCGGAGAGTTTCCTCTACCTGGCCACCGTCATCGACCTCGCCTCACGTCGTCTGACCGGCTGGGCGATCGCGGACCACATGCGCACCGATCTCGTCATCGACGCCCTGGCCGCCGCCGAACGCACGCGCGGCAGCCTCGCCGGAGCAGTCATACACACCGATCACGGCGCCCAGTACACCAGTCAGGCATTCGCCGACGCCTGCCGCCGAGCCGGCGTCCGCCAGTCCCTGAGCGCGATCGGCAGCTCGGCCACAAGCCCGCAGCAGAGCCACGATCTCCGCATCGCCGGCCCTGGGTGAACAGGCCGCGCAGCCGGTTGGAGAGGCGAATGGCCTCGGCGGCGAGGTCGGCCGGTGGCCTCGTAGGCGGCCAGGACCGATTCGGCGGCGCTGGTGCGGGCAATCATGTCGGTGTTCACCGGGATTCCTCCGGGGCCTCGGGGGCGGGCGGTGATCGGACCTGCCGCGGTCAGGATCGTCGCACCTCAAGATCAGGTGTGAGGCGTCTTAGGAAGGCCGGACCGGTCCGTAGGGCCACGGGGGTGAGGCGTCACGGTGGTGCTCTCGGTTGCGTTGCCGTGTGCCGGGTTCACGGAAGGGCTTTGAGTCGCTCTATGTGATCCTCGCCCCATTGGCCGAGGGGGATAAGAGCGGTAAGGAGCGAGTGACCGAACTCGGTCAGCGAGTACTCCACCTTCGGTGGCACCTGGTGATGGACCTCGCGGTGCACCAAGCCACTGGCCTCCAGCTCCCGCAGCTGCAGGATCAGCATCCGCTCGCTGATCCCGGCCACCGTCCGGCGCAACTCGCCGAAGCGCAGCGGCCCCTCACCGAGCCAGAACAGGATCAGCCCCTTCCACTTCCCTCCCATGACGTCGATGGCAGCGTCTAGTCCGCAGGTATAGCTCCGCTTCCGCACAGCACTTCCCCTAACAAAACTGTGGGTACCGCACAGAATTGTAGGTACTTGAAGAACTGTTGGTGCCACCGCAGCATGGATCAGGCGTCAAGCCGCGCGGGCAGCCGCTCCGCGCCACGCCACCGGACGCTGCAGATGAATCAACATCAGGCAGGAGCAAGCGTATGAATGGGCACCACCGCTCTCCCGTGACCGTCGTCGGCCTGGGCTCGATGGGCAGCGCATTGGCTGAGGCATTCATTGATGCCGGATACCGGACCACCGTCTGGAACAGGACAGCGCAGAAGGCCGCGCCGCTGGTGTCCAAGGGCGCCGTTCATGCGCAGACCATGGAGGAGGCAGTCGCAGCGAGTCCCCTGATCATCACGTGCCTGACCACATACGAGAGCACCACCGAGGCCCTGGAACCTGCCACGGCCACGCTCACGGGCCGGGCCCTCGTGTGCCTGAACAGCGGTTCGCCGGCCGGCGCCCGGCAGATGGCCGACTGGACGCGCGGGCACGGCGCACGGTACCTCGACGGAGCGATCAAGAACGTGCCGTCCGCCGTCGGAGCTGAGGACACCCTCCTGTACTACGGCGGCGACAACACCGTCTTCGACGAGTTCGCGTCGGCGCTGCACGTGCTGGGCGGCGACACCGTCTACCTCGGTGCCGACGCCGATCTCGCTGCCCTGTACGAGATGGCGGTGGGCGGAACCCTGCTGCCCGCGCTCGTCGGCTTCTTCCAGGGCGCCGCAGCGGTGCAGGCGCGGGGCCTGCAAGTGTCGTCAATGGTGCGATTCAGCACCAAGTGGTTCGAGATGATCAACTCGGTGCTGCCGGTCTTCGCAGAAGAGATTGACCGCGGCGACTACAGCAAGCCCGCGTCCTCGGTCAGTCTGTTCCTGGCCGGAGCCGCCTATGACCAGGAATTCGGCAAGGAAGCCAACCTCGACGTGGAGTGGCACAAGCCCTTCCACGATCTGCTGAAGCGAGCCGTCGACGCCGGCCACGGCGACCACAGCATCTCCGCCCTGACGGAGATGCTCAAGAAACCGGTGCCGACCGCATAACCCGGGACCGCACACTCCTGCGGAGGAAAGGCATCCACGGCGCGGCCACCCGAGTTCCGGGACAGCCCTGGGGCCCCACACAACGCCAGGTCTCAGAGTGGAGGCCGCCGCTCTGGGCGGGCGGCGGCCCTCCCTCGCCGGCTTCTGCGCGGGAGTTGGGATCTCGCCGACTCCGCGGGGCTCCTCAGATCTTGTAGGAGTAGACCTTGCAGTCCCCGCAGCCCTTGTGGTAGCCCTTCAGGATCGTCCCGTGGTCACGGTCGCTCTGGCTGATCGACGCGTTCCCTCGTCGGCGTGCGGCTGCTGTACAGCCTGACCGGGGAGGCCCCCAACGGGCTGCTGCTGACCGGCGACGGCCAGCAGGCCGTCTACCCGGGCGGCTTCCGGCTGTCGGACGCCGGGATCGACATCCGGGGCGACCGCTCCCAGGTGCTGCGGGTCAACTACCGGAACCGCAAGGAGATCCTGGACGCCGCCCTGGACGTCGTTGCGGATCACTCCTTCGAGGACATCGACGGGCTGCGCACCCCCGGCCGCAGGGACGTCGATCTGACGTACCACGACGGCCAGGTGGTACGCGTGGTCCGACCGGACACCGCCGAGCACGATCGCGCGCTCGTAGCGGACCTGCGCACCCTGACTCCGGGCGAGCGCGCCGACTCCGCCGTACTGTGCCCCTCCAAGAAGGCCATCACCCACTACCAGTCCGTGCCGAGCAGGGCGGATGTGCCGGTGTGCGCCCTGGAGCAGTACGACAGCAACCCCGTCGACGCGGTCAAGCTCGGTACCTGCCACAGGGCGAAAGGGCTTGAGTTCAAACGCGTGTACCTGCCCCGGTACGACGCCGGTGCGCCGGTGCGGCCGGGTGGCGCTCCGTCGGGGGCCGACGCGGAGGCGCGCGGGACGGTGCGCGAACGCGAGGAGCTCTACCGCAGCCAGCTCTTCGTCGCGATGACCCGGGCCCGCGACGTGCTGTGGCTGGGCGCGGTGCGGGGTGGGCAGGGGTGCGAGGAGTGACGCGGAGAGCCCGCTGAGAGGACGAGCAGACGTGGATGTGTACGAAGCTGTGGACACCCGCCGGGCGGTACGGGCGTTCAGCGGCGAGCCGGTGGCCAGAGAGACGCTCGAACGCGTGCTGGCGGCCGCCGGGCGGGCTCCGTCGAGCGGGAACCTCCAGCCGTGGCAGGTGTACGTGGTGACCGGCGAGCCGCTGGCCGAGCTGAAGCGGCGCGCGACGGCCAGGGCGCTGGCGGGGGACCCGGGCGACGAGCGGGAGTATCCGATGTACCCGGCCGACCTGGCCGCGGTGTATCAGGACCGTTTCTCCGCCGCGGCGGCGCAGCGGTACCGCGCGCTGGGGATCGAGCGCGACGACCCCGACAGGCCCAGGAGGATCGCCGCCTTGAACACGGAGGCGTTCGGGGCGCCGGTCGTGCTCTTCTGCTACCTCGACCGGAGGATGGGGCCCGGACAGTGGGGGGACGCGGGGATGTACCTGCAGACGGTCATGCTCCTGCTGCGCGCCGAGGGGCTGCACAGCTGCCCCCAGGTGATGTGGACCATGTACCGCAGGAGCGTCAGCCGGGCCGTCGGGGCCGGCGACGGGCTCGTCCTGTTCTGCGGTGTCGCGGTGGGGTACGAGCGGGAGGGCGCGCCCCGGCTGCTGCGTACCGGTCGGGCGGCCATGGACGAGACGGTGCGCTTCCTCGGAGCGTGACCGCCGCTTCCGCGGGAGGCAACGATGGGCTTGCTGTGGTGTCACGATGGCGTCCCCGGCGTACGTGTGCCGCCGCTCATGGTGTGGGATAGCGGGAGCACGACAAGGAGTGAGGGGGAACCGTGGCGCGAACCAGAGCGCAGAGCGTGCGGAGGATGGCTTCGGCCGTGGCCTCCGGTGCCGATCCCCGGCAGGTGGCCGAGGAGGAGGTCCGCCGGCGCACCGGGCGTACCGGTGGCAGGCGGGATGCCGGGGCCGGGGAGGAGGCACCGGGGGAGTCCGGCGCGCGGGCGCAGGAGCCGCACGCCGAGGGCATGGACCCCGCTGACTTCCCGGCGGCCCGGGAGCAGGGCGGCTCCATCGCCACCGTGATGGAGCAGCAGACCGTGGCGCTCGACGAGGCCGGTGAGGCGCTCAACCAGAGCGGGCAGGAGCGCGAGGACGGCGAGCAGGTCCATGTGATCTGCCCGATGGTGCTGCCGAAGGGACGCTCGTTCCTGAGCATGCTCCCGGTGCTCCTGCTGCTGGTGCTGGGCGCCGCGGGCACCGCCGTGGTGGCGGCCCTGGACGACTCCCCGCTGACCAACCCGCTCTTCGGGCTGCACTACTGGGTCATCGCGGTGGGCGCCGTCGCCTTCGTGTGGTGGCGGCAGGGCATGGTGATGGTCCCGGACGGCTGCCAGGCGCTGATCACGCGGTTCGGAAAGCTGGAGAAGGTCGTCGGGCCGGGCCGGGTCATTCTGATCAGCCCGTGGAAGCGGGTGTCGTACATCGTCAACACGACCCGCGAGTACCCGTTCAACGCGCCGGTGCGGGAGGCGCCGACCAAGGGCGGGGTGAAGGCGTCGATCGACCTGTTCATCCAGTTCCGGATCAGCGACCCGACCGAGTTCGTCTACACGCTCGGCGCGGTGCGCGGCTTCGAGGAGAAGCTGAGCAACGCGGTGAGCGAGACCATCCGGAGCCTGATCTACGAGCAGCAGGCCGCCGGGATCTACGACATGGTCGGCGAGGACACCGGACGGCTGCTGGAGCAGCTCAACCAGCAGTTCCGGCCCGCCGTGGAGCTGACCAACGCCAACATCACCCACGCCGAGCCGGCCGACCGCGCGTACCGCATGGACCTGGCCGCGCCGGAGATGGTGCGGATGGCGAAGGAGGCGTACACCCACGAGTACGCGCTGATGCTGCGCAAGGAGCAGGACGAGGGCGATCTGACCAAGGAGCTGGCGACGAGCCACGAGACGCTCTCCGCGATCCAGGCGGAGATCGCCCAGTACCAGGCGCAGATGGACACCGCCGTGGAGCGCGAGACCAACCGCGCCGAGGCCCTGGCCCGGCAGCGCTACGTCCAGGCGGAGTCCGAGGCGAAGGCCAACGCGGCGCTGCTGGAGGCCCAGGCCCTCGACATCCGGGCCGTGACGGCGGCCGAGGCGCCGGAGATCCTGGAGTACCGCTACCAGCAGCAGATCCTCGACTCCCTGGAGCAGGTCGCCGACCATCTGCCGCGCCTGGTCCGGATCGGCGGTACGGCGGACGGCGGCGACGCCGCCGGGGTCGACTTCCTGCGGCTGGCCCGGGAGCTGGTCGGGGAGCGGGGCGGCGAGCTGTTCACCGAGGCCGACATGGCGGCCGTACGCGAGCGGCTCACGGAGGTCGCCGAGCGGATCGCCGCCCGGGAGAGCGAGGTCGGGGCGCTGCTGGAGGCCGACCGGCCCACGGTGCCCGCCGAGGGGCCCGGCGGGACCGGCGTGCCCGCCGGCGGGCGGTTCGCCGCGCCGGACGTCCCCGGCGCCCCTGACGATCCCGGCGCGCCCGGCGTTTCCGGTGTTCCCGGCGTTCCCGACTTCTCTGAGGAGGCCGGAGAGTGAGCAGCACACGTATGAACCGCAGGTCGGTCATCTCCGAGGCGGTGGCCCCCTGGAGCGAGGTCGCCCAGCTGCTGCGCGGCGGCGAGGCGGGCACCCTGATCCCGGTCATCATCCCGCGCCACCGGCGCAGGCTGTGGTGGATGCTGCCGCTGTGGCTGGGCCTGTTCGCGCTGCTGAGCGGTGTGACGCTGGCGGTGCGCGCGTCGGATTCGGACGGCGCCTCCGACATCGCCTACGGGGCGCTCGCCGGGCTCGCCTTCACCCTCGGCGGCCTGCTGCTGGTGCTCGGCGCGCTGTGGTGGTGGCGCTCGTCCATCGTGGAGATCGAGCAGGGTACGCACGGCGTGCTGACCCGGTACGGCGCGGTCACCCGCACCCTGGACGCGGGCCGGCACTATCTGTGGCACCCCTGGTCGCGGGTGGACTTCGTGGTCGACACGGCCACCGAGATCCCGTACTCGGCGCCGGTGATGGCCTGCCCCACCCAGGAGAACGTGCCGCTGCGGTCGATCGAGTTCTTCCTGAAGTTCCGGATCTCCGACGCGGTGCTGTTCGTCCGTACGATCGGCGCGGGCAACTTCGACCTGGTGCTCTCCAGCGCGGTGCAGGACGCCATCCGGCAGCGGGCCCGCCGGGTGCACACCGAGCACGCCTACGACCTGCGCGGCTCGGACGTGGCCGATATGCAGGACCTGCTCAACCACCTGCTGTCCCGCTACGGCGTGCGCATCACCGGCTCCAACATCCCGGACGTCCAGCTGCCCGCCCAGTACCAGCAGCACCTGGCGACCCGGGAGCGGGTCGCCAAGGAGCGCACGGCGTACGAGCAGGAGTGGGGCCTGACCCGCAAGCGCCGGATCGACAGCCTGGGCATGGACATCGAGCGGGCGAAGAAGGTGCGCGACGCGCGCATCGTCGAGGTCAAGGCGGCGCTGAACAAGGCCCGCGAGGAGGTCGCCCAGCTGCTGGAGGAGCAGGAGACCAACGCGCAGCGGGTCCGGTTCGAGATCGAGACGCGGGGCCGCAGCGGGCTGATCGCCGCCGAGAACGAGGCCCGCGCGCAGCGCGCGCTCGCCAAGGCGTACCGGGACAACCGGGCGGTGCTCCAGTACGAACTGGCCCGGCGCCGCCTTGAGGTGGGCGCGGAGCTGGCGGCGAAGGCGCCGCGGCCGGTCGTCGTCCGCACGGACGGGGGCGGCGGCGACAGCTCCGCGCTGTCGACCCTGATCGCCGCCCAGCTCATCCCGCGGATGACGGCGCTGCCTTCGGGGGACGGGCTCCCCTTCGACGACGAGGGCGGCGATCAGGAGGGCGACGAGTAGGAACGACGAGCAGGAAGCGGCAGGCGTGCCCCGGCAGGGCCGCGGGGCTGTCATCGTTCGTCCGGAGTGCCCGGTTCCAGCGGGGGTGCGGAGACGCCCAGGTTGGCGGTGCACTCCGGGTGGGCGATCTCGTGGTCGGGGGCGGGCTCCAGCGCCGTACGGGGGACCAGGAGCCAGGTGAGGAGGGCCCCGGCCGCGCAGAGCGCCGCGCACAGCAGCATGGCCGAGCCGAAGGCGTCGTCGACCGCGCCGGGGGAGGTGTAGGCGTGCTCCGAGAGGCCCACCGCCAGCGGCAGGAGGGCCACGATCAGCAGCTGTGCGGCGCGGGCGGCCGCGTTGTTGACGCCGCTGGCGATCCCGGCGCGGGAGACGTCGACGGAGGCCAGGACCGTGGCCGTGAGCGGGGCGACGAACAGGCTCATGCCCAGTCCCTGGATCAGCACGGCGGGCAGCACATCGGCGGCGTACGAGGTGGCGTCGGGGCTGACGCGGCGGAGCAGAAGCAGGCCGCACGCGGTGATGAGCGGGCCGAGGACGAGCGGCAGCCGGGGCCCGACGCGGGTCGCCAGGGCGCCCGCCGGGGCCGAGAGGAGCAGCATGAGCAGCGTGATCGGGAGGGTCGCCACGCCCGCCTTGAAGGCGCTGTAGCCGGCCGCCGTCTGGAGCTGGACGGGGAGGATGAAGAAGACCCCGCCGATGGCCGCGTACAGGCACAGCGTGACGGCGTTGATCCCCGTGAAGAGGCGCGAGGAGAACACGGCCGGGGGCAGCATCGGGTGCGGGGTGCGGCGCTCCCGCAGCACGAAGGCCGCCGCGCAGGCCACCGCCAGCGCGGCGGAGAGCGCCACGGGCAGCGGGGATGCCCCGGCCGCCGCCTCGATCAGCGCGTACGTCACCCCCGCCAGGCTCAGCGCCGCCAGCGCCGCGCCCCGCGAGTCGAAGGCGCCCGTCGCCGCGGGGTCCCGGCTCTCCGGGACCCTGCGCACGGCGACGAGCAGCACGACGGCGGCCAGCGGCAGGTTGATCAGGAAGATCCAGCGCCAGCCGGGCCCGTCCACCAGCCAGCCGCCCAGGAACGGGCCCGCCGCGCCCGCGACGCCGCCCAGGCCCGACCAGGCGCCGACGGCCTTGGCCCGGTCCTCCTGCCGGAACGTCGACTGCACCAGGGCGAGCGAGCCCGGAGTGAGCAGCGCGCCGCCCACGCCCTGCAGGGCGCGCGCTGCGATGAGCACCGCGCCGTTCGGCGCCGTGGCGCACAGCGCGGAGGCCAGCGCGAACCACACCACTCCGGTCAGGAAGACCCGCCGCCGTCCGAAGCGGTCCCCCAGCCCGCCGCCGAGCAGGATCAGCGCCGTGAGCGTGAGCATGTACGCGTTCACGGTCCACTGGAGCACGTCCAGCGGGGCGCCCAGGTCGCGGCCCAGCCGGGGCAGCGCGATGGCCACGACGGTGCCGTCCAGCAGGGCCATCCCGGAGGCCAGCACGGAGCAGCCCAGCACCCAGCGGCCCCGCGCGGAGGCCAGACGCACCGAGCCCGCTTCCGCGCCCGCTCCCGACGCTTCGTTCGCCGTCATGGGGTGACCCTATGCGGGCCGCGGGGGGCGCCGGACGACCCGGCCCCGCTGTCCCCCGCTCGGCCGGGCCGCTATGCCGCGGGGATCGAGCCGAGCAGCCCGCCGTCGACGACGAGGTCCTGGCCGGTGATGTACGAGGCGTCGGCGGAGGCGAGGAAGGCCACGGCCGACGCCACGTCGGCGGGGCGGCCGAGGCTGCCCAGCGGGACCTCCGCCACGGTGCGGGCCACCGCCTCCGGATCGGAGATCGCCTCCCGGTACATGTCCGTGTCGATGTAGCCGGGGCTGACGGAGTTGACCCGGATGCCGCGGCGGGCGAGATCGGCGCCCAGGGTGCGGGCGAGGTTGTGCGCCGCGGCCTTGCTCGCGGAGTACACCGAAGCGAAGGCCATCCCCCGGTGCAGGGTCCAGGAGGCGTTGATGACGACGGCGGACCCGTCCCGCAGCAGCGGCACCGCCTTGCGGGCCGTGAAGAAGACGCCCTTGACGTTGACGTTCAGGGCCGCGTCGACGTCGGCCTCGGTCAGCTCGTCGGCCGGCTTGAAGACGCCGACGCCCGCGTTGGCGAACACCGCGTCCAGCCCGCCCCGCCAGCTGTCCGTACGGCGCATCAGCGCGTCGAGGTCGTCCGGTACGGACGCGTCGGCGCGGACCGCGAGGAGCCGGTCGGCGGCGTCCAGCCGGGCCGCGGCGGCGTCCAGCCGCGCCTGGTCCCGCCCGGTGATGACGGTGTACGCGCCCTCGTCCAGGAACCGGCGCGCGGCGGCGAGCCCGATGCCGCTGGTGCCGCCGGTGACCAGGACTGTCTTGTTCGTGAATCGGTTCATGCCCACGATCCTGCGGCGGCCCGCCCGGCGCGCGCAGAGTCCGCTGAACCTGGGTGTGACACCACCACCTTCACGCCCGAAGGGCGTCCAGCAGCGCCGTGAGGCGGGGCTCGGTGTCCGTGCCCGCCACCGGGGTGTGCAGCAGCAGCCGGTGGCCCGGCAGGTCCGGCAGCGGCAGCGAGGTGTACTCGAACGTCAGCTCACCGGCCGCCGGGTGCGCCAGCGCCTTGGTGCCCCGCATCGCGGAGCCGACGGGGTGCTCCGCCCAGAGTTCCGCGAACGCCGCACTCGCCGCGCACAGATCGGCGGCCAGCCTGCTGAACTCGGGGTCGTCGGGGTAGCGGGCGGCGTCCGCGCGGAACTGCCCGGCGACGGCGCGCGCCGCGTCCTGCCAGCGGTGCAGCGCCGCGCGGTAGAAGGCGCTGGTGAAGAAGCTGACCAGGCAGTTGTGGTCCTGCTCGCGGTAGCCGAACACCGCGCGCGCCGCGTCGTTGACGGCGGCCAGGTTCCAGTGCCGGTCGAGGACGTAGGCGGGGCGCGGCAGCCAGCCGTCGATCACCCGCCGCAGCTCCCGCGGCACGGGCCGCCCCCCGGGCGCGCCGCCGCCCCCTCCGGCGGGGGAGCGGGGCGGGTTGAGCCCGGCCAGCAGATACAGATGCTCCCGCTCGGCGCCGTCCAGCCGCAGCACCCGGGCGACGGCGTCCAGGACGCCGGCCGAGACGTTGATGTCCCGGCCCTGCTCCAGCCAGGTGTACCAGGACACCCCGACCCCGGCGAGGACCGCCACCTCCTCGCGCCGCAGCCCCGGCCTGCGCCGCCCGCCGCCGGCGGGCATCCCCACGTCGGCCGGGGTCAGCCGGGACCGCCGCGAGCGCAGGAACTCCCGTATCTCGCTGCGGCGCCGCGCCTGTGCTTCCGCGGGGAGCGGGGGTCTCGGGGTGCTCATCCCGCCATGCTAGAGCCGCGGCGGAGCCGCTGTTGGGCAGAGCCCCGCGCGCCTTCGGGCGCTCAGGCGTCCTGCGGGTACCAGCGCAGCTCGACCGTGTTGCCGTCCGGGTCCTGGACGTACAGGGACTCGGCCTCGCCCCGCGCGCCGAAGCGGCCGCCCGGCCCGTCCAGCACGGTGAACGTGCCCGAGTCGATGACCTCCTGCCAGTCCAGCGGCTCCACCGCCAGACAGATGTGGTCCACGTTGGACCCGTCCCGCGGGCGGTCGAGCAGGTCGATGATCGTGGTCGGGCTGACCCGCACCGAGGGGAAGGGCGCCTTCCCCTCCCGCCACTCCTCGACCCGGACCGGCTCCAGGCCGAGCGGCCCGCAGTAGAAGTCCAGCGCGCGCTCGATGTCACGCACGTTGAGGACCAGGTGGTCGAAGTCCGTGACCCGCATGGGCACTCCTCCGTCACGCGTCGCCGTTGCCCCCGTCCGGATGCGAGAGTGCCCCGGTCAGCCCCGCGTTACTCACCAGCAGGCCGCCGTCCACCGGAAGGGTCACCCCGGTGATCCAGCCGGCGTCACGCGACGCCAGGAAGGCGATGGCCGCCGCGATGTCCCCCGGCTCGCCGACCCGCCCCAGCGGGTAGTGCCGCGCGGCGCGCTCCAGCGCGTGCGGGCGCGACTCCCAGGCGGGGGTGCGGACGGTGCCGGGCTCGACGAGGTTGACGCGGACCCCGCGCGGCGCGCAGGAGACCGCCAGGGTGCGGGTGAGGGAGGCGAGGGCCGCCTTGGCCGCGCTGTACGCGTGGTTCCCGAAGTGCCGCTCGGCGTTGACGGAGCCCACGCTGACGATCGCGCCGCGCCCGTCCGGCGCCGCGGCCAGTCGGGGGAGCGCTGCGCGCACGCAGCGCTGCGCGCCGTGCAGGGTGACGTCGATGTCCTCGTACCAGTGGGCGGGGTCGGTCGCCTCGAAGAGCGCGGGGTCGGGGTGGCAGGCGTACGCGTTGTTCACCAGCACGTCCAGGCCGCCGAACGCGTGGACCGCCCGCGCGACCGCCGCCTCGACGGCCGTGTCGTCGGTCACGTCGCAGGCGTACGGCTCCGCCGTGCCGCCCGCCTCGCCGATCCCGGCGGCCGCCCGTTCGGCGCGGGCCGCCTCCCGGTCGGTGACCAGGACGCGTGCGCCCTCCGCCGCGAAGCGGCGCGCCGCCGCCTCGCCGATGCCCTGTCCCGCGCCCGTGACGAGCACGCTGTATCCGTCGAATCGCCGCTGTGCCATCCCGCCATCCTGCGGCACATCCGGTTCACCGTGTACCGGTCGGCGCGGGTCACCTTTCCGCAGCGCATGCCAGCATGGGAGCCATGCCGAAGACCGATGTGCCGACCCCCTGCTGTCCGCCGCTCACCGAACGGCCGCTCAGTGTGGAGGAGTCCCTGCGGACCGCCGCGATGTTCAAGGCCCTCGGCGACCCGGTGCGGCTCCGGCTCTTCTCGCAGATAGCGTCGCACCCGGGCGGGGAGGCGTGCGTGTGCGACATCTCGGATGTGGGCGTCTCCCAGCCGACCGTCAGCCACCATCTGAAGAAGCTGAAGCAGGCGGGGCTGCTGGTGTCCGAGCGCAGGGGGACCTGGGTGTACTACCGGGTGGCCCCGTCCGTACTGGCCGCCCTGGCCCGCAGCTTCGGCGCGTAGCGCTTCCGGGCTGCCCCGGTGTGTGCGTCGCGGGCTGCGGGCGGTCGTCGGCTGGTCGCGCAGTTCCCCGCGCCCCTTCGGGGCACCAACGGAAGGCGCGCACATCAGGGGCGCGGGGAACGGCGCGCTCGGCCACGGCGCAGCCGCACCCTGCGGCGGGCGGAAAGGGGCAGCCCCTTCCCGGTCCCGGCCTACTCCGAGGCCGCGTACCGGGCGATACGGGTCGCCCTCGGCGTCAGACAGCAACTCGCACAGCGGACCGCCTCCGCGCTGGTGTAGAAGAGGCAGCACGTACGCCGCAGATAGCGCAGCCGCCCGGCGACCTGGACGACCTCCC
>NZ_JAAKZZ010000210.1 GCF_011045075.1 Streptomyces boncukensis
GCCCCCGCCCGCTCCTCGGACGCGCTGCCACTGCGCGCCCGTCGCGACCTATCCTGGGGTCCGTCGGACAGCGCGGTCCGCCACCCGCCAGAAGCGAAGCTGCAAGGAGCCGCACCCGTGAGCAGTGCCGACAGCCCCACGCGCCAGACCGTCACCGACGCCACCGACGCCACCGGAGCGCCTGCCGCCTCTGTCTCCTCCTCTGTCTCCGCCGCCGACGAGACCTCGGCCGGCACCACGGCGCTGCGCGCCGACATCCGCCGGCTCGGGGACCTGCTCGGCGAGACGCTCGTACGCCAGGAGGGCGCCGAGCTCCTCGACCTCGTGGAGCGCGTCCGCGCGCTGACCCGCACCGACGGCGAGGCCGCAGCGGCGCTGCTCGGCAAGACCGACCTGGCCACCGCCGGCAAGCTGGTGCGCGCCTTCTCCACCTACTTCCACCTGGCCAACGTCACCGAGCAGGTGCACCGCGGCCGGGAGCTGCGCGCCAAGCGCGCAGCCGAGGGCGGCAACCTCGCCCGGACGGCCGACATGCTCAAGGACGCCGACCCCGCACACCTGCGCGACACCGCCCGCAACCTCTCCGTGCGGCCCGTCTTCACCGCGCACCCCACCGAGGCGGCCCGCCGCTCCGTGCTCACCAAGCTGCGCCGGATCGCCGAGCTGCTGGAGGAGACCGACCCCAGCGAGCGCCGCCGCACCGACCTGCGGCTCGCCGAGAACGTCGACCTGATCTGGCAGACCGACGAGCTGCGGGTGGTCCGCCCGGAGCCCGCCGACGAGGCCCGCAACGCCATCTACTACCTCGACGAGCTGCACCAGGGCGCCGTCGGGGACGTGCTCGAAGACCTCGCGGCCGAGCTCGAACGGGCCGGGGCCCCGCTCCCCGCGGGCACCCGCCCGGTCACCTTCGGCACCTGGATCGGCGGCGACCGCGACGGCAACCCCAACGTCACCCCCGGCGTCACCTGGGAGGTGCTGCTCCTCCAGCACGAGCACGGCATCACCGACGCCCTCGCACACGTGGACGAGCTGCGTGGCGCCCTCTCCAACTCCATCCGCAACTGCGGCGCCACCCAGCAGCTCCTCGACTCACTCGAACGAGACCTCGCCCGCCTCCCCGAGATCAGCCCCCGCTACAAGCGGCTGAACAAGGAGGAGCCGTACCGCCTCAAGGCCACCTGCGTACGGCAGAAGCTGCTCAACACCCGCACCCGCCTCGCCGAGGGCCTGCCGCACGCGGAGGGCTGGGACTACCTCGGCACCGGCGAGCTGCTGAGCGACCTCACCCTCATCCAGGACTCGCTGCGCGAGCACCGCGGCGGGCTCGTCGCCGACGGCCGGCTGGAGCGGGTGCTGCGCACCATGGCCGCGTTCGGCCTGCAGCTGGCCACCATGGACGTACGCGAGCACGCCGACGCCCACCACCACGCCCTCGGGCAGCTCTTCGACCGGCTGGGCGAGGAGTCCTGGCGGTACGCCGATATGCCGCGCGACTACCGCCAGCGGCTGCTGGCCAAGGAGCTGCGCTCCCGCCGCCCGCTCGCCCCGGCCCCGGCCCCGCTGGACGCCGCGGGCGCCAAGACCCTCGGCGTCTTCGAGACCGTCCGCAAGGCCCTGGAGGCGTTCGGCCCCGAGGTCGTCGAGTCGTACATCATCTCCATGTGCCAGGGCGCCGACGACGTCTTCGCCGCCGCCGTCCTCGCCCGCGAGGCCGGGCTGATCGACCTGCACGGCGGCTGGGCGCGGATCGGCATCGTGCCGCTGCTGGAGACCACCGACGAGCTGAAGATCGCCGACGAGCTGCTGGACTCCATGCTCTCCGACCCCTCCTACCGCCGCCTGGTCTCGCTGCGCGGCGACCTCCAGGAGGTCATGCTCGGATACTCGGACTCGTCCAAGTTCGGCGGCATCACCACCAGCCAGTGGGAGATCCACCGCGCCCAGCGCCGGCTGCGCGACGTCGCCCACCGGCACGGCGTGCGGCTGCGGCTCTTCCACGGCCGCGGCGGCACCGTCGGCCGCGGCGGCGGCCCCACCCACGACGCGATCCTCGCCCAGCCCTGGGGCACCCTGGAGGGCGAGATCAAGGTGACCGAGCAGGGCGAGGTCATCTCCGACAAGTACCTGGTCCCCTCGCTCGCCCGGGAGAACCTGGAGCTGACGGTCGCCGCCACCCTCCAGGCGTCCGCGCTGCACACCGCGCCCCGCCAGTCCGACGAGGCGCTGGCCCGCTGGGACGCGGCGATGGACACCGTCTCGGACGCCGCCCACCTGGCGTACCGGCGGCTGGTGGAGGACCCGGACCTGCCCGCGTACTTCTTCGCCTCCACCCCCGTCGACCAGCTCGCCGAGCTGCACCTCGGCTCCCGCCCCTCGCGCCGCCCCGACACCGGCGCCGGGCTCGACGGGCTGCGCGCCATCCCCTGGGTGTTCGGCTGGACCCAGTCCCGGCAGATCGTCCCCGGCTGGTTCGGCGTCGGCACGGGGCTGAAGGCGGCGCGGGAGGCCGGGCTCGACAGCGTCCTGGAAGAGGCCCAGGAGCACTGGCACTTCTTCCAGAACTTCCTCGCCAACGTCGAGATGACGCTCGCCAAGACGGATCTGCGCATCGCCCGGCACTACGTCGAGACCCTGGTGCCGGAGGAGCTGCAGCACGTCTTCGAGACCATCAAGGCCGAACACGAGCTGACGGTGCGCGAGGTGCTGCGCATCACGGGAGAGAGCGAGCTCCTGGAGGCCAACCCGGTGTTGAAGCAGACGCTCCGCATCCGCGACGCGTATCTGGACCCGATCTCCTATCTCCAGGTCACGCTGCTGCACCGGCAGCGGCAGGCCGCGGAGCGGGGCGAGGAGCCGGACGAGACGCTGGGCCGGGCGCTGCTGCTCACCGTCAACGGGGTGGCGGCGGGGCTCCGCAACACGGGCTGAGCGTCGGCTGGTCGCGCAGTTCCCCGCGCCCCGCCGGGGCGCGGGGAACTGCGCGACCAGCCAGGCAAGCGCCCGCAGTCTGCGACGAGCAGCAAGGGGCAGCCCCTCCCCAGCAGCTCCCCTATTCAGCAGTTGTACGCGGACTGCGCTCGCTCCAGGCCCTCCGTGATCAGGGCCTCCACCGCGTCGGCCGCGCGGTCCACGAAGTAGTCCAGCTCTTTCCGCTCGGCGGCGGAGAAGTCCTTCAGGACGTAGTCCGCCACCGGCATCCGGCCCGGCGGGCGGCCCACCCCGAACCGCACCCGGTGGTAGTCGCGGCCCAGCGCCTTCGTGATCGACTTCAGGCCGTTGTGCCCGTTGTCGCCGCCGCCGAGCTTCAGCCGCAGCGTGCCGTAGTCGATGTCCAGCTCGTCGTGGACGGCGAGCAGCCGCTCCGGCGGCAGCCCGTAGAAGTCCAGCAGCGCCTTCACCGGGCCGCCGGACAGGTTCATATACGACATCGGCTTCGCCAGGACCACCCGGTGGGAGGAGACCCCCGGCGTGCCGGTGCGGCCCTCCAGGACCTGGGCCCGGCCCGCCTTGTGGGACTTGAACCGCCCGCCCATCCGGGACGCGAGGAGGTCGGCCACCATGAACCCGACGTTGTGCCGGTTCGCGGCGTAGCCGGGGCCGGGGTTGCCGAGTCCGGCGACGAGCCAGGGCGTGTTCTCAGCCGGCATGCGTGTGCTCCCGTTGCCGTGACGTGGCGCGCCGGGCGGGCCGGGAGCGGTCTCCCGGCCCGCCCGGCGCCCGGACCCTTATTCGGCAGCGCCCTCGCCCTCGGCGCCCTCGCCCTCGGCGGAGGGCTCCTCGGCCTGCGCCGCGAGGACCTGGATCACCACGTCGTCGCCGTCGATGGCCAGCGTGGTGCCCTTCGGCAGGGGGATGTCCTTGGCGAGCACCGAGTCGCCCGCGACGAGACCCTCGACGGAGAGGGTGACCGTCTCGGGGATGTGCGTGGCCTCGGCCTCGACCGGCAGCGCGTTGTAGACGTGCTCCAGCAGGTGCTGGCCGGCGCCCAGGTCGCCCTCGGTGTGGATCGGGATCTCGACGTTGACCTTCTCGCCGCGCTTGACGGTCAGCAGGTCGACGTGGACGAGGAAGCCGCGGATCGCCTCGCGCTGCACGGCCTTGGGGATGACCAGTTCCTTCTTGCCCTCGATGTCCAGGTGGATCAGGACGTTCGAGTTCTTGAGGGCCATCATCATGTCGTAGCTGGGCAGCTCGACGTGGACCGGGTCGGCGCCGTGGCCGTAGATCACCGCGGGGATCTTCTCCTCGCGGCGCAGCCGGCGGGACGCGCCCTTGCCGAACTCGGTGCGGACCTTCGCGGAGAGATTGACGTCAGCCATGCTGCGCTCCTCGTAGTCAGGTGGTCAGTCAGTCTTCAGATGCACGGATGGAGCACCTGTGCCACTCGGTCCCGACGGACCTGTCCGCGATGAGGCCGCGGGGAGGAATCCGCGGAGGCTACTACGAGGAGCGCGCGTCGATTACGGAGATCCCTGAACGACAGGGGCCTCCCTCGCCGAGCGACTCCGTGAGTCTACGCGGCGGGGGAGGCCCCTCAGAAATCGATCAAGAACCGATCAGGCTTGCTCCTCGAAGAGGCTGGTCACCGAGCCGTCCTCGAACACCTCGCGGACGGCGCGGGCGATCGTCGGCGCCATCGACAGCACCGTGATCTTGTCCAGCTCGATCTCGTGCGGGGTGGGCAGCGTGTTGGTGAAGATGAACTCGCTGACCTTGGAGTTCTTCAGGCGGTCGGCGGCCGGCCCGGAGAGCACGCCGTGGGTGGCGGCGACCACCACGTCCTCGGCGCCGTTGGCGAACAGCGCGTCGGCGGCGGCGCAGATGGTGCCGCCGGTGTCGATCATGTCGTCGACGAGCACGCAGACCCGGCCCTCGACGTCACCGACGACCTCGTGCACCGTGACCCGGTTGGCGACGTCCGGGTCGCGGCGCTTGTGCACGATGGCGAGCGGGGCGCCCAGCCGGTCCGCCCAGCGGTCCGCGACCCGCACCCGGCCCGCGTCCGGCGAGACGACGGTGAGCTTGTTCCGGTCGACCTTGGTGCCCACGTAGTCGGCCAGCACCGGGAGGGCGAACAGGTGGTCGACCGGGCCGTCGAAGAAGCCCTGGATCTGGTCGGTGTGCAGGTCGACGGTGAGGATGCGGTCGGCCCCCGCCGTCTGGAACAGGTCGGCCATCAGCCGTGCGGAGATCGGCTCCCGGCCGCGGTGCTTCTTGTCCTGGCGCGCGTAGCCGTAGAAGGGGACGATGACGGTGACGCTGCGCGCGGACGCCCGCTTCAACGCGTCGATCATGATGAGCTGCTCCATGACCCACTTGTTGATGGGGGCGGTGTGGCTCTGCATCAAGAAGCAGTCGGCGCCGCGCGCGGACTCCTGGAAGCGGACGTAGATCTCGCCGTTCGCGAAGTCGAAAGCCTTGGTCGGGACCACGCCGATGCCGAGCTGCTGGGCGACCTCCTCCGCGAGCTCGGGGTGTGCGCGGCCGGAGAAGAGCATGAGTTTCTTCTCGCCGGTCGTCTTGATCCCGGTCACTGCAGTGTCTCCTTGGTTCGCTGACCGCCGCACAGCGGCTCGCGGCGGCTCGTGTCACCGCCGCCCCGCGCCCGGCGCTGCAAGGGGGTGGGGAGTCGGAAGGGGATGAGGTGAACGTCGGGTTTCGGCCGTATGGCCAATCCGGTCACCCCAACCGTACGCCCCGGTTCCGCCGGCCGGGTAGCCGGTCAGGCGCCGCCCTCCGGCGCCGCCCCTCCGGCCCCGGGCGCCTCCCCGGCCGCCTCGGCGGCCTGCGCCGCGGCGCTGCCGGGCCGCTTCCTGGCCACCCAGCCTGCGATGTTGCGCTGCTGGCCGCGCGCGACGGCGAGCGAGCCGGCCGGCACATCCTTGGTGATCACGGACCCGGCGGCGGTGTAGGCGCCGTCCCCGACGGTGACAGGAGCCACAAACATGTTGTCGGCTCCGGTGCGGCAGTGCGAGCCGACGGTGGTGCGGTGCTTGTTCATCCCGTCGTAGTTGACGAAGACGCTGGCGGCGCCGATGTTCGTGTGCTCGCCGATCTCCGCGTCGCCGACGTAGGACAGGTGCGGCACCTTGGTGCCCTCGCCCAGCTCCGCGTTCTTCATCTCCACGAAGCTGCCCGCCTTCACCTTCGCGCCCAGCCGGGTGCCGGGCCGCAGATAGGTGTACGGGCCGACGCCCGCGCCCGCGCCGATCTCGGCGCCCTGCGCGACCGTGTGCACGACCGTGGCGCCCTCGCCCACCCGGGTGTCGGTCAGCCGCGCGCCGGGGCCGACCTCGCTGTGCGCGGCCAGATGGGTGGCGCCCAGCAGCTGGCTGTCCGGGTGCACCACGGCGTCCGGCTCGTAGGTCACGGCCACATCCAGCCAGGTCGACGCCGGGTCGACCACGGTGACCCCGGCGAGCATGGCGTCGTGCAGCAGCCGCTCGTTCAGCATCCGGCGGGCCTCGGCGAGCTGCACCCGGTTGTTGATGCCCGCGATCTCCCGGTGGTCGGCCGCGACGGCGGCGCCCACCCGGTGCCCGGCCTCGCGCAGGATGCCGAGCACGTCGGTCAGATACTCCTCGCCCTGGCTGTTGTCCGTGCGGACCTTGCCGAGCGCCTCGATCAGCAGCCGCGCGTCGAACGCGAACACCCCGGAGTTGATCTCCCGGATCGCGCGCTGCGCCTCCGTCGCGTCCTTGTGCTCGACGATGGCGGTCACCGCGCGGTCGGACGGGTCGCGCACGATACGGCCGTACCCGGTGGCGTCCGGGACCTCGGCGGTCAGCACGGTGACGGCGTTGCCCTCGGCGCTGTGCGCGTCGGCCAGCATCTGCAGGGTGCCGCCCGCGAGCAGCGGGGTGTCGCCGCAGGTGACCAGGACGGTGCCGTCGAGCACGGCGCCGCCGGCCGTCAGCTCGTCGAGGGCGATCCGGACGGCGTGCCCGGTCCCGTTCTGCTCGTGCTGCACGGCGGTACGCGCGGGGGCGCCGCCGGCCCGGCCGCCGGCTGTGTTCTCGGCTGTGCCCTCGGCCGTGTTCTCGGCCAGGTGTGCGGTCACCCGCTCGCGGCCGTGGCCGACGACCACGACCAGATGCTCCGGGTCGAGCACGCGGGCCGCGTGCACGACATGGCCGATCAGCGATCGGCCGCAGATCTCGTGCAGAACCTTGGGCGTCGCGGACTTCATGCGGGTGCCCTCACCCGCTGCGAGAACGACGACGGCTGCCGGGCGATTGGCGCTCACGGGTGTGCCCTTCGGCTTCGGGGGAGGGGAACACTCCGCAGGATACCGGGGGGTTTGCGCCCGCCTGGGCTGTGCTCCCGGGGGAGGATTCGAACCCCCATCAACAGAACCAAAATCTGTGGACTTGCCCTTAGTCGACCCGGGATCACCCTTGTGTCCGATTTGCCGTTTCGGCTGATCGGGCACCCCATACTATGCCGCACGCTGTGCGCCCGATGCGACGGTGTCGGGGAGCGCGGACTGCGGCCCCTGGAAAGTAGGGTTTTCAACAATGTAATTGTCGTTCATATATCCCTCCGCAAAACCGCGACGTCCCTGGCAGCAGGGCGGAATTCGATATTCCGGGGCTCGATCGGAAAACCGCTGGCGCGCGGTCGTACTCTGGGCCGTATGACCGAGTCGGGGGACAGCCGTGCCGGGACCGGGCCGTGGTGGTGGTCACGGCCCAGAAGCGCGGCGCTGGACATCGCACTCGCCGCGGTGTCCGCCACCGAGTGCTCCGTCCAGGGGCTCGATTTCGGGCGCCAGGCGGGGATACCGGCACCTTTCATGGTGGTGCTCGGCGTGCTCGTGGGGTCCACGCTCGTGGCGCGGCGGCGCTGGCCGATCGCCGTCGTCCTGGTGTCCGTCGCCGTGTCGCCCGCCGAGATGGGGGTCACACTCGGCATCGTCGGCCTCTACACCCTCGCGGCCACCGAGGTGCCGCGCCGGATCACCGCGCTGCTCGCCGCGATGTCGGCCATGGGCACCATGGTGATCACCACCATCCAGCTGGAACAGGACATCGGCCGGAACCCGGACTTCAACCCGTCCTCGTGGTTCGTGCCGCTGGTCGCGGTGCTCATGGCGATAGGCGTCACGGCACCGCCCGTGCTGCTGGGCCTCTACATAGGCGCCCGCCGGCGGCTGGTGGAGTCCCTGCGGGAGCGCGCCGACGGGCTGGAGCGCGAGCTCTCGCTGCTGGCCGACCGGGCGGAGGAGCGCGCCGAGTGGGCGCGCAACGAGGAGCGCACGCGGATCGCGCGCGAGATGCACGACGTGGTCGCGCACCGGGTGAGCCTGATGGTGGTGCACGCGGCGGCCCTGCAGGCCGTCGCGCTCAAGGACCCGGAGAAGGCCGCGCGGAACGCGGCGCTCGTCGGCGACATGGGGCGGCAGGCGCTCAACGAGCTGCGCACCATGCTCGGCGTGCTGCGCTCCGGCGAGAGCGGCGGCACGGAGAAGGACCGCACGGGCGGGGAGGAGCAGGCCGTCCGGCAGGAGTCGGACGAGGTGCCCGCGCGGCTCGCGGAGTTCGCCGCGGCCGCCGCCGGAGCGGTCTCCCAGGCCGCGGCCGGGGCCCAGGGGGACGGGAGCGCGCCCGAGCCGGCGCCGTCCGCGCTCCCGGACGGCGCCGCGCCCTCGCTCGCCGAGCTGGAAGAGCTGGTCGGGGAGTCGCGCGCGGCGGGCATGGCGGTGGATCTGAACGTGCACGGCGAGCCCGTGGGCGCCTGCCCGCCGCCCGTGGAGCAGACGGCCTACCGCGTGGTGCAGGAGGCGCTGACCAACGTGCACAAGCACGCCGCTGGCGCCCGCACCCGGGTGCGCGTCGCGCACCGCGAGGCCGAGGTGGCGCTGCAGGTGGAGAACGAGCCCGCGCCGGTGGACGGCGCGGCGGACGCCAAGCTGCCGAGCGGCGGCAACGGCCTGGTCGGCATGCGGGAGCGGGTGACCGCGCTCGGCGGCGGCTTCGTCTCCGGCCCGACGGAGGCCGGGGGCTTCCGGGTGTCGGCGGTCATCCCGTACGCGGCGGCGCGTCCTTAACGGCCCGGCGGATCCCGCGGTCGCGCCGGGAGGGGCTGCCCCTCGCCGGGCCCCTCGCCGTGCGTCGCGGTGTGCGGCTGCGGTGTGCGGGTGCGGTGTGCGGGTGCGATGCGGGGCACGCGGGGTCCGCCGCGTCAGCCCGATCCCGCCATCTCGCGCGGAGCGCTCAGCCGGGTCGGGGATATGCCCATCAGCAGCGCGGTCAGGGCCGTGTCGAAGTCGGGGCCCAGATACCAGTCGCCCGCGGGGTCGAGGCAGTAGACCCGGCCCTCCTCGTCGACGACCAGCAGGGACTCCCCGTCGCCCTCGGTGCCCAGCGGGCAGACCCGGCTCTCCAGCGCGCGCCCGAAGGCGGCGAGCGTACGGGCCGCGTGCACACCGCGCAGCGGGTCGACGATCACAGGCGACGGGGCGATGTGCCGGCCGGGCCCGCTGGGCAGGATGCGCAGCCCGCCGAACTCGGCCCACACCTCCACGGCGGCCGGGAAGACCGGATGCCGGTGACCGCTCGGGGAGGCGTGGCCACGCAGCGTGTCGGCCCACTGCTCGGCCTGCCGGATGTCCCAGCGGCCCGGCTGCCATCCGGCGGTGCGCAGCGGGTCGTCGACGGCGACGGGGAAGCGGGTGGTCACTTGGCGGACTCCTGGCTGGCCGGGTCGACGGCGCGGACGCCGAAGTGGGCGAGCAGCTCGGCGCACGAGCGGCAGGGCGGGGCGTAGCTGTCGTGCAGCGGGTCGCCGTCCTCGCGGATGCGGCGGGTGGTCAGCTTGGCGTGCTTCAGAGCGCGCTTGGCCTCGCTGAGCGTGAGCGGCTTGGGCGGCTTGCCGCCGCCCTTGGCTGCGGCCTTGGCCGGCTTCCGCGCTGTGCGCCTGCCGCCCCGGGCGCCGCGGGCCGCCTCGGTGGCGGTCAGATAGCGCGACAGCAGTACGGCCTCCGGGCAGCGGCCGGTCTGCCGCACCCGGCGGTCGGTGGTGAGGGTGGCCAGGAAGTCCTGCACCAGCGGATGGAGCTGCGGGTCCCGGTCGCCCCTGCTGCCGGTGCAGGTGAGGGTCTGGCCCCGGATGGAGAGGGCCGCGGCGACGGCCGGGAGGATGCTGTCACGACGCTGGCGGAGCACGGGCGCGGCACCGGCGGCCGTGTCGTCCGCGGCGGTCCAGCTGAGGCGCGGGTCGTGCTGCGCGTGGGCGCCGTGCGGCGCATGAGCCTGCTGTGCGGTGTGCATGATGGAGCTTCCTCCCCGTGCGTCCCCCTCTGTGCCGGGGATCAGCGCCAAGTATGCAGTGTGGTCTATGAGTCGA
Organism: Streptomyces boncukensis; assembly: GCF_011045075.1. Lineage (GTDB taxonomy): Bacteria > Actinomycetota > Actinomycetes > Streptomycetales > Streptomycetaceae > Streptomyces > Streptomyces boncukensis. The sequence goes on from NZ_JAAKZZ010000210.1 coordinate 10,351, forward strand.
TCACGTGGCCGGTCGTGTCATGGCCCTGTGACGGTTTCCGGGACGATATGCGACGGTAGCGGTGAGGAACACCGTGAATTTTGCCGGGATGGCGGCCGTTCAACCAGAGCGCGGCACTTCGGGTGCAATGCGTGGCTGCGTACGGGGGCGCAGGGGGCGGACGGCCAGCGGCCAAAGGGTGACCCTGCGAGGGGTTTGCGCTGTTCAGCGGGGGCAGTGACCGGCTCTCCGCGGAGCGCATAGGCTGTTGCGTACCAGCCAGATGCCAGCAGGGGGCTACCCATGACGACAGGTCGGCTCGGGCAGCAGCACGCCGCGCCACCGAACCGGGGATACGCAGGGCAGGTCGTGAACTTCCCGGATCCGGTCCGGGCCGCCCGCCACCCCCGGGGGGTGGGCGTCGACCAGCACGGCTACCCGGACTTCTCGCCCTACGCCCGCGCCGCGGCCGAGATCGCCGAGCCCCCCGAGGGCTTCGGCGGCGACGAGCTGCGGCTGACGGACTTCGTCTCGGCGAACGCCGCGCTCCACGCGTCCGGCCACGAACTGTGGGCGGGGCTGCCCCCCGTGGCCACACCGCACGGCTGGACCTGGCACCACGTGGCGCACAGCCGCCGTATGCAGCTGGTCCCGGTCGAGGTGAAGGCCCTGCTGCGGCACCACGGCGGCCTGGCGACCGCCGCCGTCGACCACGCGAAGACGGGCACCCGCCCGCTCCAGGAGACCCGCCCCGCGCACTTCCAGGTGCCGCAGGGCCCCGAGCCCGCCGTGGGCGAGCAGCAGCTCCTCGACGTCGAGGAGCGCCTCGGCTACCGCCTCCCGGGCGCGTACCGCTCGTTCCTCAAGGCGGCCGGGGGCTGCGCGCCGCGCGGCGTGGCGCTGGACGCGGAGCTGGGGCTCCTGGTCGACCAGCCGTTCTTCACGGTCCGGGACCAGGTGGCCGTCAACGACCTCGGCTACATCAACAAGTGCCTGCGCGATCACCTCACCAAGGAATACCTGGGCGTCGGCTTCGTGCAGGGCGGACTGATCGCGGTCAAGGTGCGCGGCGACGCGGTCGGCTCGGTGTGGTTCTGCGCGTACGACGACGCGCGCGATGCGGACGGGATGCCGGTGCAGGAGCGGGCGGCCCGGCTGCTGCGCCCCTGCGGCACGGACTTCGACGACTTCCTGCTGCGGCTCGCGGGCAGCCCGCCGGAGCTGGAGACGGTGGCGAACCTGATGGTGGACGGCGGCTTCGCGCGCGCCGTCCCGGTGGAGAGGTGAGAGCGCGATGGTGACCTTCGCGCAGGCCCAGGAGCGCGCCGAGCGCTGGGTCAACGGCGATGTGCCCGCGCACCAGCACCGCGAGGTGCGGGTGCGGGAGTTCGGCCTGGGCTTCGTGGCCTGGGCCGAGGACCGCGAGGGCGTACCCGTCGCGGACGGCGGCAACCCCCGGCTGGTGATCGCCCGCGACAGCGGTGAGACGACCCTGTGGCCCGCCCTGCCGGTGGGCGAGGTGATCCGCCGGTACGAGGAGGAGTACGGCACCGCCTCCGCAGCGCCGGCGGACGCGGCCCCGCAGCCCCAGCGGCTCGATCTGGAGGCGACCTCCTTCCTGCTGTCGCCGCCGGAGTGGCTGCAGGAGGCCGCCGACCAGATGGGCATCCCGGACCGCCGCCAGGACCAGCCCCCCGCCC
>NZ_JAAKZZ010000211.1 GCF_011045075.1 Streptomyces boncukensis
CACCAGGTCTCCGTCTTCGACGCGCTCTCGGAGAAGGCGGACAAGAGCGGCAACGCCACCTTGTCCATCGAGCGCTACAAGGACGAGCTCCGGTTCTACGCCGAGGCTCTCGCCCAGGGGCACGAGTGGTGTCCCGCATCCGGCAAGGAGCAGCGGCGCGCCGCCCTCGCACGCGTCTTCACGTCCATCGACAACTTCACCAAGCAGTACTACGGCGACGTCAAGAGCCTCGGCAACGGCGGTCACCAGTCCGACTGGGGCGGTTACTACGCCGCGCTCGGCGAAGCCCTCTACATCGTCGAGGACCTGATCGCCGACGAGGACGTCCACGGGACCGAGCGGTTCCGCGCCTTCCTCCGCGAACCGTTCGACACCGGGACCCGGGACGGGGAGAACAGCCTGCCGAGCACCGGATGGGACGGGGGCCGGCTCACCCGGTTCGGCGCCTGGGAACGCGTACTGAAGGCGAACTTCGACTTCGCCCGCTCCCGGCTCTCCTACATCTACAACCAGGTCCTCTACACCTACGAAGGCGCGTGGAAGGCCCATGAAGGGCTGCGGGTCATCGGCTCGGAGTTCTACGAGGGCAAGGAGCGCAGCCACGCCATCGCGCGGGAGGCGCTCGGCGCCCGCCCGTTCCTCGGCGAGGAGATCCTCACAGGGCCCGAGGGCGAGAAGCTGAACCTCTATCACTCCCTCTTCTTCCATGACAGGACGGCCGTTTACACGGACGACTGCCTCCGCGTCGTCATGCGCGGGCTCGCCAGGAGCAAGCCGGGGCCCGATCAGGGCGTGGCGCGGCGGCTTCCGTACGGGCGGCACTACACCGGCATCACCGCCGCCGGACAGACCCGGGAGAACCACTACGTCGGCAACTACGGGGAAGCCGGGAACTATCTCCCCTGCTGGTTCTTCCGCACCCTCGGGCACGACGGCGACGAGGAACTGAACGACGACATCCTCCGGCTCGCCCTGCGCAACCTGCACGCGCGGGCCCGGACCCGCTACCAGGGCACCGACCCCGACGGCCACCGCATCATGTACATGGAGCAGGTGGTCGACGGCCGCAACACCGCGTACCCGGGCAAGGTCGCCTACGCCACCGCCACCGACCAGGGCCCCTACGCCTTCTCCTTCGCCGCCCTCGCGCACCACATGTCCCGGCGTCCGGAGCGGTTCCGCGGCAAGGAGTGGGAGCCGTACCGGCGGTACGCCCGCGAGGCCGTCGGCTTTCTCCAGCAGCAGCTCGCCGACAACCAGTTCTTCCCGTACTTCGACTCGCACATGCTGCCGAAGCACGTCGTCGATCTGCGGCTGCCGGAAACCTGGGCGTATGTCGCCAAGACACCCGCCGGGACCGTCCTCCCGCACACCGACCTCGACCGGTACACCGACGCGGAGCTCAGGAGGCTGGGCGTGGACCGGCGGAAGCAGCCCACGCGGTTCGCCTGGGCCGACATCGACAATCTGTACGTCGCCGTACGCGACGGCGACACACATCTCTTCGCCTCGCTCGTGGAGCGCAACAACGGGCTGATGGGCAACGGGCGGCTGCACGCCCAGTACGGCACCCACGACCAGCTGGTGCAGCTGCCGACCCGGAGCGTCTTCACCTCGCGCGAGTACACCCTGCGCGCGCCCTCGACCGAGAACTCCATCCTCTTCGACCGCTTCTCCGACCCCGGCGACCGGCCGCTGGCCATGACCGGCGAGCCGATCCCCGTCGCCTTCCAGCCGGGCGTCGGCCGCCCCCGCCGCGACAACAACCGCTACGACACCCCGTACGCCGGGTATCCGGAGCTGCTCACCGCCCGCTACGGCCCGTACTTCTTCGCCGTCAACACCACCCGCCGGGCCCACGGCAACGAGCGTCCGCTGACCGCCGTGCTGCCGGAGGGGACGGGCGACGGACCGCTGCTCGACCTCGTGTCGCGGCGGCGGGTGCGGCCCCGCGGCGGGCGGGTCGTCCTCGCCCCGGGCACGGCACTGGTGCTGGCGCTCGGTACCGCACGGGTGGGGGCCGAGCCCCCGGCCCCCGTCGATCTCGTCCTCGCCACACCCGGGAGCGGCGCGGTGGGGCTGAGCTGGCGGGCCGCCGCCGGCGCCGCCTCGTACACGGTCAGCCGGTCGGTGCGGCGCGGCGGGCGGTACGCGGTCGTCGAGGAGGGCGTCACCGGCACCTCGTACACGGACGAGTCGGTCCGGGACGGGGGCCGCTTCTTCTACCGCGTCACCCCCGTCGGCACGTCGGGGAAAGGGCGGGCCTCCGCGCCCGCCGAGGCCCGCGCACACCCGGCGACCGGAAACGGCTGGCGCGGCCGGCCGGTCGGTGCGGCGCGCGGGACGGCGCGGACACGCGGCACGGCCGTCTCCGTGCGCGGCGCGTCGGGGGCGGGCTTCGGCGGGGGCGACGACAGCGTCCTGCACGACCGGGACCGCCCCGACGCGTTCGTCCTCGCGAGCACCCTCGTACGCGGCAGCGTGGCCGTCTCCGCGCGCCTCGGCAGCCCGCGGGCCGCGCTCGCGGGCGTGACGCTGCGCGCGTCGGCTCACGCCGTGAGCCGCTACGTCCACCTCGGTACGGACGGCGCGGGCGGCCTCGTGCTGCGCACCCGCTCGATGGACTCGCGCCCGGACGTCGGGAAGGGCACGGTGGGCCATGACGCGGGCAACGGGATCACCCGCAGTCCTCTCGCCCGCACCGAGGAGTTCGCGGGGTTCCCCGCCGCGGACTACCCGTACGTCCGGCTCGTACGGGCCGCCGACTCGCACCGCGTCACCGCGCTCGTCTCACGGGACGGCGAGCTGTGGGAGCGGGTCACCGCCGACACCGTGCCGATGCCCGAGGTCGTGCACGCGGGCGTGGCGGCGACGGCGGACACCGACTTCACCCGCGTCACGGTCGAGACCCTGCCCGAGGACGCGGCCCTCCCGACCGTCGCCAGGGACGGTGACGGCGTCCGCGTGCACTGGAACAAGCCCCGGCACGCCGTCTCCTTCACCCTCTACGGCCGTCGGGGAGACGGCGGCTGGCGGCGGCTCACCGGCGACGCGTACCGCCTCGACCACCGGCACGACGCCGCCCTCGGCTCCACCCGCTACCGCGTCGTCGCCCGGCACGCGGACGGCAGCACCACCTCGTCACCCGCACCCTCGTCACCCGCACCCTCGTCGCCCGCACCCTCGTCCGCTGGAGGAACGGAATGATCCGCAGCAGCACATCCCGCAACAGAACCCGCCTGCTGGCCACGGGCACCGCCTGTGCCCTCGCCCTCGGCCTCGCCGCGTGCGGCGACTCGGACTCCGGCAGCGGGTCCGACGGCCCGGTCACGCTGGAGGTGTGGACCGGGGCCCAGGGCGCCGACAAGGCGGTGAAGCAGTTCAACGCGGCCCACGACGACATCACCCTCAAGTACGTCAAGGTGCCCGGCGACAAGATGTCCAACCAGCTCAACAACTCCCACAAGGCAGGCGACAAGGACAAGTCGCCGTGTCTGATCCAGTCGGACAATCGCGAGGGCAGCATGCTGATGGCCCAGGGCGTGCTCAAGGACATCTCGGGGGAACTCAAGGGCAGCGAGGGCAAGTTCTCCGACGGCGCGATCAAGGCGCTCAGCATCGGCGGCAAGACCTACGGCGTCCCGGACGGCCGCCAGCCCATCTTCACCATCTTCAACAGGAAAGTCTTCGACACAGCGGGGCTGGACTATCCGAAGACCTGGGAGGAGATGATCGACGCGGGCAAAGAGCTCCGCAAGGGCGGCGTCAAGATCTTCAACCTCGCCGGTGAGGACCCGTCCACCTGGATGAACATGGCCTGGCAGGCGGGGGCCCGCTGGTACACGGTCAAGGGCGACTCCTGGAAGATCAATTTCACGGACGGACACTCCGAGTGGGCCGCCGGGATCATGCAGCAGATGCTCGACGAGAAGCTGGTCTCCAAGATCAGCTACGCCGACTACGCGGCGATGATCCAGGAGTACGACGCGGGCAAGATCGCCTCCCGGCAGGTCTCCACCTGGCAGCTCTCCTCCTTCGAGCAGCAGATCCGGAAGACCAGCGGCCAGTGGGAGCCCGCACCCAACTTCCGCGCACCCGGCGAGGCCCGTCCCTCCTCGGCCGCGGACACCTTCGGACTGATGGTGCCCGAGCTGTGCCCGCACTCCGAGGAGGCGGTGAAGGCCGCCGCCTGGCTGGCCACCAACGACAAGCCGGTCGACACCATGGGCAGCCCCAAGACGGCGGGCTGGTACCCGGCCGTCAAGGACCCCGGGCCGCACCTGGACCAGGTCGTGCCCAAGAAGCTGATGGGCGACCACGCGGACCAGGCCGTGCCGGTCATCAAGAAGTCGGCGAACTTCGCGGGCGGCTGGCAGTACGGGCCCAACTCCAAAGCCATGTACGAGGAGCTGGCCGACCAGTGGGGCAAGGCGATGGCCGGTGACATCACGGTCGCCGAGATCCTGCCGCACATGCAGAAGTGGGTCGTGAACGACCTGAAGCGGCGCAAGGTGAACGTGATCGGTTGATGAGACGGCACACCTTCCGGGGGGCGGGGTTCGCCGTCCCCTTCTACCTCGGCTTCCTGTTCACGTTTGTCGCACCGCTGTGCTACGCGCTCTACCAGTCCTTCTACAGCATCGAGAGCGGCGGCCTGGGCATCGGCACCCAGAAGGAGGTCTTCGCCGGGCTGGACAACTTCACCCGCGGCTTCCAGGACGGGGACTTCTGGGCCGGAGTCGTCCGGGTGCTGCTCTTCGCCTGCGTCCAGATCCCCCTCATGCTGGGCCTCGCGCTGACGATGGCGCTGCTGCTGGACGGCGTCGCGCGCCGCACCGCGCACCGCTACCGCTTCTCGTTCCTGGTGCCGTACATGATCCCGGGCATCGTCGCGGCACTGATGTGGATGTACCTGTACAGCCCGCGGCTGGGCCCGCTCACCGACGCGCTGGAGACGGTCGGCATCCACGCCGACTTCTACTCCTCCGGGCTGATCTGGTTCTCCATGGGCAACCTGCTCACCTGGATCCATATGGGCTTCAACATGCTCATCATCTACGGCGCGCTCCAGGCCGTCCCGCGCGAGCTCTTCGACGCCGCGCGGGTGGACGGGGCCTCGGAGCTGCGCATCGCGCTCTCCATCAAGGTGCCGTACGTCCGGGGCGCGCTGGTGCTGACGGGGATGCTCTCGATCATCGCCACCCTGCAGCTCTTCAACGAGCCGCTGCTCTTCCGCTCCACGGCGCCGGAGACCGTCACCAAGAGCTACACACCCATCATGACCATCTACTACCAGGCGTTCGACAGCAACAACTACCACTACGCCGCCGCGCTCTCGGTGATCCTCGCCCTGATCGCGGGCGGGGCGTCGTTCCTCTTCTACAAGCTGACGAACAGGGCACAGCCATGACCACCGCAGCGAACGAACGCCCCGCGAAGACCGAAGGGCTGCCCGTCGGCCACGACCGGTCCCGGCGGTCCCGCGTCCTGACCCTGGCCGGACTGGTGCTCTTCGCGCTCTACTCCGTGGCACCGGTGTGGTGGCTGATCGTCTCGGCCACCAAGGACCAGCAGGGCCTGCTCTACTCCAACGGGCTCTGGTTCGAGGACTTCCACTTCTTCGACAACATCAGGACGGTCTTCGAGTACGACGACGGGATCTTCCTGACCTGGACCGTCAACTCCCTGCTCTACGCGGGGGGCGGGGCGCTGCTGTGCGTGCTCGTCTCGGTCGCCGCCGGATACGCGCTCTCCCGCTTCTCCTTCCCCGGGCGGAAGCTGGGGCTCGGCGTCGTCATCGGCTCGTTCCTGCTGCCGCAGGCGCTGCTGACCATGCCGCTCTATCTGCTCTTCTCCAAGATCGGCCTGGCGGACACCGCGTGGGGCGTACTGATCCCCTTCACCATCAACCCGTTCATGGTCTACCTCGCCAAGGTCTACGTGGACGGGGCCGTCCCCGCCGAGCTGCTGGAGGCGGCCAGGGTGGACGGGGCCGGCGAGATCCGGATCTTCTTCCAGATCGTGCTGCGGCTGATGAGGACCGGCGCGGCGACCGTCTTCCTGCTCTCCTTCGTCGGCAACTGGAACAACTTCTTCCTGCCGCTGACCATGCTGCGCGGTGACGACAAGTGGCCGCTGAGCATCGGCCTGTACTTCTGGAACGCACAGCGCACCGACTCCGAGATCGACCTGACCACCCTGGTGCTGACCGGGGCCTTCCTCTCGATCATCCCGCTCGCCGTGGTCATGCTCGCCATGCAGCGGTACTGGAAGTCGGGCGTCACGCTCGGCAGCCTCAAGTGACCCAGTGACCCGCAGGAGACCCTGGTGACCGCGCCCCTCATACGCAACCCCGTCCTGCCCGGCTTCCGCCCCGACCCCAGCATCGTGTACGCGGACGGCTGGTACTACCTCGTCACCTCCACCTTCGAGTGGTACCCGGGCGTCCCGGTGCACCGCTCGCCCGACCTGGTGCGCTGGGAGCTGGTCGGCCACGTCCTGGACCGGCCCGGGCTGCTCGACCTGCGGGGCGTGCCGGACTCGGGCGGGGTCTGGGCCCCCTCGCTGTCCTGGCACGGCGGAAGGTTCCAGCTCGCGTACAGCGTGGTGCGCACCGCGGGCGGCCCGTACAAGGACATCGACAACTACCTCACCACCGCGCCCGACATGCTCGGCCCCTGGTCGGACCCGGTCCATCTGAACTCCTCCGGCATCGACCCGGCCCTCTTCCACGACGAGGACGGGCGCACCTGGCTGCTCAACACCCGCTGGGACCACCGCCCGGACCGCCCGTCGTTCGACGGGATCCTGCTCCAGGAGTACGACCCGGACAAGCGGTCCCTCATCGGCGAGCCGGTCAACATCCTGCGCCACGACGACGGCGAGCTGATCGAGGGTCCCAACCTCTACCGGCACGACGGCTGGTACGTGCTGCTGCTCGCCGAGGGCGGCACCGGCTGGAACCACGGCGTCCGCGCCGCCCGGTCCCGCTCCCTCACCGGGCCCTACGCCCTCGACCCGGCGGGCCCGCTGCTCACCACCCGCGACACGTGCGGCGGGCCGCTGCAGAAGGCGGGCCACGGTGAGCTGGTGCGCACCCCCGGAGGCGAGTGGTACCTGGCCCATCTGGCGTCCCGCCCCCTGCATACGCCCGAGGGGCCACGCTGCGTGCTCGGCCGGGAGACCTGTCTGCAGCGGGTCGTCTGGAACGGGGAGGGCTGGCCGCGCCTCGCACACGGCACGAACCGGCCGCGGACGGAAGTGCGAGCTCCCACGGGTACCGCGCGGGGGACGGCCCCCGTGCCGGGGCCGGTACGGGACGACTTCGACGCGCCCCGGCCGGACGTCGCCTGGAGCACGCTGCGCGGCCCCGCCGACGCGTCCTGGCTGTCGCTGAGCGAGCGGCCGGGCTGGCTGCGGCTGCGCGGACGGCAGAGCCCGGCCTCCCTGTTCGACCAGAGCCTGCTCGCGCGCCCGCTGCGGTCGACGCACTGCGAGGCCGCCACGGTCATGGACTTCCGCCCCTCGCGCTTCCCGCAGATGGCAGGGCTCATCTGCTGGTACGACACGGGCACCCACTACTACCTGCGCGCCACGCACAGCGAACGGCACGGCGGCCGGGTACTGGGGGTCTGCTACGCCGACGACGGCACGTACGGGGAGCTGGCGGAGAGCGAACTGCCCGTCGACGACTGGCCGCTGCTGCACCTGAGCGCCCGCTTCGACGGGCCCGTGCTGCGGTTCTCGGCCTCGCCGGACGGACGTACGTGGCGGCCCGTGGGCCCGGAGCTGGACGCCACCCGGCTGTCCGACGACTACGGGGCCGCGTTGCGGTTCACGGGGGCGCACGTGGGGCTCTGTGTGCAGGACCTCGACGGTGGCCGTGCGTCCGCGGACTTCGACTGGTTCGCGCTTGGTGACCACTGACCGCTGTGCGGATGGTGCGTTGCCGGCCGCCGTATATCAGGCACAGTCCCGCGCCCCTTCGCGGCGCTCCCGTCCCTCCCCCTACGAACCGCAGGAAGGCCCCCCGTGCCCGAACAGCTCCCCGTGCCCGAACACCACCGGCCCACGGCCGTCCTCGCCATGAGCCCCGAACACCTGCCCGGCCTGTTCCCGCCGGATCTCCGCGCCCGTCTCACCGACTGCGCGGACACCGACCCGACGGCCGTGACCGAACGCTTCGACAGCCCCCGGGCACGCTCGGCACTCGCCACCGCCACCGTTCTGATCACCGGCTGGGGCTGCCCCCCGCTGGAGGCGGATGTGCTGGAGTCCGCGCCCCGCCTGCAAGCCGTCCTGCACACCGGCGGCTCGGTCAAGGGGCTGGTGACGCCCGCCTGCTGGGAGCGCGGGCTGACCGTCTCCTCGGCAGCCGACGCCAACGCCGTCCCGGTCGCCGAGTACACGCTCGCCGTGATCCTCCTCGCGGGCAAGGACGCCTTCGCGCTGCGCGAGCGCTACCGCGCCGACCGGCACTTCACCCCCGGCCTCATCCACCCCCGTATCGGCAACCGGGAACGGCGCGTCGGGGTGATCGGCGCCTCCCGCATCGGACGGCGGGTGCTGGCGCTGCTGCGCGGCTTCGACATGGAGACGCTGCTCTTCGACCCGTACACCGACGAAGTCGCCGCCGCCCGGCTCGGCGCCCGCCGCACCGGGCTGGACGAGCTGCTGCGCACCTGCGACACGGTCAGCGTGCACGCCCCGGAGACCCCCGAGACCCGCGGGCTGCTGAACGCGGAGCGCCTCGCCCTGATGCGGGACGGCGCCGTCCTCGTCAACACCGCGCGCGGCAGCCTCGTGGACACCCCGGCGCTCACCCGCGAGCTGGCCTCGGGCCGCCTCACGGCCGTCCTCGACGTCACGGACCCGGAGCCGCTGCCCCCGGACTCCCCCCTCTACGCCCTGCCCAACGCCGTTCTCACCCCGCACATCGCCGGGTCGCACGGCAACGAGCTGCACCGGCTGGGCCTCAGCGCGGTCGAGGAGCTGGAACGGCTGGCCGCCGGGCGCCCGCTGGCCCACCGCGTGCACGCGCCCGACCTGCACCGGGCGGCGTGAGAGCGGCGTGCTCAGCGGCGCCCGTCCCGGACACGTCGTCCCGTCGTCCCGCCACTACATCGAGTATCGAGTGAGGAGCCACCATGGACCGCGAGAACATGCCGGAACACGCGCCGGGCACGACGGGGAGGGCCCACGCCGCCCCGCACGGCCCGGTCACCGTCACCAACGGCACCCGGTTCACGACCGCCACCGGCGAGCCGCTGCACGCGCACGGGGGCGGGATGCTCCGGGCGGACGGCCACTTCTACTGGTTCGGCGAGAACCGCAACCCCGACAACACCTTCCGCTCCGTCTCCGCCTACCGCTCCCGTGACCTGAAGACCTGGGAGTTCCGCAACCACATCCTCACCCGGGAGACCGATCCCGAGCTGGCCACCGCCAACATCGAACGCCCCAAGGTCCTCTACAACCCGGGCACCCGGCAGTACGTGCTGTGGGCGCACAAGGAGAACGGCAACGACTACGGCGAAGCCCGCGCCTGCGTCGCCTCCTGCCCGCAGATCGACGGCGACTACACCTGGCACGGCAGCTTCCGCCCGCTCGGCCACATGTCCCGTGACCTCACCCTCTACCAGGAGGAGTCGGGGGAGGCGGCGTACCTGGTCTCCGCCGCCCGCGACAACGGCGACCTGCACCTGTACCGCCTCGCCGACGACTGCCTGGCGGTGGCCGAGCTGGTGGCCAACCCCTGGCCCGGCGGCCACCGCGAGGCCCCCGCCCTCTTCAGGCACGACGGCGGCTACGTCATGCTCACCTCCGGCCTCTCGGGCTGGCGCCCCAATCAGCAGCAGTACGCCACAGCACCGGCGCTCACGGGCCCGTGGACGGACATGCGGAACGTGGGGGACGCGACGGCCTTCGACTCGCAGACCGCATGCGTGCTGACGCTGCGCGGCACACGGGAGACCACACACCTCTATCTCGGCGACCGCTGGGGGAACGCCTCCGGCGGCACCGTCAACGACTCGCGGTACGTCTGGCTGCCGCTGCGCTTCTCCGACGCCACCACCATGACCATGGACTGGCAGAACAAACTGACGATCGACGTCGAGGCGGGAACGGTGTACTGACCGGTGCCCTCGCCGCTGGTGGGGACCGGCTCCCGGCCCTTGGCCCAGGGACGGTCCACGGCGGCGAGGGAGGTCGGTGCTGTCGTCCTCCGGATCGCCACCCCTCACTCCGCCGTACGCACCCGCACCAGCCGTGCCGCCGGGGTGCTCGGCAAGGTGACGTGCAGCCCTTTCCCGCCCGCCGCCGGCCGGACCTCTCCCTCCGGGAAGCGGGGGTAGACGGGGGCAACCTCCACCGCCGGGTCCTCCAGCGGGATCACGCACTCCTGGGCGCTGCCCTGCCTCCGCCACACTGCCACCAGCGACGTCCCCGGCGTCGTCAGCTCCAGCGCCAGCCACCCGTCGCGCCAGCCCGGCATCCCGAGCGGCCACCGGGGCACGGCTCCGGGCAGCAGCGACCGGTAACCGCGGTAGGCGGCGAGGGCCTCGCGCACCAGCGCCCGCTGTCCCGCGTCCAGCAGATCGGCGCGCCCGCTCAGATGGATCCGCCCCAGCATGGCCGTCACCATGCAGAACGCGACCTCCTCCGCGCCGTGCCCGGCCCGCGGATACGCCCACATGGCGCCCTGCTCCGGGGGCACCACGGCGGGTGCGGCGGCGGCGATGGGCGGCAGCAGCAGTTCGTCCTGCTGGTCGGTGAGGGACTGCAGGGCGATATGCGCCAGCGTCGCGTGGTCGGCGCGCATGCCGCCCGACGCGCACCCCTCGACCGTCAGCCCGGGGTGCCGTTCCTGCAGGCTGTCGAGCCAGTCCAGATAGGCGCGGTTGTGGCCGAGCAGCCCGTGCCCGGGGCCGTGCGGGGCGGCGTCGGTCCCGGCTCCGATGTCGATGTTGTGGTCCAGCTTGAGATAGCCCAGCCCGAACTCGCCCACCAGCCGGTCCACCACGGAGTCGAGGTGCGCGACGGCGGCCGGGTGCCGCAGGTCGAGCTGATGGCGCCCCCATTCGGCCAGACGGTGTCCGCCGCGCCGGAAGAACGCCTCCTGCGGCAGCTCCGCCGCGACAGGGCTGCGCACCCCGACGACTTCGGGCTCCAGCCACAGTCCGGGCACCATTCCGGCCGCCTTGACGGCGTCGGTCACCTCGGCGAGGCCGCCGGGGAACCGCGAGGGCGCCGGCTCCCACTCCCCCACCTCGTCCCACCACCCGGGCACGCCGCCGGGGCCTTCGCCGCGCCGCGCCTCGTCGTACCATCCGGCGTCCACGCAGAAGACCTCGCACCCGGCCTCGGCGGCGGCGTCGACCAGGGGCAGCAGCCGCTCGGTCGTGGGGTCGCCCATCAGCCCGTTCATGAAGTCGTTGAAGACGACGGGCAGGCGGGTGCGGTCGGGCTGGTGGGGCGCGGGACGCCGCGCGGCCCTGCGGTGCCGGGTGAGCGCGCCGAGCGCCGCGTCGCGGTCCGGCGCGAGGGCGACGGACGCGGTGACCGTACGGAAGGTCTCCCCGGGCTCCAGCCGCACGGACCACTGGTGCTCGCGCGCGGCCGGTCCGGACAGCGCGAGGTACACCTCGTCGTAGCGGTCGCCCAGTTCGGCGTGCCAGGAGCCGTTGTGCTCGATCTGCCAGGCGAGTACGCCCGCGGGCCCGGCCACCCATCCCATGGGCAGCCACTCGGAGGACGACCAGCCGCCGGTGCTGGTGAACGCGGCCCGGCTTTTGGTGCCCGTCTGCCCGAACCGGGTCATGCCCACATCGGGCACCCCCAGTTCGCCGAGCGGCGCTCCCGCGAACCGGTACTCGCCGCTCCACGGGTTACGCCCCGACCACACCCTGAGGTCCCGCTCCCACTCC
>NZ_JAAKZZ010000212.1 GCF_011045075.1 Streptomyces boncukensis
GAGGAGCGGGTGAGGGTGGGATCCGGGGCGGTGGCCGCGGTGCCCCCTTCGTCCCCCGGGCCGGGGGTCCCGGGAGCGCCGTCGCCCCGGACGGCGCGGCGGAAGGCCCCGAAGCGGGCCCCGGACCGGTCGGCCGGACGGGAGGCGGACCGGGTCCGCGCGGTACCCGACGGCCCGGAGCCGTCGGCGCCGCGCGGGGAGCGGGAGGCGGTGGCCAGGGTCTGGCCCCGGCGCCGCTGGGGCAGCCCGCTGTCGCCGTGCCCGTCCGCGGGCGCACGCGTGTGCTCGGCGTCCCGCCCGGACGGTACAGGCGCGGGGTCCTCCGCGGCGCCGCGCTCCGGCTCCGCCGCCGTGTCCGCCCCCGCCGTGCGGGGCTGGACGGCCGCCGGCCGGTGGTCCGGCAGGGCGTCGCCCCCGGGCCGCGCCGCCGGCTCCTCGCGCCGGGCCTCGGTGACCAGCTCGCGCGGAACGCGTACGAGGACCCCGGTACCGCCGTGCGCGGACGGCCGGAAGGAGACCGACAGCCCGTGCTTGCGGGCCAGCCGGCCGACGACGGCGAGCCCGAGCCGGGTTCCGGAGAGCGTGGTGAGGTCCGACTCCCCGCAGACGGCTTCCTGGGCGCGGCGCAGCGCGACCTCGCCCATGACCAGCCCGCCGTCCTCGACGGTGATGACGATCCCCGCTGCGACCTCCTCGACGTACACATGCACTTCGGAGGTGGGCGGGGAGAAGTTGGCGGCGTTGTCCATCAGTTCGGCCAGCGTGTGCATCACGCCCTCGGCCGCGTGGCCGGCGATGGCCGAGGTGCTGGTGGAGTGCAGCCGGATGCGCTGGTAGCCGCTGATCCGGCCCATCGCGCCGCGCAGGATGCTCTCCATGACGATGGGCTTGGCCCACCGCCGCCCGGAGCGGGCCCCGGTGAGCACCGCGATGGAGTCGGCGAGCCGGCCCGCCTGCGCGGTCCTGTGGTCCAGGTGCAGCAGGTCGCCGAGCACCGCCTCGTCGGCGTGCCGGTGCTCCATCTCGCGCAGGTCGGCGGCCATGCCCGTGGCCAGGGCCTGCACCCGGCCCGCCGCGTTGGCGCAGGCGGACATGGCCGAGGCGCGCAGCGCCTCGCCCCGGTGCACCTCGGCGGCGACGCTCATCAGCACCCGGCGGTGCGCCTCGGAGCCCACCGGCGGCGCCGCGGCCAGCGCGGTCTCCGCCGAGGCGCCCTCGCGCAGCCGCTCCACCAGCGCGGGCACCGTGGAGGTGGCGAAGTGCAGGGCCGCCGCATCCCGTTCCGCTGCCTCGGCGTCCCGCCGCTCGATCCCGGCCCGCAGCTCGCGGGCGGTCAGCCGGGCGTGCGCGGCGACGGCGACCGCGGCGCAGAGCACCACGGCGGCGGCACCGCTGCCCCAGGCGACCGGGGCCCGCGAGGACTGCGGGGCCGCGTACACCGCCACCAGACACGCCACCGCCGCCACCACGACGGCGGCCAGCGCCGCGAGCGCCGTTCCCGTTCCCGGTCCCGGCCCGCTGTCTCTTCGGCCGTTCACGGCGCCGGTGCCGGGCGGTGGGTGCGGCGGGGGTATCGCGGGGGAGGTCATCAATCAGATCCTCGGGGACAGGTCCGGACAGGGGCAGGGCTGAGCCGCAGCATTCCGATCAACGTCGACCTAATATAAGCCTCTTCGTGATCACCCGGTGACAACGGGGTGGGCGAAGTGAGAGAACACCATTCCGGTGCCCGGGTCGAGCCGGCACCTCCTCCCTGGAGTTACTGGTGAGTTCAGCGATCAGTCTGGCCAGCATAGAGGCCGAAGCGCCCGGTCTTGTGAGCCTTTACAAGAACGCGGGGATCAGTTTGCGCAAGCACGCGCTGGAGGCGGAGCGCGCTGCCGTCTACCTGGTGCTGGACCGCTCCGGCTCCATGCGCCCGTACTACCGGGACGGCACCGTGCAGCACCTCGCCGAGCAGGTGCTGGGCCTGTCAGCGCACTTGGACGACGACGGGGTGGTGCCCGTCGTCTTCTTCTCCACCGACGCCGACGGCACGGCCGAACTCGGCCTCGGCGACTACCGGGGCCGCATCGAACACGAGCACCAGCGGCTCGGCCACATGGGGCGCACCAACTACCACTGGGGCATGGACGCGGTGCTCGACCACTATCTGGCCTCGGGGGCCCGCGCGCCCGCGCTGGTGGTGTTCCAGACGGACGGCGGGCCCACGAGCCGGGCGGCCGCGGAGCGCTTCTTGTGCAAGGCGGCGCGGCTCCCGCTGTTCTGGCAGTTCATCGGGTTCGGCGACCCGGACGCGTGCGAGTTCGCCTTCCTGCACCGGCTGGACGAGCTGGCCGTGCCGGAGCGGCGCCCGGTCGACAACGCGGGATTCTTCCCGGCAGGCCGCGACCCGCGGGCGCTGTCCGACGCGGAGCTGTACGACCGGCTGCTGGGGGAGTACCCCGACTGGCTGGCCGCGGCCCGCCGCCAGCCCTGGTGGCCGTTCGGCTGACGGGGCACCCGCGGGCCGCGCGGCGCGGCCCGCGGGTGCCCCGTGGGCGGTACCGGAACGGATCAGTGCCGATGGCGGCCGGCGGCCTCCGGGTGCTGCACGGCCTGGATCTTCTTCCACGACTTCGGCTGCGCGGGCACGCCGGCCCGCAGCCCCTTCGCGGACCCGGCGGACTCGGCGGATCCGGCGGACTCGGCGGACTTGCCCGTCGGCCCGGCGGCCGGCTTCGAGGCGGTGTACAGCCAGGTGTCGAACAGCTTCCCCAGCTTCTTGCCGGAGACCTGCTCCGCGTAGCCGATGAAGTCCCGCACGCTCGCGTCACCGCCCTCGTGCCGCTTGGGCCAGCCCTTGAGGAGCGCGAAGAAGTCCTTGTCGCCGATCTCCTCGCGGAGCGCCTGGAGGGCCATCGCGCCCCGGTCGTACACGGCCCGGTGGAACTGGTTGTCCGGGCCGGGGTCGCCGGGCTTGACCGTCCAGAACGCGTCGTCGGCCGGGCGCGAGTCGTACGCGTACTCGGCGAGCTCCCGTGCGGTGCCCTCGCCCTGGTCCTCGGACCACAGCCACTGCGCGTAGGTGGCGAAGCCCTCGTTGATCCAGATGTCCTTCCAGCGGTTGACCGAGACGCTGTCGCCGTACCACTGATGCGCCAGTTCGTGCACGACGAGGGAGGCGTTGGAGCCCCGGGAGAAGCCCGCCGGGCTGTAGAACGGGCGGGTCTGGGTCTCCAGCGCGTAGCTCGTGTCCGTGTTGGGGACGTAGCCGCCCAGGGCCTCGAACGGGTACGTCCCGAAGTAGCCCTCCAGCCACTCGGCGATCTCGCCGCTGCGCTCGACGCTCGCCCGCGCCGCGCCGTCGTTCTCGCCGAGCTCCTTGCTGTAGGCGTTGATGACGGGGGTTCCGCTCTCGGTGGTGTCCTTGGTGATGTCGAACTTGCCGACCGCGAGCGTGGCCAGATAGGTCGCCTGCGGGGCCCGGGAGCGCCACGCGTAGCGCGTCCACCCGGCCTGCGAGCGCTCCGACTGGAGCGTGCCGTTGCTGATGGCCTGGGTGCCGTCCGGGACGGCCACGCTGACGTCGTACGTGGCCTTGTCCGTGGGGTGGTCGTTGCTGGGGAACCACCACCACGCGGCCTCCGGCTCATTGGCCGCCACGCCGCCGTCCGGGGTGCGGTGCCAGGAGGTGAAGCCGTTCACCTTCACCTGGGACGGCGTGCCCGCGTAGCGTACGACGACGGTCGCGCGCTGCCCCTTCGCCAGCGGCTTCGCCGGGGTCACCTCCAGCTCGTGGGCGCCCGAGGTGGCGAACCGCGCCCGCTTGCCGTTCACCCGCACCTCGCTGACGTCGAGCGCGAAGTCCAGGTTGAAGCGGGACAGATCCTGGGTGGCGGTGGCCAGCAGGGTCGCCGTGCCCTGCAGCCTGTCGTTCCTGGGCTGGTACTTCAGCCGCAGATCGTAGTGGGAGACGTCGTAGCCGCCGTTTCCGTAGTCCGGGTAGTAGGGGTCGCCCACCCCCGGCGTGCCCGGTGACGGCTCGGCCGCCGACGCGGGTATCGCGAGCAGCAGCGCGGCGGTGACGGCCGCGGCCGGGACGAAGATTCTGTGACGCACGAGTCCTCCAACTCCTTGCGACAGGTGTCACTCCAACGGAAGGGTATGTACTCCTGTGCCGCCCCGCATGTCCACGGCAATATCTCTCACACGACTGCCGTACCCGCGCCGCGCCGGTCCCCGACGCCCCCTCCCGCACACCTCCGCGCGCGGCTACCGTCCCTGACATGGCGTTGACATGTGTACGAGACCATCGTCGCCCGTGGCGGGCGGTCACGGCCCTCGCCTCGGCCGCCCTGCTGCTCCCCCTCCTGTCCGCGCCGCTCGCACGGGCCGCCTCGGCCCCGGCGGACGGCACACCGCCCCGCACCGGATTCGAACGCACCAACGGCGAGCGCTGGACCACCCAGGCCGAGGAACAGGACTTCCTCGCCGCCGTCGACCGGGCCGGCAGCCGCGTCGCCCTCGACACCGTCGGCACCACCCGGCAGGGCCGCCCCGTCCGGCTCGTCCGCGTGGGCTCCCCGGCCCCCGGCGGGCCCGAGCAGGTGCGCCGGGGCAACTCCGTGCTGCTCGTCTGCTCGCAGCACGGCAACGAGCCCGCCGGGCGCGAGGCGTGCCTCACCCGGATCCGCGATCTGGCCTTCGCGCAGGACCGCGCCACCCGGCACTTCCTCTCCCGTACCACCGTCCTCGTCATCCCCACCGCCAACCCCGACGGCCGCGCGGCGAACACCCGGGGCAACGCCGACGGCGTGGACGTCAACCGGGACCATCTGGCGCTGAGGACGGCCGAGGGCCGCGCCATGGCCCGGGTACTGCGCGACTGGCGCCCCGACACCGTCTACGACCTGCACGAGTACGGCGGCTCCTCGCCCTACTACGTCAAGGACCTGCTCTCCCTGTGGCCCCGCAACCTCAACACCCACCGCCGCGTGCACGCCGAGTCCGAGGCGCTGTCCGAGCGGTACGTGCGCCCCTACACCGAGCGGGCCGGGTACAGCACCGGCACCTACGGCATCTGGACGGACCCGGAGACGGGCGAGCCCGTCAAGCAGGTCGCGGGCGACGGCCAGGAGCGCATCCTGCGCAACGCGACCGGGGTCAAACACGCCGTCGGACAGCTCGTCGAGTCCCGCACCACCCCGCTCACCGACGCCGAGAAGGCCGACCCCGCGGTGAACAACCGGCGCCGCGTCGGCTCCCAGCTGGCGGCGCTCCGGGGCGCCATGGACTTCGCCGGCCGGCACCGCGGCCGCATCGAGTCCGCCACCGGCCGGGCCCGCGCGGCCGGCTGGGCCGACCGGGGGCCGGTCTACCTCGGCGGCGCGGACAACGACAAGCCGGACGCCGACCAGGTGCTGACCCACCCGCCGTGCGGCTACCGCCTCACGGCTGCGCAGTGGAGGGACGTCCGCTCCACGCTGGAGCTGCACGGCGTGCACGCCCGCCGGCACGGCACGGGCGCCTATGTGCCGCTGCGCCAGACGCAGCGCGCGCTGGTGCCGCTGCTGCTCGACCAGCGGGCCGCCTACCCGCTCACCGACGGCACCCCCCGTCATGTCCTGCCGCCGGTGACCTCCGGGTGGACGCCGCCGGACGGCGGGTCGACCAGCCGCGCCGCGTCCACCGCGCAGCCCCACGACACCGTCACCCCGGCCCCGCCGTGCCCGTAGTTGTGCACGCACAGCGCGGTGCCGCCGCGCCCGTCGGCGATCCGCTCGGCCTCCAGCCGCGCGGCCGGCCGGAACGGGCGCAGCCCGACCCGGTGTTCGAGCACCCGCGCCCGTGCCACCGGCGGATGGACGGCCGCGCAGCGGCGCACGATCGCCTCGGCGGTCGCCGGGTCGGGCGCTGTGCCCTCGGCGCCGTCCTCCGCCGTGCCGCCGAGCACCAGGCCGTAGGGCTGCGGCAGCAGATACGTCGTGTCGCTGGAGTCGCCGGACGCGTCGACGTACCACTCCTCGACGCCCGGGTTCTCCACGATCACCAGCTGCCCCCGCACCGCGCGCACCTCCGGGTCCGGCACGAGCTCCCGGGCGCCCAGCCCCGCGCAGTTGACCACGGCGGGCGCCTCGGCGGCGGCCTCGGCCAGCGAGCCCGCCGCGCGCCGCTCGTAGCGGCCGCCCGCCTGCTCCAGCCGGCCCAGCAGATAGCGGAGATAGGCCGGCATGTCGACCAGCGGGGTGCGCGGCGGGGTGCCGGTCAGCCCGGTCCACACGGCGGGCGGCTCCGCGCCGTGCAGGGTGCCGCGCACCAGCCGCACCCCGGTCAGCGGCGGCTGCTCCGCGAGCCAGGCGAGGTTGCGGAACGTCCGCTCCGCCCAGTCCAGCGCCTGCTGTTCGGGCGCGATGCGGTACGGCCACACCAGTCCGCCCGCGACCGCCGAGGTGGTCCGTGCCGCGGACTCCCGGCTCCACACCCGTACGTCGAGCCCGCGCTCGGCGAGCACCACGGCGCTGGTCAGCCCGATCACTCCGCCGCCGACCACGATCACTGTCTCTCTGCCGGACCCGTCAGTCATGGGACGACCGTAGCCCCCCGACGCCGTGTCCGGCGGTGCTCGCCGGGCCGGGGGCCGCCCCGCGCCCCGTGCGGGGCACCGCCTACACCTCCTCCGGGTCGGCCTCGGTCAGTTCGCCCTCCGCCATCCGCATCCAGCGGGTGACGCCGATCTCGCGGAGGAACGGCACATCGTGGCCGGCCACGATCAGCGCTCCCCGGTACCCCGCCAGCGCGTCGCGGAGCTGCCGCACGCTCGCCATGTCCAGGTTGTTCGTCGGCTCGTCCAGCATCAGCAGCTGCGGCGCCGGCTCCGCCAGCAGCAGCGCGGCCAGCGTCGCCCGGAAGCGCTCGCCGCCGGAGAGCGTGCCCACCACCCGGTCGGCGCGCCGCTGCCGGAAGAGGAACCGGGCCAGCCGGGAGCGGATGTGCTGGTTGGTGGCCCGCGGGGCGAGCCGGGCCACGTTCTCCACGATGGTCAGCTCGTCGTCCAGGACGTCGAGACGCTGCGGCAGATACCGCACCGGCACCTGCACCGCGACCTCGCCGCCGAGCGGCTGCAGCTGGCCTGCGAGGGTGCGCAGCAGCGTGGTCTTGCCCGAGCCGTTCCGCCCCACCAGCGCGATCCGCTCGGGGCCGTACGCCTCCAGCGTGGCGCGGGCGCCGTGCGCCAGCTCCGCTTCGCGGACGATCAGCACCTGACGGCCCCTGGGCACCGCCGTGGACGGCAGGTCGACCTGGATCTCCGCCTCGTCCCGGACCAGCTCCTCCGCCTCCTCCAGGCGCTCCCTGGCGCTCTCCAGGCGCTGCTCGTGCATGATGCGGTGCTTGCCCGCCGACTCCTGCGCCTTCCGCTTCCACTCGCCCGCCACGATCTTGGGCTGGCTGCCGCTGGCCTGGACCTTCTTGCCGAAGCGGGCCCGCTTGACCAGCTTGGTCCGCGCCTCGGACAGCTCCCGCTGCTGGCGCCGCACATCGCTCTCGGCCGCGCGCACCCTGCGCTCGGCCGCCTCCTGCTCGGCCGCGACGGCCTCCTCGTATGCCGCGAAGTTCCCGCCGTACCAGTGCACCTCGCCGTCCCGCAGGTCGGCGATCCGCTCGACGAGGGCGAGCAGTTCGCGATCGTGGCTGACGACGACCAGCACCCCGTTCCAGGCCGTCACGGTGTCATACAGCCGGTGGCGCGCCGCGCGGTCGAGGTTGTTGGTCGGCTCGTCCAGCAGCAGGATGTCCGGCCGCCGCAGGAGCAGGGCGGCCAGCCGCAGCAGCACCGTCTCACCGCCTGACAGCTCACCGGTCGTGCGGTCCAGCCCGACGTGCGCCAGCCCGAGCTGGCCGAGCGCGGCCCGCGCGCGCTCCTCGACATCCCAGTCGTCGCCGACCGCGGTGAAGTGCTCCTCGGCCACCTCGCCGCTCTCGATGGCGTGCAGCGCCGCGCGGGTACGGGCGATGCCGAGCGCCTCGTCCACCCGCAGGGCGGTGTCCAGGGTGAGGTTCTGCGGCAGATGGCCCACCTGGCCGGCGGCCCGCACGGACCCGGCGTCCGGGCTCAGTTCGCCCGCCAGGAGCCGCAGCAGCGTGGACTTTCCGCTGCCGTTGGGGCCGATGAGCCCGGTGCGGCCGGGGCCGACGGTGAGATCGAGGTCGCGCAGCACCCGGGTGCCGTCCTGCCAGGAGTAGGAGAGCTGGGCGCAGCTGAGGGACAGGGGGGTGGAGAGATGCATGGGGGCCTCCCGGTCGGGATCGCGTAGCGAACGGTGGTCAACGCGGGAGACACCGGGCGCCCCGGCGGCGGCAGTACGCGGTGTGCGGCACGCGGCGCGTACGGCAGACGGCGCACGGAACGCTGGGGCGGGAAGGGAGGTGCGGAGCAGAACGGCAGCTCGCTTCCGAGGTCACACTCGTGGCACACACAGACGGGGCACACGGTGTCTCAGGACCTCAGATGCGCAACGGCCTCTCCAATCAACGGCAGCAGAGCCAAGAAGGCACGATACGCGGGGCCGCCCGCTGTCGCAAGGCTTTTCTGCGGGGCCGCGATGTGCTGTGCTTCGCCTATGGTCCATACCACAGAGTCCGGCCCGCGCTCCGGCTCCGGCGGGCACCGCACGGTTCCGCTCCGGCACATGACGGTTCACGCGCCGGAAGCGCGGGAACGCGCCCGCGTGTTCTACGAGCTGATGTCCCGCCGCCGCACCGTGCGCGACTTCGACTCCAGGCCGCTGCCGGACGGCGTCCTGGAGTGGGCGGTCCGCACGGCCGCGACGGCGCCCAGCGGAGCGCACGTCCAGCCGTGGCGCTTCGTCGTGGTCACCGACCCCGAGCGCAAGCGGCGGCTGCGGGAGGCGGCGGAGGCCGAGGAGCGCGAGTTCTACGAGCGCCGCGCTTCCGAGGAGTGGCTCGACGCGCTGGCGCCGCTGGGGACGGACGAGCACAAGCCGTTCCTGGAAGTCGCGCCCGCCGTGATCGTCGTCTTCGAGGTGCACAAGGGGCCGCAGACGCCGCGGCCGTACTACACGAAGGAGTCGGTGGGCGTGGCCGTCGGGCTCCTGCTGGCCTCGCTGCACCAGGCGGGCCTGGCCACGCTGACGCACACGCCCAGCCCGATGCGGTTCCTCAACGAGATCTGCGAGCGCCCGCCCGAGGAGCGCGGCGCCTATGTGATCCCCGTGGGCTATCCGGCGCCGCGGGCCCGCGTCCCGGACCTGCACCGCAAGGAGCTCGACGAGGTCATGATCCGGCTCTGACCGCGCGGGCGCGCGCCCGCGCGGTCACCGGTCACGGCCGGCGGCTCAGGCCAGGCCCGCGCGGCGCAGGGCCTCGGCCATCTCGCTGTTCTGCGGGGCGGGTGCGGACGGGCCGCGGCCCGAGCCCTTCGGCCTGCCCTGGCCGCCCTTCTCCCTGCCCCTGCTCCTGTCCCGGCCCTTGTCGCCGCCCTTGTCGCCGCCCTTGTCGCTGCTCCTGGCTCCGGTTCCGCCCTTGTCCCCGCTGCTGTCCCTGCCCCTGGGGCGCTGCCGCTGGCGCGGTGCCGTGTCGGCGGCGGGCGCCTCGTCGTCCAGCCGGAGTGTCAGCGAGATCCGCTTGCGGGCCTCGTCCACCTCCAGGACCCGGACCCGGACGATGTCCCCGGGCTTGACCACGTCACGCGGGTCCTTGACGAAGGTCTTCGCCATCGCGGAGACGTGCACCAGCCCGTCCTGGTGCACCCCGACGTCCACGAAGGCGCCGAAGGCCGCGACATTGGTCACCACGCCCTCCAGCACCATGCCCGACCGGAGGTCGGACAGCTTCTCCACGCCCTCCTTGAAGGAGGCGGTGCGGAAGCCCGGCCGGGGGTCGCGGCCGGGCTTCTCCAGCTCGCGGAGGATGTCCGTGACGGTCGGCAGGCCGAAGGAGCCGTCCACGAAGTCGGCCGGATCCAGCGCCCGGAGCGTCTTCGCGTTGCCGATGAGGGACGGGACGTCCGTCCCGGCGGTCCGCACGATCGTGCGGACCACGGGGTACGCCTCCGGGTGCACGGACGAGGCGTCCAGCGGGTCGGCGCCGTCCCGGATCCGCAGGAAGCCCGCGCACTGCTCGAACGCCTTCGGGCCGAGCCGCGCCACCCCCTTCAGCTCCTCGCGGCTGGCGAACGGGCCGTTGGCGTCCCGGTGCGAGACGATGTTCTCCGCGAGGGAGGAGCCGATGCCGGAGACCCGGGAGAGCAGGGGCGCCGAGGCGGTGTTGACGTCCACCCCGACGCCGTTCACGCAGTCCTCCACGACCGCGTCCAGCGAGCGGGAGAGCTTCACCTCGGACAGGTCGTGCTGGTACTGCCCGACGCCGATGGACTTGGGGTCGATCTTCACCAGCTCGGCGAGGGGGTCCTGGAGCCGCCGGGCGATGGAGACGGCACCGCGCAGCGAGACATCCAGCTCCGGCAGCTCCTGCGAGGCGTACGGGGACGCCGAGTACACCGAGGCGCCCGCCTCGGAGACCATCACCTTGGCCAGCTTCAGCTCCGGCCGCGCGGCGATCAGCTCACCGGCGAGCTTGTCCGTCTCGCGGGACGCCGTGCCGTTCCCGATCGCCACCAGCTCGACCCGGTGCGCCTCGGCGAGCTCGGCCAGCCGCGCCAGCGCCGCGTCCCACTGCTTCTGCGGGGCGTGCGGATAGACCGTGTCGGTGGCGGCGACCTTGCCCGTCGCGTCGATCACGGCGACCTTGACGCCAGTGCGCAGCCCCGGGTCCAGACCGAGGGTGGACCGGGTGCCCGCCGGGGCCGCCAGCAGCAGGTCCCGCAGGTTGGCGGCGAAGACCCGCACCGCCTCGTCCTCGGCCGCGGTGCGCAGCCGGGTGCGCAGGTCGATGCCGAGGTGCACCAGCATGCGCGTACGCCACGCCCAGCGGACCGTCTCCAGCAGCCAGCCGTCGGCCGGCCGCCCCTCGTCCCGCACGCCGAACCTGCGGGCGACGGCCTGCTCGTACCAGCTCGGGCCCGGCAGGTCGGCCTCCTGCGCACCGGCCGCCTCCGGCTCCAGGGTGAGGTCCAGGACCTCCTCCTTCTCACCGCGCAGCAGCGCCAGCACCCGGTGCGAGGGGAGCTCGGTGAAGGACTCGGAGAAGGAGAAGTAGTCCGCGAACTTGGCGCCCTGCTGCTCCTTGCCCTCGCGCACGGCGGACACCAGCCGCCCCTGCTCCCACATCCGCTCGCGCAGCTCGCCGATCAGGTCCGCGTCCTCGCCGAAGCGCTCGGCCAGGATCGACCGCGCGCCCTCCAGCGCCGCGTCGGCGTCGGCGACGCCCTTCGCCGCGTCCACGAACGCGGCGGCGGCCGCCGCCGGCTGCACCGAGGGGTCCGCGAGCAGGCCCTCGGCCAGCGGCTCCAGCCCGGCCTCGCGGGCGATCTGCGCCTTGGTGCGCCGCTTGGGCTTGTACGGCAGATAGATGTCCTCCAGGCGCGCCTTCGAGTCGGCCGCGCGGATCCGCTCCGCCAGCTCCTCGGTGAGCTTGCCCTGCCCGCGCACGGACTCCAGGATCGTCTCGCGCCGCTCCTCCAGCTCTCGCAGATAGCGCAGCCGCTCCTCCAGAGCGCGCAGCTGCGCGTCGTCGAGCATCTCGGTCGCTTCCTTGCGGTAGCGCGCGATGAACGGCACGGTCGACCCGCCGTCGAGCAGCTCGACAGCCGCGCTCACCTGCCGCTCGCGAACGCCGAGCTCCTCGGCGATCCTGGCTTCGATCGTCGTCGTCACGATGGTTGGTTCCGCCTTCTCGGTGCTGTGGGTCCCCCCGTGAGATCCCGCGTCAGCCTGCATTGTGGCAGGTGGCTGTGACATCCGCGCCGCTGGAACGCGCGGGCGGTGCGGGGTGGTGCGGGGGCGGTGCGGGGC
>NZ_JAAKZZ010000213.1 GCF_011045075.1 Streptomyces boncukensis
AGCGGGGGACGTCCGGCGGGGGCGACGCGGGCGCCGCCGGGCGACCGGTAACGGTGGCGACGGCCCGGTCCCCTTCGTACACCCGCCACCGGCACCGCGGCGGCTGCCCGAGGGGGCGCACGGCCAGCCCGCCGACGGCGTCCGGCACGGTGCCGTGCCACAGCACCTCGAACGCGCCGGGCCCCGGGCCCGGCCCACCGGTGCCCAGCGCACGAGCCGCCGCACGCAGGACGGCGACAGCGCCGTCGTGTTCGTCGTGTTCGACGCGGCCGCCGTGGCCGTCGCGACCGCCGTGGCCGCCGTAGCTGCCGTGGCTGTTGCGGCCATCGCGCCTGTCGCGGCCTTCGCGGCAGCCGTGTTCGACGCGGCCGCCGCAGCAGTCACGGCCATCGCGACCATCGCAGATGCCGCATTCGTCGCGGCCCTCACGGCAGCCACATTCGACGCGGCCGTCCCAACAGTCGCAGCCGCCGCAGCCGCCGCAGCCATCGCAGCCATCGCGGCCGTCGCAGCCGTAGCCGCCATCGCGGCCATCGCCGCCATCGCGGCCATCGCGTCCGTCGCAGCCATCGCCGCCATCGCCGCCATCGCCGCCATCGCGGCCGTCATGGCCGTCGCAGCCGCCGCAACCGCCGCGGCCGTCATGGCCGTCGCAGCCGCCGCAACCGTCGCGGCCGTCATGGCCGTCGCAGCCGTCGCGGCCGTCGCGACCGTCGCCGCCGTCGCCACCGTCGCCGCCATCGCCACCGTCGCGGCCATCGCGGCCATCGCGGCCGTCGCGGCCGTCATGGCCGTCATGGCCGTCGCCGCCATCGCGACCGTCGCGGCCGTCCCAACAGTCGCGGCCATCGCGACAGTCGCGGCCGTGGCTACCGCCGCAGCCGCCGCAGCCGTCGCGGCAGTCACGGCCATCGCAGCCGTCGTGGCCGTCGCACGCGCCGGATTCATCCCTGTCATCGCGGTTCTCCGGGGTGCCGCGGGCGTGCAGGGCGGTGCGGGCGAGTTGTCGGGCGCCGATCGCGCGGTGGGCGTCGAGCACCGACGCGTGCGCCCGCTGCACGGACTCGGCGAGCCGCACGGACAGCGCCGCCGGGGACGCGGGGAGCGCTGGTGCCGTGGCCGTCCCGGCGGCGGGCCCGGTGCCGGACGGGGCGGCGGCGAGGCCGCCGAGCGGGACGCCCTCGAAGTGCAGTTCCTCCACCGTGCTCACCCCCGATGGCCCTGGTCGGCGGCGAGGGTCGCGACGGCGCCCTTCGCGTCGACGCCCCGGACGATCTCCGCGGGTTCGGCCCGCAGGGCGCGCACCCCGTGCCACCGCTGGTAGACCCGCCCGTCGGGCGCGCACGCGGTGACGGTGGCGCGGGAGATGAGCGGGGAGTCGTCGGGCAGGACCTCCACCGCGATCGCGAAGGGCTCGTCGTCCGGCAGCGGCGCGAACAGCTCCACGCGCTCCACGCCCACCGGGACCGGCGCCGGGTCGGCCTGCGCGTGCCGGATCATCGCCAGTCCCGCCGCCTGCGCCAGGAGGTCGGCCAGCGCCGGGCTGTAGAGCAGGCCGCCGAAGGCGCCCGCGCCGAGCGGGGGATCCGGCATCCGGGCGGCGACCACCATCCTGCCGGGCTCCTCGACGAGCGCGTTGCGCAGCCCGCGCAGGGCCGCTCCGTGGAAGAGCCGCCCGTCCGTGTAGCAGGGGTGCGGCTCCTCGGCGATCTCGAACGGGGGGAGGTCCTGCCGCGGTGCCTCGGGGGACCGCTCCGCTCGCCGGAAGACGCCCTCGTGGTGGAGCCGTCCCTCCGGGCCGGCGGCGTCGCGGACGGCCACCCGCACGGCGTCGGGGCCGGAGTCCGGCTCCGGGGCCAGGTGGACGCGGAACGCGTCCGGGCGCCCGCCCCCGAGCAGGATGCCCCTGGCGATGCGGAAGTCGCGGACCTCGACCACCGGCTGGTGGCCGCCGTGGGCCCGCTCGGCGGCGTGCAGCGCCCATCCGAGGCTGGCCGTCATCGGCAGCACCGGTACGTCGCCGAAGCGGTGGGCGCGCAGCACCGGCTCGTCGTCGAGGCCGGTCAGCGAGCGGTGCGCGGTGACGCCTGCGGCGGGCAGCGCGTCGACGCGGCGGTGCAGCGGCCCGAGCGGTCCCACGAGGGCGACGCCGCCCGCCCCGTGCTCCGGGGCGCTCATCAGCTCCACGAAGTGCGCGCACCCGGCCTCCCGGGTCAGCACCGGCACGCCCCAGCCCGTGAACAGCTCCTGGACGGACTCCGCCATCCCGCCGGTCCACGGCCCCCAGGCGATCGGCAGGACCCGGCAGTTCGGGTGCGCCGTGCGGAAGGCGCACCCGAACCGGTCCAGCGCGGCGTTGGCCAGGGCGTAGTCGGCCTGGCGCATATTGCCCCAGACACCGGCCACCGAGGAGAAGAGCACCAGGTGCCGCAGCCGCCCGGGATCCAGTGCGCCGAGGACGTGCTGGAGCCCGCGGAGCTTGGTGTCCAGCACGGGCGCGACGGACTCGGCCGTCATCTCGGCGAGCGGGCTGTCCCCCAGGACGCCCGCGCCGTGGACGACGCCGGTGATCCGTGCGGCGTACGGGGCGAGGGCGCGCGCCACGGCCGCGGGGTCGCGGATGTCGGCGGCCACGTACTCGGCCTCGGCGCCGTGTGCGCGCAGTTCGTCGAGTGCGGTGCGGATCCGCCGCTGGGCGGTGTCGGCCTCCGCCTCTCCCGTGCCGGGCTCGCCGGTCAGCGGCGTCCGGCCCAGGAGGAGGTAGCCGCACCGGTGCTCGCGGGCGAGGGCGGCGACGCACCAGGCGGTGACGCCGGAGGCCCCGCCGGTGACCAGCAGCAGGTCCTGCTCGGTGAGCGCGGCCGGGTCACCGGTGTCGCGCTCGGCGGCGTCCGGCCCCGTGCGCGGCGCGGGCACGGCAGCGGGCGCGGCGGAGTGCCGGGTGAGGCAGGGCGTACGGCGGTGCGTGCCGTCCCAGGCGACCTCGTACAGGTCGGTGGCCAGGTCGGCGATCTCCGCGAGGAAGGCGTCGCCCAGGCTCTCGGTCGGCAGCCCCGGGGCGAAGTCCAGCGAGCGGCAGAACAGGGCGGGTTCCTCCAGGGCCGCCGTCCTGACGAGGCCGCCGAGCCCGCCGGCCAGGGCGTGGGAGGGGTCGCCGCCGGATCCGGCGTATCCGAGCGCCCCGTCGAGCTGGGTCACCGTCACCAGCCCGGCCCGGTGGGCGCCCGCCGCCTCCCGCAGGACCGGGCAGACGTGCTTCGCCGCCAGCACGGCCTGCCGGAGCCGCCCGGCCATGCCCTCCACGGGGTCCGCGTCCGGATCGGGGGCGGTACGGCCGAACGGCAGAACGCACAGGTCGAGGCGGGGCTCGTCGGCCAGCAGCGCGGCGAGGCGCGCCGCGAACCCGGCCTCCTCCCCGTCCAGGGGCAGGCGGCTGGTCCGCCACCCCCGGGAGGCCAGTGCCGCCTCCAGCGCGGCGCCCAGCTCGCCGCCGTCGTCCAGGAGCAGGGCGTGCGGCCGCTCCGGATAGGCGTCCGCGCGCACATCGGGGGCGGGCGTCTCGCGCAGTCCGACGACGGCCCGGCCGAGCTCGCGGGGGCCGCTGTCCGGGTCGGCGAACCCGCCCTGGGGTCCGGAACCGGTGAGGGCCTCGTGCATCATGTCCGTCAGCTCGCGCACCGTACGGGCCGTGCTGAACCGGTAGAGCTCGCTCCGGCTGACCACCGGATAGCGGCGCCAGATCTCCGAGCCGATCTCCACCTGCTTCAGCGAGTCGATGCCCAGGTCCGCCTGGATGTCCATACCGGGCTCGATCATGTCGACGTCGTAGCCCGTCTTCTCGGCCACGATGTCCCGGAAGACGCGTTCCAGCTCGGCGGGGTCCAGCTCGGCGGGGTCCAGCGGGAGCTGCTCGGCCCGTCCGCCGCCGTGCTCCGCCGCCCACAGCTCGGCGAGCGCCGACCCGGACCGCTCCGCCCCGTCCGCCTCCCGGCGCTCCGGAGGTTCCTCGCGGGGCCGCTCCCGGGACTCCGGCGCGTGCCCGTCCGCGAGGCGTTCCGGGAGGCGTTCCGGGAGGCGTTCCGGGACGGCGGGCGCCTCGGCCGCCCCGGGCTCCGGTACCCCGGCCCGCCGGGAATCCGCCGGTGCCGGGTCGGCGCCCGGGGCGCCGAGCAGCCGGGCGACGACGTCCCCAGCCCTGGCGTGCACCTCGCCCAGCCGCACGCTGTGCTCGGCGACGGCGTGGACCGCGGCCGAGAGCTCCGCGTCCACGCGGCCCCCTGCGGCGCTCTCGCTGAGCACCCGGGTGAGCTGGTCCGCCGTGTGCAACTGGCCGTCCAGATAGCGGGTGTGTGCCGCCAGGTGCTCGGCGGCGGCGCGGGCGAGCGGCTCGGCGGCGGCCTCCCGCACCCCCCGGTCCCCCGTCTCCTCCGGGGCCGCGCGGGCCGCGACGGCGGGCGCGGCGGGGTCCGCGGGTCCGGCCGACCCGCCGGCCTCGGTCGCGGCGGCGGCGGGCGCGGCGGCGGCCTCGGCGAGCTGCTTCTCGTAGTCCGGCCGCCGGGCCTCCGCCGCGAACAGCGGGCCTTCGAGGGTGCGGGCGACGGCGGACGGCGCGGGGCGCTCGGCCCGCGCCGGCGCGTCATAGCGGTTGATGCCGCTCAGCGGCAGGCCCAGCACGGCCAGCCGGACCGCGGCCTCCTTCAGGGCCGCGGCGCTGTCGGCTCCCCCGCCGACGACGTCGCAGGCGACGGCCTCCACCCCGCGGTCGCCCAGCGTCCGCTCGACCAGCCCCGTCAGCACGCTCCGGGGGCCGAACTCCACAAAGACCCGCACCCCGTCCGCGTACATCTCCTCCAGCCGCATCGCGAAGTCCACCGGCCGGCGGAGCTGTTCGACGAGGGTGCGGCGGTTGGCGTCCGCTTCCGGGCCGTACGCGGCCCCGGCGGTGCCGGCGTACACCGGCAGCTCGGGCGGCGCGAACGCGGCCTCGGCGCACGCCGCGCCGAACGCCTCCGCCGCGTGCTCCACGAGCGGGGTGTGGAAGGCGGCGGCCACCGGGAGCCGCTGGGCGGGGACCCCGCGGGCGAAGCCGGCGCGGACGAAGCGCTCCACCGCCGGGACCGGCCCGCCGACCACACACTCGTCGGGCGCGTTGCGGTTGCACACCGTCAGCTCGGGGTGCTCGGCCAGTACCTGCCGCAGTTCGCTCTCCGGCGCCCGGACGGCCGCCATGGCGCCGGCGTCTCCCTCGTCGCCCGGCGGGGGCTCCATGGCCAGGCCGCGGGCGCGGGCCAGCGCCAGGAACGTCGCGTCGTCCCAGACCCCGGCCGCCCACAGCGCGGTCAACTCCCCGAAGCTGTGGCCGAGCAGGCCGTGCGGGGCGAACCCCAGCTCGCTCAGCCAGCGGTACTGGCCCAGCGAGAGCGCGCCGATCGCCGGCTGCGCGTAGGCCGTACGCCGCAGCCGCTCCTCGACGGCCTCCCGCTCCCCCTCGCCGGGCGGCGGAAAGACGGTGCGGGCCAGGCTGTCGGACGAGGGGAAGTGCGCGTTGGCGGCGTCGAACGCGGCACGCACCGGGGGCATGGCCAAGGCCGCGTGCAGGCCCATCTCCACGTACTGGCTGCCCTGGCCGGAGAAGAGCGCGCCGCACCGTGTCTCCGGGGGCAGTCCGCGGCGGCGGTAGCTCAGGCCCCGGGCGTGGCTCCAGCTGTCGTGGCCGGGGTTCACCCGGAGCTGCTGGACCGCCGTGGCCAGCAGCGCGTCGCGGTGCTCCGCGCCCGTGGCCACGAAGCCGATCCGCGCGTGCCCGGCCGGCACCGGGCCGTCGTCCGGCGCCTCGCCGCGCTCCAGGCGCTCGCGCAGCGCGTCCGGGTCGGGCGCGTGCCACAGGCAGGCCGCGGGGGTGCGGTGCAGGGCGTGGCCGGGGCGGTCGTCCGCGCCGGCGTACTCCTCCAGGACGGCGTGGTAGTTCACCCCGCCGAAGCCGAACGCGGAGACGCCCGCGCGCCGGACGCCCCGGCCGCCGTCGCGGATCCAGGGGCGGGCCGCGGTGTTGAGGTAGAGCGGGCTGTCGTCGCCCGTCACCGCGGAGTGGGGGGTGTCCACGTTGATGGTGGGCGGCAGCAGCCTGTGGTGCAGCGCCAGCGCCGCCTTGATCAGCCCGGCGGCTCCGGCCGCCGCCTTGGTGTGGCCGATCTGGGACTTGACGCTGCCGACGGCGGCGAACCGGCGCTGGTCGGGCAGGGCCAGCAGCTCGTCCAGCGCGTTCAGTTCGACACCGTCCCCGGACGGGGTGCCGGTGCCGTGCGCCTCGATGAGCTCGACCGAGCCGGGCGGGCAGTCGGCGTCCTCGTAGGCCCGCCGCAGCGCCGCGAGCTGGCCGGTGCCGCAGGGCGCGTAGATGCTCTGGCCCGTGCCGTCGCTGGAGCTGCCCAGGCCGCGCAGCACCGCGTAGACGCGGTCCCCGGCCCGTTCGGCGTCGTCGAGGCGCTTGAGCGCCAGCATGCCGACGCCCTCCCCCACCAGCGTGCCGTCGGCCTCCGCGTCGAAGGGGCGCGCCTGGCCGCTCAGGGACAGCGCGGGGGTCTTGCTGAAGCAGACGAAGGTGAAGATCGAGTTGTCCGCGTCGCTGCCTCCGGTGAGCATCACGTCGGCCCGGCGGCTGAGGAGTTCGTCGACGGCCGAGCGGAGCGCGGCCAGCGAGCTGGCGCAGGCCGCGTCCACGGTGTGGTTGGCGGCCCGCAGGTCGAGCCGGTTGGCGATCCGGCCGGAGACGATGCTGCCGAGGACACCGGGGAAGGAGTCCTCGGTCCACGGCGGCAGGGAGGCCAGCCGCATCCGCAGGGCCCGCTCCGCCTGCTCCCGGGGGATGCCGCAGGCGACACTGGCACGGATCAGGTCGGGGGCGAGGAGCCGGTAGGCGAGCGGGATCACCGTGGTGTTGGTCCCGCACTGGCCGAGCACCACGCCGGTGCGCTCCGGGTCGAACCATCCCTCCCGCCCGCGGGACGCGTCGGCCAGCACGTCCTTGGCCACCATCAGGCTCAGCAGCTGCACCAGCCCCACCGAATCGACGCTCTTCGGCGGCATCCCGAACTCGCGCGGATCGAAGGTCACCGGCCTCAGGAACCCGCCGCGGCGGCAGTAGGTCCGGTCCTCGGCGAAGGGGTCCGGGTCGTAGTGCTCGTCCGTGCTCCACCACGCCTCGGGGACCTCCTCGAAGCAGTCCCGGCCGGTGACGACGTTGTCCCAGAACTCCGCCACGTCGCGGGCCTTGGGGAACATTCCGGCGAGTCCCACGATCGCGACGGGGTCGCGGGCCAGTCGGCGGTCTGCGGAATCGGTCTGCACGTACGTACACCTTGTTCGGATCGCAGCGGGCGGGGGGCGCCCTGGAACTCAGAGCCACGGCGCACCCTAGGAGCCGTGCGGGACGGGTCCCCCGCGCCACGCCGATCCGCCACCGGGCGCCCGCCCTCCCCGTCAACCCCGTGCCCTGGCACGACGCCGGGCGGGGGATGTCGCGCCCCGCCGGGCAGGGGCCGCCCCTTGCTGTGCCCTGCGGGCTGCGGCCCTCGCGGTGGTTGCACGCGCCCCGTGCCGAAGCCGCTAGGGGCACGAGCCCCGCGCCCCTAGTGCGCCCTCACATGGCGGTCGGCGGTCTCCAGGGCCCGGTCGAGGAGCGCCAGGCCCTCGCGGGCCTCCGCCTCGCTCACGGTGCACGGCGGGACGGCGTGCAGCCGGTGGTAGTTGACGAACGGCAGCAGACCCGCCGCCTTGCACGCGGCGACCAGCTCGCCCATCGCCACGCTGGTGCCCCCGTACGGCGCCAGCGGCTCCTTGGTGGCCCGGTCCGCCACCAGCTCCACCGCCCAGAAGACGCCGAGCCCCCGCACGTCCCCCACGCTCGGGTGCCGCTCGGCCAGGGCCCGCAGGCCCGGACCGAGGACGGCCTCGCCGATGTGCGCCGCGTTCTCCACTGTCTTCTCGTCCCGCATCGCCTCGATGGTGGCGACCGCTGCGGCCGTCGCCAGCGGATGTCCCGAGTAGGTCAGCCCGCCGGGGAACGGCCGGTGCGCGAACGTCGCCGCGATCCGCTCGCTGATGGCCACTCCGCCCAGCGGGACATAGCCGGAGTTGACGCCCTTGGCGAAGGTCATCAGGTCGGGCACCACCCCGTCGTGGTCGACCGCGAACCAGCGCCCGGTGCGCCCGAAGCCGGACATCACCTCGTCCGCGATGAGCACGATGCCGTACCGGTCGGCGAGCTCCCGCACCCCGGTCAGATAGCCGGGCGGCGGCGGCATGATCCCGGCCGTGCCGGGGATCGGCTCCAGCACGATCGCGGCGATGGCGTCCGGCCCCTCGAAGCCGATCAGCTGCTCCAGGTGCTCCAGCGCCCGCTCCGTCTCCTCCTCCGGGCTCGCGGAGTGGAACGGCGAGCGGTACGGGAAGGGGCCGAAGAAGTGCACGGTGCCGGCGGCGCCCTGGTCGTTGGGCCAGCGGCGCGGGTCGCCGGTGATGTTGACGGCGGTGTGGGTGCCGCCGTGGTACGAGCGGTACCGGGAGAGCACCTTGTGCCGCCCGGTGTGCAGCCGGGCCATGCGGACGGCGTACTCCACGGCCTCGGCGCCGCCGTTGGTGAAGAAGACCCGGTTCAGGTCGCCGGGCGCCAGCTCGGCGATGAGCCGCGCGGCCTCCGACCGCTGGTCGTTGACGTGCTGCGGCGCGACGGTGCACAGCCGCCCGGCCTGGGTCTGGATCGCCTCGACCACGCGCGGGTGCTGGTGGCCGATGTTGGTGTTGACGAGCTGGCTGGAGAAGTCCAGCAGCCGCCGCCCGGCGCCGTCCCACACGTAGCTGCCCTCGGCCGCCGTGACGACCATCGGGTCCAGCTCGGCCTGCGCGGACCAGGAGTGGAAGACGTGGGCGCGGTCCAGCTCGTAGGCGCGCCGCGCCTCAAGGCTCGGCTCGGGGGTCGGTTCGGGTGCCGGTTCGGGTGCCGTGCCGCTCATGGGCGTGCTCTCCTTCGTCGTTCGTCTCGTTGTCAGTCGTTCTGCGGGAAGCCGAGCCGCAGCCCGCGCTGGCTCGGGTCGGGCCAGCGGGAGGTGACGACCTTGCCCCGGGTGAAGAAGTGCACGCCCTCGGCGCCGTGCGCGTGGGTGTCGCCGAACAGGGAGCTCTTCCAGCCGCCGAAGGAGTAGTACGCCATGGGCACCGGAACCGGCACGTTGACGCCGACCATGCCGACCTCGACCTCGGTGCGGTAGCGGCGGGCCGCACCGCCGTCGTTGGTGAAGACGGCCGTGCCGTTGCCGTACGGGTTGGCGTTGACCAGGGCGACCGCCTCCTCGAAGGTGCCCGCGCGCAGCACCGACAGCACGGGGCCGAAGATCTCGTCCCGGTAGACCGACATGTCCGGTGTGACGTGGTCCAGCAGCGTCGGCCCCAGCCAGAAGCCGCCGGGCGGCCCGTCCACGCCGCCGTCGGCGACGGTCTCCCGGCCGTCCAGCACGACCTTCGCGCCCTCGGCTGCGCCCGCCTCCACATAGCCGGCGACCCGGTCCCGGTGCGCCCCGGTGACCAGCGGGCCCATGTCGCTGCCGCGGCGGCCGTCGCCGGTGCGCAGCCCCGCGGCGCGCTCGGCGACCTTCGCGACCAGCTCGTCCCCGATGCCGCCCACGGCGACCAGGGCGCTGACGGCCATGCAGCGCTCCCCCGCCGAGCCGAAGCCCGCGTTCACGGCGGCGTCGGCGGCCAGGTCCAGATCGGCGTCGGGCAGCACCACCATGTGGTTCTTCGCGCCGCCGAGCGCCTGGACGCGCTTGCCGTGCGCGGTGCCGTGCTCGTACACATACCGTGCGATGGGCGTGGAGCCCACGAAGGACACGGCCTTGATCCGGGGGTGCTCCAGCAGCGCGTCCACGGCGGCCTTGTCGCCGTGGACGACGTTGAACACGCCCGGCGGCAGCCCCGCCTCGGCCCACAGCCGAGCCAGCCAGTTCGCCGCGGACGGGTCCTTCTCGGACGGCTTGAGCACCACCGTGTTGCCGGTGGCGATGGCGAGCGGGAAGAACCACATCGGCACCATGGCGGGGAAGTTGAACGGACTGATCACCGCGACCGGGCCCAGCGGCTCGCGCACGGAGTGCACGTCCACCGCGGTCGAGGCGTTCTGCGTCATACCGCCCTTGAGCAGGTGCGCGACGCCGCACGCGAACTCCACCACCTCCTGGCCCCTGGCGACCTCGCCCAGCGCGTCGTCCAGCACCTTGCCGTGCTCGGCCGTGATGATCTGGGCGAGCTCGGCCTTGCGGGCGTTCAGCAGCTCCCGGAAGGCGAAGACGATCTGGGTGCGGCGGGCGAGCGAGGTGTCCCGCCAGGCCGGGAAGGCGGCCTCCGCGGCCTCGACCGCCGCGGCCACCTCCGGGTCCCCGGCCAGCGCCACGGTGGCGCCGACGGCCCCCGTGGCGGGGTCGTACACCTCGCCGGTGCGCTCCGGCGGCTCGGGCAGGTACGGCTCACCGTGCACCCAGTGCGGAATGGTGGTGGTCATCGGCGCTCCCCGGTCTCTCGCTCTCGCGGCCTCGCGGACGGCTCTGTGCCGCCCCGCCCATGGTGGGAGCGGCCCCGGCTCCGGCAGTCGTACAGGGTGTCAGCCATCCCGGGAAATGTCTTACAGTGTGTAAATGCCACCGACGATCCGGGACGTCCTCGCACTCGATCCGGTCCGCCGGGCCGGCGCCCAGGTGCTCGCGGGCGACGGACTGCTCGACCGGCCGGTCCGCTGGGTCCACGTCAGCCAGCTGACCGATCTCACCGGGCTGCTGCGCGGCGGCGAGCTGGTGCTGACCACGGCGGACCCGCTGCGCGGCGGCCCGGCGCGGGCCGGCGACTATCTGCGGCACCTGGAGGCGGCGGGCGCCGCGGGCGTCGTGATCGAGCCGCCGGACGCGGACGCGAGCCCGGACACCGACCGGGTCACGGACCGGGACACGGGCGGGGACACGGACCGGGACACGGACCGGGACACGGGCGGGGGCTTCGCGGCGCTGCTGCGCACGGCGGCTGCCGGGGCGGGCTTCCCGGTGGTGCTGCTCGGCGGCACCGTGCGGTTCGTGGAGGTCACCGAGGCCGTGCACCGCCGGATCGTCAACGAGCAGTACGAGGAGGTGCGGTTCGCGCAGCGGGCGCACGAGGTGTTCACGGCGCTCAGCCTGGAGGCCGCGCCGCCGGAGGTCATCGTCGCGCGGGCGGCCGAGCTGGCGGGCGCCGCTGTGGTGTACGAGGACGTGGCGCACCGGGTGCTCGCCTCCGCGCCCGGCCCGCTCGACTCCGGGACCGAGCTGCTGGCCGACTGGGAGCGGCGCGCCCGGCTGGCGGCCGAGGAGTGGCGGCACACGCCCGTGGATGTGCACGGGGAGCGCTGGGGACGGCTGGTGATGCCGGGGAGGGCGCGGCCGTCCGGCGGCGACGGCCGGCGCCTCGGCATGGTCCTGGAGCGCGCCGCGCAGGCGCTGACGCTGCGGCTGATGGCCGAGCAGAGCCAGGCGGACGTGGCGTTGCGGGCGCAGAGCGGGCTGATCAGCGAGCTGGTGGCGGGGCGGGCCGGAACCGAGGCGGAGGCGCTGGTGCGGGCCCGCGCCGTCGGGCTGCGGCCCGGCGCGCTGTACCTCCCGGTGGCCGTGCGGTACGCCGCCGGCGCGGCCGCGGGTTCATCCGAGGAGTTCCGGCGGGACCGGGAGTTCGTGGCGGCCCTCACGCGTACGGTGCGCGCGGCCGGGCTCTCGTCGCTGACCAGCTCGGTCCGGATCGGGGAGGTCGCGCTCGTGCTGTCCTGCCCGCGCCCGGACGACGAGGACTGGCTGCTGAAGCGGTTCGCCGCGGCCCTCGCGCGGCAGGTGCCGGGGG
>NZ_JAAKZZ010000214.1 GCF_011045075.1 Streptomyces boncukensis
CTGTCATGCCTCGACCGTCCGGGCGGCCGGGGGCCCGCGCACTCCGGAGCGGGCCGCGCGGGTGAGGGGAGGTGTCGCCCGTCCGGCATACTCGATCAGGTGAGCACGCTTCCTGAGATCCGCACCCTGCCCGTACCGGACGGCCTCGAAGGCGAGCGCGTGGACGCCGCGCTCGCTCGGATGTTCGGTTTTTCGCGTACGAAGGCGGCCGAGCTGGCCGCGGGCGGCAAGGTGCTGCTGGACGGCTCACCCGCCGGGAAGTCGGACCGGGTGCAGGGCGGCGCGTGGCTGGAGGTCGAGCTGCCGGGGCAGCCGCGCCCCGTGCAGGTGGTGGCCGAGCCGGTCGAGGGCATGGAGATCGTGCACGACGACGCGGACATCGTCGTCATCGTCAAGCCCGTCGGGGTCGCCGCCCACCCGAGCCCCGGCTGGACGGGGCCGACCGTGATCGGCGGGCTGGCCGCCGCCGGGTACGCCATCTCCACCTCCGGCGCCGCCGAGCGGCAGGGCATCGTGCACCGGCTGGACGTCGGGACGTCCGGGCTGATGGCGGTCGCCAAGTCGGAGCGGGCCTACACCCTGCTCAAGCAGCAGTTCCGGGAGCGCACCGTCGACAAGCGGTACCACGCTCTCGTCCAGGGCCACCCCGACCCGCTCAGCGGCACCATCGACGCGCCCATCGGGCGGCACCCGCAGCACGACTACAAGTGGGCGGTCACCGCCGACGGCAAGCCCTCGGTGACGCACTACGACCTGATCGAGGCGTTCCGCGCCGCCAGCCTGCTCGACGTCAAGCTGGAGACGGGGCGCACCCACCAGATCCGCGTCCACATGGCCGCGCACCGGCACCCCTGCGTCGGCGACCTGACCTACGGGGCCGACCCGACGCTCGCCAAGCGGCTGCGCCTGGAGCGGCAGTGGCTGCACGCCGTGCGGCTGGGCTTCGAGCACCCCGCCGACGGGCGCTGGGCGGAGTACGAGAGCGCGTACCCCGAGGACCTCCAGCGCGCCCTCGACCGCGTCCGCTCCGAGAGCGCGTAGGTGTGCTGTGTCCGGCGGATCGTGCTGGGCAGGGGCTGCCCCTGCCGGTGCGTCGCAGTCCGCGGCTGAGATGGGGGTCCCCCCTGCTCGAGCGAAGCCGAGAGCTTGGGGGAGGTTGCTCGCGCGGTTCCCCGCGCCCCTGGGGGGCGCCCTGGCGCCCGGCAGGGGCGCTTCAGGGGCGCGGGGAACTGCGCGACCAGCCACAGAGCACCCGCACTCTGCGACGAAACAGCAAGGGGCAGAGCCCGATCCGGCACGATCCGCCGGAGAAGGCTCAGCGCGGCTCCGCGGCCTCCCGCGCCGGGGTGAGCGGGGGCTGGATGAACCGGACGCCCGGCAGGGCCTCCGGGTGGGACTCGCGCAGCCACGCCAGCAGCTGCTCCCGCAGCGCGCAGCGCAGCGCCCACAGGTCGTCCGAGGTGCGGGCCGTCACCGCGGCGCGCACCTCGACGGTGGTGGGCGTGGTGTCCGTCACCACCAGGCTCCAGCTGCGCCCGTCCCAGTGGTCGCTGGCGCGCACCAGCTCCTCCGTCCTGGCCCGGATCTCCGCGATGGGCGCCGCGTGGTCGAGGTGCAGATAGACGGTGCCGGTCAGCTGGGTGCCGCCGCGGGACCAGTTCTCGAAGGGCTGGTTGGTGAAGTACGAGACGGGCATCGTGATGCGCCGCTCGTCCCAGGTGAGGACCACCAGATAGGAGACGGTGATCTCGTCCACCGTGCCCAGCTCGCCGTCGACCACCACCTCGTCGCCGATCCGCACCAGGTCGCCGAACGCGATGGACAGCCCCGCGAAGAGGTTGCCCAGCGTGGACTGGGCCGCGATACCGGCGACGATGCCCAGCACACCGGCCGAGGCCAGCATCGAGGTGCCGAACGTCTTCATCCCGGGGAACTGGAGCAGCACCGCCGCCACCGCGATCACGGTGACGACCGCGGTCGCCATCCGCTGGATCAGCGTGAGCTGCGTCCGCACCCGGCGGGCCCGCGCCCGGTCGTGGGTGGCGCCCGAGTACCGGGCGGCCGCCGTCTCCGTTATGGCGGCGACGACCCGCAGGATCAGCCATGCCGAGGCCGCGATCAGGATGATCCGCAGCCACAGGTCGACCGTCTCCCGGTGGCCCTTGGCCAGGTGCGTGCTGTCGAAGAAGCCGCTCACGAACGCGACGAAGAGCACGGCCTGGAGCGGCACCCGGCCGCCCCGCAGCAGGCCCCACATCGGGGTCTCGGGGTGCCGCCGGTCCAGGCGGACCAGGGTCCGGTCGACGGCCCAGGCGAGGACGTACGCGAGGAGGAGCGCACCGCCGAACACGACGAGCGGCCGCAGCACGTTCTCCATGGTCGTGACTCCACGGTCTTCTCGTAGGGGGCAGGCCACCGACGACCGTACCTGGCACCATGAGGGGAAACCCGCCGCAGGACGGCAACGCGGCGCCCTTTGTGAAGGATGTGACACTCGTGGCCACCGTTGTGCTGTTCCACTCCGCCTACGGGCTGCGCCCGGCCGTGCACAGCGCGGCCGCCCGGATCCGGGCGGCCGGACACGAGGTGCACACGCCCGACCTCTTCGACGGCCGCACCGCGCCCACGGTGGACGCGGGGATGAAGCTGAAGGACGAGTTCGGCACGGAGGAGCTGCTGCGCCGGGCCGTCGCCGCCGCGGCGCCGCTGTCGGAGCGGGGCCTGGTCTACGCCGGGTTCTCGCTGGGCGGCGCCCTCGCCCAGAGCCTCGCGCTCGCCGATACGAAGGCGCGCGGGCTGCTGCTGTTCTCCGGCACCTCGGACATCGCCGACGACGCCTCCGCGAGCGACCTGCCCGTCCAGCTGCACGTCGCCGACCCCGACCCGTTCGAGCCGCACGACTGGCAGAACGCCTGGTATCTGCGGATGCGGCGGGCGGGAGCCGATGTGGAGGTCTACCGCTACCCGGGCGCGGGCCATCTGTTCCTGGACGACGAGCTGGACGACTACGACAAGGAGGCCGCCGAGGAGGCGTGGCGCTACGCGCTGGGCTTCCTGGACGCCGTGTAGCGGAGCCGGGCGCGCCGCGGGTGATCACCGCCGGCAGCGGCCGGTCGCCTCGGACTTGTCCGGGGAGCAGAGGTAGACGCGGTCGGCGGCGGAGCGGCTGACATACCGGCCGAGGCACTGGTTGGAGTCCGCCAGGCCCTGGTCCGTGCACCAGTCGGCCGCCGCCGTCCCGCTGTCGAACGGGCCCGGGTGGTAGAACATCCAGTACCCGGAGCGCAGCGAACCGTAGTCGCCGCTGTCCACCCACCGCACGCCGCCCACCTTCGCGTTCAGCGATGTGTGCATGGCGTCGCGGGCCGCGGTGCCCTTGGCCTTGGAGACGGAGCCCAGCTGCGCCACCCAGGTGTCGACGGGGTCCCCGCCGGCGCGGCCCGGTGTTGTCCGAGGGGACGGGGATCTGTCCGCGGACGGGGAGCGCTCGGGGCTCCCGGTGGCGTTCCCCGACCGCTCGCCGTCCGGCGTCTCCTCCCGGTCAGGGCCGGGATCCTGGCTCCGCTCCTGCTCCCGGTCCCGGTCCCGGCCCTGTCCGCGCTCGTCCGACTGGGCGGTCGGGGACGTGGTCACCGTGCCCGAGGACGCGTCCTTCCCGTCGTCCCCCGACCGGACCGCGAGATAGGTGCCGCCCGCGATCAGCGCCGCCGCCACCACGGCGGCCGCGGCGACCAGCGCCGCGCGCCCGCGCCGCGAGGGCGGCGCGGGGGGCTCCGGCCGGCCGGCGGTCAGCGTGGCGCCGGGCGGGGGCTGCGGGCTCGCCGAGGGCACGGTCGGCGGGTGGTGCGGCGCCGGCGCGGGGGGCGGCCCGGCCTCCGGCGCACGGCCCGCCTCGGCCTGGGCCAGCATCGCGTCCAGCCGTACCGCGTCGGGCCGCGCCGCGGGGTCCCGGACGAGCAGCGCGTCCAGTACGGACGCGAG
The DNA here is from genome assembly GCF_011045075.1 of Streptomyces boncukensis. Lineage (GTDB taxonomy): Bacteria > Actinomycetota > Actinomycetes > Streptomycetales > Streptomycetaceae > Streptomyces > Streptomyces boncukensis. The sequence continues at coordinate 3,982 of NZ_JAAKZZ010000214.1, forward strand.
CGCGCCGCTGCGCACCGGCGGCGGCACCGGGTCGTCCAGGACGGCGGCGAGGGTGGCGAGGGTGGTACCGCGGCGCAGCGGGCTGTGGCCCTCGGTGCAGACATAGAGGGTCATGCCGAGGGACCACAGGTCGGCGGCGGGGTCGTCGTCCGTGCCCCGGATGCGCTCCGGGGCGATGTACTCGGGGGAGCCCAGGAACTCGCCGGTGGCCGTGAGCGTCGACGAGCCCTGCAGCGCGGCGATGCCGAAGTCCGTCAGCACCGCCGAACCGTTCGCGCGCAGCAGCACGTTGGCGGGCTTGACGTCGCGGTGCTGGATGCCGGCCGCGTGCGCGGTGCGCAGCGCGGCCAGCACCTCGCGGCCGAGGCGGGCGGCCTCGCCGGGCTCCAGCGGGCCGCCGGCCAGCCGGTCCTGGAGCGTGGCGCCCGGCACCAGCTCCATCACCAGCCAGGGGTACGGCCCCTCGTCCACGATGTGGTGGATCGTCACCACATGCGGGTCGCTGAGCCGTGCGAGGGCGCGCGCCTCGCGCAGTACGCGCTCCCGCAGCAGCCGGGCGGCCTCGGAGTCGTCCGGGGTCAGCGAGGGGTCGGGGCGCACCTCCTTCAGCGCCACCTCCCGGTGCAGCGCGGTGTCCCGGGCGCGCCACACCGTGCCCATCCCGCCGCTGCCGAGCCGCTCCAGCAGCTCGAAGCGGCCGCCGACGATCTGCCCGTGTGCTCCGTGAGCTCCCCCTGCCATGGGGTTCAGCGTACGGGCCGGCGCGCGCGCTCGACGCGCTGGCTGCCCGACGCGGTGCGGTAGGAGCGGCGGTGTGCGGCCGTGGCGTTCTTGTCGGTCTTGTCGGAGAGCACGTAGTAGTCCATCTGGGCGCGTTCGGCGGTGAGGTCCAGCACGCCGTAGCCGTGCGAGTCCATGTCCACCCACCGCACATGGCGGTTGGCGGCGCGGACGGCCGCCTCGGCGAGGCCGGAGACGGTGTCGGGGGCGACGTTCAGGAGGTCGTCGAGGTTGTCCGAGGTGACGGAGGTGATCACGAACTCGGTGGCGACCGGCGCCTTCCACGGGTAGTCGGCGGCGCGCACCGGCACGTCGTTGGCCCAGTTCATATGGATGTCACCGGTGAGGAAGACGGTGTCGGTGACGCGGTTGTCGCGCAGGTGGGTGAGGAGTTCGCGGCGGTCGTCCGTATAGCCGTCCCACTGGTCGGTGTTGATGGCCAGGCCCTCCCTGGGGACGCCCAGCAGCTCGGCGAGCGGGCCGAGGAACCGCGCGGGCAGCGAGCCGAAGGCGACCTGGGAGATCATCACCGAGTTGCCGACCAGCTTCCAGCGGGCCCGGGAGCCGGCCAGGCCGGACTTGAGCCAGTCGAGCTGTCTGCGCCCGGTGATCGTGCGGTCCGGGTCGTCGATGGCGCCGCCGTCCCCGACGGGCGCCTGCGCGTCCCGGAACGAGCGCAGATCGAGCAGGTGCAGGTCGGCCAGGTCGCCGAAGCGCAGCCGACGGTAGGTGGTGCCCTCGGTGGAGGTGCGCACCGGCTGCCACTCGAAGTACGCCTGCTTGGCGGCGGCCACCCGGTCCTTCCAGGCGCCCTCGGTCTCGGGGTCGTGGTTCTCGGCGCCGCCCCGCCAGGCGTCGTTGGCGAACTCGTGGTCGTCCCAGATGGCGATCAGCGGGTGTGCGGCGTGCATCGCCTTCAGGTCCGGGTCGGTCTTGTAGTGGCCGTGGCGTATGCGGTAGTCGGCCAGGGAGACGATCTCGTGCCCCGGCCGGACGTCGCGTACGACATCGTCCCCTGTGGGGTACTCGCTGTGGCCGTACTCGTAGATGTAGTCCCCGAGATGCAGTACCGCCTGGAGGTCCGGATGCGCCGCGAGATGGCGGTACGCGGCGAAGTAGCCGGCCTCGTAGTTGGAGCAGGAGACCACCCCGAAGCGGAGGTTGCCGTCCGGCGCGGCCCCGTCCGGCGCTGTGCGGGTGCGCCCTGCGGGGGAGCGGACGCCGTCGGCGGTGAAGCGGAACCAGTAGGCGGTGGCCGGGTCCAGGCCGCGGACGTCGGCCTTCACGGTGTGGTCGGAGGCCGCCTCGGCGCGTGCGGTGCCGCGCTGCACGAGCCGGGTGAACTCCCGGTCCGCCGCGACCTCCCACTCCACCGCGACCGGCCCGCCCCGCCCGGAGCCCGGCCCGGCGCCGGGCTCGGGGGTTACCCGGGTCCACAGCAGGACGCCGTCGGGCAGCGGGTCGCCGGAGGCGACGCCGTGCAGAAAGGCGGGCGCGTCCGCGGCGCGGGCCGCGGACGCGCCCGCCAGCGGCAGCAGCGCCGCGCCGGCCGCACCGGCCGCGGTGGCGACGACGGTCCGGCGGCGCGGCGCCGACGGGGACAGGTCAGGGTTGGGTGTGCTCGTCTGCTGGGTCACGAGCCGGGATGTTACGTACGGGTAGCAGCGGAGGGCAGGTCTCCTCGGTGACGCTTTGATGAAGAGTCACCGAGCGAGGGCGCACCGGGCGCCGCCGGGGACCCGCCCTCCCCGTGCGTCACTTCACGTCCACGCCCAACTCCTTGAGCTTGTTCGGGAGCTCGGCGGTGTCGATGTCCTCGCCGTCGACCCGGACGGTGGGCGTGCCCTTGACCCCGGCGCCGTTGAAGCTGGCGATCATCTCCTTGGCCCACCCGCCGTACTTGTCGCTGTTGACGGCCTTCTCGAACTTCTTGTTGTCCTTGAGCGCGGGCACTTCGTCGGAGACCTTGAGCAGGTACTTGTTGTCGGCGAACTTGTCGTCCTGCTCCTGGGGGTGGAACTCCTTGGAGAACAGCTTCTCCTTGTACTCGGTGAACGCCTTGGTGCTCACCGCCTTGGCGGCGCCCAGCGCGCTGGCGGCGTTCCTGGAGCCCTTGCCGCCCATGTTGTCGTCGATGATCGTGCCCAGGTGGATGCGCAGCTTGTACTTGCCGTCGTCCGCGCCCTCCTGCAGCGTGTGCCCGATGGACTGCTCGAACTGGGCGCACGCCGGGCAGCGCAGGTCCTCGTAGACGTCGATGGTCTTCTTGGCCTTGGCGCCGCCGGTGGTGACGGCCAGGTCCTTGTCGCTGGTCTCCTTGTCGTCGCCCATGTTCGCGACGGCGACGCCGATGCCGGTCACCAGCGCGAGGACGGCCACGACCGAGCCACCGACGATCAGCTGCCGCCGGATCCGGTCCTTCTTCGCCTGCCGCTCGCGCTCGACGCGCAGCCGCTCGCGGGCCTGGCGCTTGGCTTCCTGGCTGTTGCGCTTGCTCATGTCTGGTCTTCTCCGTGTGTGGGGGAGGCGCGCACGACGGGGACGCGCGCGCCGGCGGTCTGGGGACGGGCGACCGCGCGCGGCCGGACGGCCACGGGGAGCACCGGGCTCCCGGGGACGCGGGCCGTGGTCAGGCGGTCACACTGCGGACGCGCCGAGCGCGGGCGGTCCGCGACGGTGTACGGAGTAACTGAGCAGGGGCAGGGCGCGCGGCGCGCGGACGAGCGGGGTGCGCGGCGCGGCACCGGGGCGCGCGGTCGTCTCCGCGCGGCAGATCGCGAGGGCGAGCCGCAGCGGCCGGAAAGCGGCAGCGGCGGCGGCCCGCAGCAGCCGGGCGACGGCGGCCTCGCCGCGCCGCAGCCAGCAGGCGGCCAGCAGACCCACGGCGAGGTGTGCGACGAGCAGCAGCCAGGGCACGCTCGCCGCGGTGCCCGGCGGCACCGGGCCGGTGCCGCCGCTCTGCGCCGCCATCCGCGCCAGCGGCGTTCCGACGCCGCCCCCGCCGCACAGCAGGTCGACGCCGACGGAGCGCAGCGGACCGGTCACCGGGCCGCCCGCCTGCCCGTAGCAGGCGTGCTGGCCCGTGGTGAAGATCGTGTCGGCCGTCAGCTCCAGCGGGACGAGCAGCGCGGCGATGCCGGCGAAGCCGCGCTCGCGGTCCGCCAGCGCGAAGGCCACCAGGAAGACCCCGGCGGCGACGGCCAGGAACAGGGTGACGGGCACGGGCTCTCCGGAGAGCAGCACATGCGCACCCGCGGACAGCGTGACGCAGAGCGCGGTGAAGACCGCCGCCCGCACTGTCCGTACTGTCGCCGTACCCACGCCTGACCCATCCCTCTGCACTCGGGCTCGTCGACCGAGTCTGCCATGCGCGGGCGTAAGCGGTCCCTAAAAGGACGTGACCCGCGGCACGGTCTCCACCGCTCCGGTATCCGTCCGTTACGGAAGGCGGGGCACCGGCACGGGTGCGCCCCCGGTGTCGGTGGCGGGTCGTAGACTCCGAGGCGTCCTGGATGAGCCGTGCCCGGAGGTGTCCTTCGCCGTGACCCAGCAGCAGCCCTTTACGCATCTGCACGTGCACACTCAGTATTCGCTGCTGGACGGCGCCGCGCGGCTGGACGACATGTTCAAGGCGTGCAACGAGATGGGCATGTCCCATATCGCGATGACCGACCACGGCAATCTGCACGGCGCCTATGACTTCTTCCACTCCGCGAAGGACGCCGGGGTCACGCCGATCGTCGGCATCGAGGCGTACCTCGCCCCCGAGCACCGCCGCAACAACCGCCCGGTCAAGTGGGGCACCCCGCACCAGAAGCGCGACGACGTCTCCGGCAACGGCGCGTACACCCATATGACCATGTGGGCGCGGAACGCCACGGGGCTGCACAACCTCTTCCGCGCCCAGTCCCGGGCCAGCCTGGAGGGCTTCTTCCGCAAGCCCCGGATGGACCGCGAGCTGCTCGCGGAGTACGCCGACGGGCTGATGGCCACCACCGGCTGCCCGTCCGGCGAGGTGAGCACCAGGATCCGGCTGGACCAGTTCGACGAGGCCCTGCAGGCCGCCGGGGAGTACCAGGACATCTTCGGCAAGGAGAACTTCTTCGTCGAGCTGATGGACCACGGCATCGACATCGACAAGCGGGCGCGGGACGGCCTGGAGGAGATCGCCAGGAAGATCGGCGCCCCCTTCGTCGTCACCAACGACTCGCACTACACCTACGAGCGCGAGTCCTCGGCCCACGACACCCTGCTGTGCATCCAGACCGGCAGCAACCTCTCCGACCCGGACCGCTTCAGCTTCGACGGCGCGGGCTACTACCTCAAGTCCGCCGCCGAGATGTACGCCATCGACTCCTCCGACGCCTGGCAGCAGGGCTGCCGCAACACCCAGCTGCTGATCGCCGAGCGGGTGGACACGGAGGGCATGTTCGTCCCGAAGAACCTGATGCCGCAGTTCGACGTGCCCGAGGGGTACGACGAGGTGTCCTGGTTCAAGGAGGAGGTCCGGCGCGGCATGCTCCGCCGCTACCCCGGCGGCGTCCCCCAGGACCGCCAGGAGCTCGCGGACTACGAGATGAAGGTCATCGTCGACATGGGCTTCCCGGGGTACTTCCTCGTGGTCGCCGACTTCATCAACTGGGCGAAGGACAACGGCATCGCCGTCGGTCCGGGCCGCGGTTCGGCGGCGGGCTCCATCGTGTCGTACGCCATGGGGATCACCGACCTCGACCCGGTCGTGCACGGGCTGATCTTCGAGCGGTTCCTCAACCCCGAGCGCATCACCATGCCCGACGTCGACATCGACTTCGACGAGCGCAGGCGCGGTGACGTGATCCGGTACGTCACGGAGAAGTACGGCGCCGACAAGGTCGCCATGATCGGCACCTACGGCACCATTAAGGCCAAGGCCGCCATCAAGGACGCCTCCCGCGTGCTCGGCTACCCGTACGCGATGGGCGACCGCATCACCAAGGCCATGCCCGCCGACGTGCTCGGCAAGGGCATCCCGCTCTCCGGTATCACCGACTCCCAGCACCCGCGCTACAGCGAGGCGGCCGAGGTGCGCTCGATGTACGAGAACGAGCCGGACGTCAAGAAGGTCATCGACGCCGCCATGGGCATCGAGGGCCTGGTCCGCCAGATGGGCATGCACGCGGCCGGCGTGATCATGTCCAGCGAGCCGGTCATCGACCACGCGCCGATCTTCTCCCCGAAGAACGACGGCGTGGTCGTCACCCAGTGGGACTACCCGAGCTGCGAGTCGCTGGGCCTGCTGAAGATGGACTTCCTGGGCCTGCGCAACCTCACCATCATGGACGACGCGGTCAAGATGATCCGCGGCAACAAGGGCGTCGACCTCAAGCTGCTGGATCTGCCACTGGACGACGCCAAGACCTTCGAGCTGCTGTGCCGGGGCGACACCCTCGGCGTCTTCCAGTTCGACGGCGGCCCGATGCGCTCCCTGCTGCGCCAGATGCAGCCGGACAACTTCGAGGACATCTCCGCCGTCTCGGCCCTCTACCGCCCGGGGCCGATGGGCATGAACTCGCACATCAACTACGCCGAGCGGAAGAACGGCCGCCAGGAGATCACCCCGATCCACAAGGAGCTGGAGGAGCCCCTCAAAGAGGTCCTCGACATCACCCACGGCCTGATCGTGTACCAGGAGCAGGTGCAGAAGGCCGCCCAGATCCTCGCGGGGTACTCGCTCGGCCAGGCCGACCTCCTCCGGCGGGCCATGGGCAAGAAGAAGAAGGAGGTTCTCGACAAGGAGTTCGTGAACTTCCAGAAGGGCATGCGCGACAACGGCTACTCGGACGAGGCCATCCAGGCCGTCTGGGACGTGCTGGTGCCCTTCGCCGGATACGCGTTCAACAAGGCCCACTCCTCCGCGTACGGCCTGGTGACGTACTGGACCGCGTATCTGAAGGCCAACTACCCCGCGGAGTACATGTCGGCGCTGCTCACCTCGGTGCGGGACGACAAGGACAAGTCGGCGGTCTACCTCAACGAGTGCCGCAAGATGGGCATCCAGGTCCTCCCGCCGAACGTGAACGAGTCGGAGGCCAACTTCACCTCGCGCGACGACTCCACGATCGTCTTCGGGCTGACCGCGGTGCGCAACGTCGGGCAGAACGTGGTCGACTCCATCGTCAAGTGCCGCAAGGCCAAGGGGCGGTACACCTCCTTCCCCGACTTCCTGGACAAGGTCGAGGCGGTGGTCTGCAACAAGCGCACCGTCGAGTCGCTGATCAAGGCCGGCGCGTTCGACGAGATGGGGCACACCCGCAAGGGCCTCACCGCCGAGTTCGAGCCGATGATCGACAACGTGGTGCAGGTCAAGCGGAAGGAGGCCGAGGGCCAGTTCGACCTCTTCGGCGACCTGGGGGGCGAGACGGAGGACTCCGGCCCCGGCTTCGGGCTCGACGTCACCTTCTCCGAGGAGGAGTGGGACAAGACCTATCTGCTCGCCCAGGAGCGCGAGATGCTCGGGCTCTATGTCTCCGACCACCCGCTGTTCGGCCTGGAGCACGTGCTGAACGAGAAGGCGGACGCCGCCATCGCCCAGCTCACGGGAGGGGACTACGGGGACGGCTCGGTGGTCACCATCGGCGGCATCATCTCCGGGCTGCAGCGGAAGATGACCAAGCAGGGCAACGCCTGGGCCATCGCCACGGTGGAGGACCTGGCCGGCTCGATCGACTGCATGTTCTTCCCCGCCACCTACCAGCTCGTCTCCACCCAGCTGGTCGAGGACGCGGTGGTGTTCGTCAAGGGGCGGCTGGACAAGCGCGAGGACGTGCCCCGGCTGGTCGCGATGGAGCTGATGATCCCCGATCTGAGCGAGGTGTCCGCGAGCGCGCCGGTCACCATCACCATCCCGACCGTGAAGATCACACCGCCGCTGGTGGAGAAGCTGGGGTATGTGCTGACCCAGCACCGGGGGGCGAGCGAGGTCCGGGTCCGGCTCCAGGGCACCCGCAAGACCACGGTGCTCCGCCTCGACCGGCACCGGGTGACGCCCGACCCGGCGCTCTTCGGCGACCTCAAGGAGCTGCTGGGGCCCGCCTGCCTCGCGAGCTGATAACAGGATGTGAAGATGTGAAGAGGGGCGCCC
>NZ_JAAKZZ010000215.1 GCF_011045075.1 Streptomyces boncukensis
GGGAGGGGGTGAGCGCGGTCCGGGCACCGCTCGTCTGGGGCGATCACCCGCGCTTCCGCGACCAGTTGCGCTGGGGAGCCACGGGCCGCCTCTACCAGGCGGTGCGTTCGGGCGCGCCGGTGAGCTTGCCGGATCCGGCGGAGGGCTGGTGCGGCGTGCCGTGGGTGCACGCCGCCGCGCTGGCCCGTGCGCTGGCGCGGTGCGTCGAGCGGCCAGCGGGCGGCGTGGTCAACGCGGTGGGCGGGCATGTGGCGTGGGCCGATCTGGCGGCGGAGCTGACGGGTCTGGTGGGGGGTGCCGGACGCGGTGCGGAGGGCGTCGGCGCCGCCTTCGCGCCGGACCGGGATCCGCGCCACCGGCTCCGCTTCGACACCGGGCCGCTGGCCGCCGAACTGGCGGAGCGAGCGGGGGAGGACTGGCGTACGACGCTCGCCGCGATGGTCTCCCGGGACGGCGGGGGCGCACCGGGCGGGTGACCAGTGACCTCCGCGCCGTGGTCCGGTGTGTCCGGATACCGGGCACACCGGAGTCGGTCCGCTCTTCAACCAACTTCACCTTTCGCTCCGTTACTTCGTCAATTCGAGGTAATAACTGCCACTGCCCTCTCCACCTGGTGCAATTGCCGCTGGCAAGATCCTGCGCACATGTGCGGGAGCGAAACACTCGTTCCCGTCCCCCCACGATGCAAGGAGCACCACGTGCGAGGCACCTCTGCGATAACCGGTGCATCCGGTCCATCCGGTATCTCCGCGGCGCGGAAGCGCGCGCTGCGCGGCGGGGCCCTGGTGGCGACCGCCGCCCTGCTCGTCGCCGCCGTCGAGACCGGAACCGCGGTGGCGGGCGAGGGGCGCGGCGGAGACTCCCCGGCGACGGTGGCCGGGACGCTCGGCCTCGGGGCCAAGGAGAAGCTGATCCGGCGCGACGTCGTCAAGGATCCGGACGGCACCACCCACACCCGCTATGACCGCACCTATGCCGGAATGCCGGTCATCGGCGGCGATCTGATCGTGCACAGGTCGCCCTCCGGCGCGGTGAGCGTCACCAAGGCGACCAAGCGCCGCATCGCGGTGGACACCACCGAAGCCGCCGGCCGCGCCGCCGAGTCGGCGGGCGGCACGGCCCGCAAGGCCGCCAGGGCGCAGGAGGTGACCGGGGCGAAGGCGGGCAAGCCCGCCCGGGTCGTCTGGGCCGTCAAGGGCGCGCCGCGGCTGGCGCTGCGCACGGTCGTGCGCGGCACGCAGGAGGACGGCAGCCCGAGCCGGCTGCATGTGTTCACCGACGCGGAGTCGGGCCGGAAGCTGGCCGCGATGGAGGAGCGCCAGGGCATCGTCCCGGCGGACCAGGCGGCGCGCGCGTCGAAGGACGGCGCGCGGCCCGGAAAGAGCGCGCAGGGCGCGCAGGGCGGGAAGGGCGCGCAGGGCAAGCCCGCCGCGGCGGAGGGCGAGGGCACCGCCCAGTACAGCGGCAGCGTCGCGCTCGGCACCACCGGCACCGACAAGGGCTACACCCTCACCGACGGCACGCGGGGCAAGGGCCGCACCACCGACCTCGGCAACACCGAGGACGACAGCGGCCAGGGCACCGCCTTCTACGACGACGACAACAAGTGGGGCGGCGGACGCCAGACGGCCGCCGTCGACGCGCACTACGGCGCCGCTGCCACCTGGGACTACTACAAGAAGGCGCACGGCCGGAACGGCATCAAGAACGACGGCAAGGGAGCGCTCTCCCGCGTCCACTACGGAAAGGGCTATGTCAACGCCTTCTGGAGCGACTCCTGCTTCTGTATGACATACGGCGACGGCGAGGGCGACGCCAAGCCGCTGACCTCGCTCGACGTCGCGGCCCACGAGATGTCGCACGGCGTCACCTCGGCGACCGCCAACCTCGTCTACCAGGGCGAGTCCGGCGGCCTCAACGAGGCGACCAGCGACATCTTCGCCACCGCCGCCGAGTTCCACGCCGACAACGCCGCGGACCCGGGCGACTACCTCATCGGCGAGAAGATCGACATCAACGGCGACGGCACCCCGCTGCGGTACATGGACAAGCCGAGCAGGGACGGCGAGTCCCTCGACTCCTGGTCGCCCGAGGCCGGCGACGCCGACGTCCACTACTCGTCCGGCATCGCCAACCACTTCTTCTATCTGCTCTCCGAGGGCAGCGGGAAGAAGACGATCGGCGACGTCACCTACGACAGCCCCACCGCGGACGGCAGCGACGTCAAGGGCATCGGCCGGGACAAGGCGGCGCAGATCTGGTACAAGGCGCTGACCGCGTACATGACCTCCACGACCGACTACCAGGACGCGCGCACGGCCACCCTGAAGGCCGCCGCCGACCTCTACGGCAAGGACAGCACCGAGGCCGAGGCGGTCGGCGCCGCCTGGACCGGCGTCAACGTCACATGACGGCACCCGGGGTGCGCCCCGGAGGGGCGCGGGGCGCGGCGGCTAACCGGTCGCGGACTCCGGTGCGGGCAGCCGCTCCAGGATGCGGTCCATACCGCTGGTCCAGTTGGCCTTGAGCGCCGCGACCGCGTCCTGCAGCCGGCCGTCGAGGAGGTGCTGGGCGATCAGCTCGTGCTCCTCGGCGGCCCGCTGCAGCACCTCCTCGTCCGGCACCAGCGCCCGCTCGTAGCGGTGCAGGGTGAGCTTGAGCGAGCCGATCAGGTCCATCAGCCGCTCGTTGCGGCAGCCCGAGAGCAGCAGCTCGTGCCAGGCGTCGTCGTAGCGCTCGATGGTGCCGTGCGGCGCGCTCGGCGCGGAGAACGCGCGGGCCTCCTCCAGCAGCCGGGGCGCGATGTCCGCCAGATGCCCGGGCGGTGACAGCTCCAGCGCGAGGGACTCCAGCGAGATCAGGATCGCCGTCACATCGCGCAGCTCTCGCGCCCCGATCGGCGCGAACCGGAAGCCCTTGCCGCGCTCGCTGGTGATGATCCCCTCGCGTTCGAGGGAGATCAGGGCCTCGCGCAGCGGGGTGCGGCTCACCCCGACCTGCTCGGCGAGCTGGATCTCGTTGACCGGTTCCCCGGTGTCGAGCCGGCCCTGCGCGAGCAACTCCAGGATCTCGTCCTTCACCTGCTCGCGCAGCGGCCGCCGCTCGATGCCCATCTCCCGCTTCCCCTTCGTGGTCTCCGCTGCGGCGCCCCGATCGCTCGGTTCCGCCGCGCGATGTCAGGTGGAACACCCCGTCCGACGCGCCGGTCCGGCGGGGGGTCCGGGTCATCCCCCGGGACAGCACAGTATCGGCCCTCTCAGGCCGTGCCCGCGCCGTCGACGGCCAGCACGGCGCCGCTGACGAACCCGGACGCGTCACTCGCCAGGAACGCCACGGTCTGGGCGATGTCCCGGGGTTGTCCGATGCGGCCCAGGGGGCGGTCGGCCGCGTCGTCGTAGAACGCGTCGGCGCTCTCGCCGAGCTGGCGGGCCTCGTCCGCGAGCATGCCGGTCGCGGTGTCGCCGGGGCACACGCAGTTCACCCGGACGTTGTCCGGCCCGTGGTCGATGGCCATCGCCCGGGTCATGTTCACCACGGCGCCCTTGGACGCGCAGTACGAGACGGCCCGCCCGCCGCCCCTGATGCCCCAGCCGGAGCCCGCGTTCACGATGCTGCCGCCGCCCGCCGCTGCCATATGCGGAATGACCAGGCGGCTGAGCAGCAGCACGGATCTGACGTTCACCGCCATCACCAGATCCCAGTCGTCCTCGCTGATGTCCAGGACGGTGGAGCGGCGGATGACGCCCGCGTTGTTGAACAGGACGTCGACGCCGCCGTACCGGGTGACGGCCGCGTCCACGGCGGCCTCGCAGTCGGCGCGCCGGGAGACATCGCAGTGGACGAACGTGCCCTGGGCCTCCTCGGCCGCCGCGCGGCCCCGCTCGCGGTCCAGGTCGGCGAGGACGACGGACGCGCCGAGCTCGGCGAGCAGCTTCGCGGTGGCGCGTCCGATGCCGGACGCCGCACCCGTGACGATCGCGCGCTTGCCGGTCAGGTCGATCATGGTGGCTCCCGTGTGGTGGTGCGAGTGCGAGTGCGAGTGCGAGTGGTGGTGCGCGGCTCAGATGGTGACCCGGTACATGGTGAGAGCGCCGCGGCCGGTGATGACCGGGCGGTAGCCGGTGAGCTCCGCGTCGAGCGCGTCATCGCCGCTGTCGACGAGGAGGGGCCGGCCCCCCAGCGCGGCGAGCTTGCTCTCCGTGCAGACGACGAGGACCCGGGCGGCCCCGCCCGCGGCACGGATCACCTCCGGGCCGAGCTGCTGGTTGCCCCGCCCGAGCAGAAAGCCCTGCCCGCCGACGGGGGAGAGGGCGACGAGCGCGGGGCGGCCCGCGCGGACGAGGTCCAGCAGCGCGTCGCCGCCGGCGTTCCGGGCCACGACCTCCGCCGTACCGCCGCCCGGGACCAGCGCGCTGACCCCGGTCGGGCCGACCTCGGCGCCGAGCGCCGCGGCGAGCGCCTGGGTGGTGGTCCCGGGCCCGAGAACGAGCAGCGGGCCGCGGCTCCCGGCGCCCGGCAGCCGCTGCGCCGCCTCCCGCACCTCCCGTGCGATGCCGCCCACCGCGTCCGGCGACAGCACCGTGCCGCCCGTCTTCCGCTGCTGGAGCCGGGCCGGGACGAAGGGGACCGGCAGCCAGCCGTACAGCCGGGCGGTCACCCTGCCCTGCCGCAGCGCGGCCTCGTCCCGGTCCATGACCTCGGCCCGCCGCGTGGGTACGCCGCCCTCCTCGCGCCCGTACACCGCCGCGACCTCCCCGGCGGCGCGCGGGTTCACCGAGAAGACCGCCGAGTGCATCTTCACCCCGGTGGGGATGCCGAGGACGGTCAGCTCCGTGTCGCCGCCCAGCGCGTCGTACACGTCGCGCGCCGTCCCGTCGCCCCCGGCGAACAGCAGCAGCCGGACGCCCGCGTCCCGCAGCGCCCGCACCGCCGCGACGGTGTCCGCGGCGGTGGTCCGCGGCGCGCCCGGACGGCCGGCGTCGTGCACGTGACCGGCGTCGGGGGCGCGCGTGCCGACCCCGCTCCCGGGGGCTCTTCGAGCAGGGGGGACCACCCCCAGGCGCGGACTTCCCGGGCGCAGCACGGCGCTGTCGGCGCACTCGGCGCTGCCGGTCTCCGATGAGGGGGCAACCGGAACCACCCGGTGCGGCCACCCCGCGCCGGCCGCCCACCGGGCGCCCAGCACACCGGGAGCGGCCAGCAGTTCGACATCCGCGCCGCGAGCCGCGAGCTCCGAGAGCGCCGCGCGCGCCCGCGTTCCCGCGCGCGGGCGCGCGCCCAGCTCCCGCGCGCGCTGCTGGACCGCCTCGCCGTCGCTGCCCTGGAGACCCACCCGGCCGCCGAGGCCGGCGACCGGATTGACCACCAGGCCGACGCGGATCACGCCCCGTCCTCGCCGAGGACCTTGCGGCGGTAGGCGCGCCAGGTGACCGCCCAGGTCGCGGCGGACTCCAGGGTGTCCTCGCGCGCGCGGTGCACCGTGGAGCGGTGCGGCGCGGTGCGGACGACGTCCGGATCCTCGTACGCCTCGCGGGCGACCTCCGCCAGGATCGCCGCGTACTCGTCGAGGTCGGCCCGCGAGTAGGACTCGGTCGGCTCCAGAGTCATCGGCTCGGGCACGGTGTACGGGTGGTGGCTGGTCCAGTAGTGCGTGCCGAAGTCGGCGGCGCGCAGGCCGATCTCCTCGCTGTGCACACCCGTGTCCGCGTGCAGCCGCTCCCACGAGTAGCGCACCTGCTCGACCCGGGGGCGGCTCTGCGCGTACGGCACCGAGACACCGGGGATCTCCCGGATCCTGGACAGCAGGTAGTTGTTGTTGAGGACGGCCACCTCCGCCGCCTCCCGCAGCCCCTCGGCGCCCAGTGACATGATCCAGGCGTAGGCCCGGACCAGGTTCGGGACGACGCCGTAGAAGGGCCGTACGGAGCCCACCGAGTCCGGCCGGTCGTGCTCCAGGCGGTAGCGCTCGCCGTCGAACTCGACCGTGGGGCGCGGCAGGTACGGCGCCAGCTCCTCCGTCACCCCGCAGGCCCCCGCGGCCGGGCCGCCGCAGGCGTGCGGCGTGGAGAAGGTCTTGTGCAGGTTGAAGTGGCACAGGTCGAACCCGGCCTCCCGGGCGCGGGTGATGCCGAGGATGCCGTTCGCGTTGGCCTGGTCGTACGCGCACAGCCCGCCGGCCTCGTGGACGAGGCGTACGAACTCCTCGATGCGCGGGTTGTAGATCCCGGTGTCCTCGGGGTTGGTGATCAGGAGCGCGGCCGTGCGCGGGCCCGCGGCCGCACGCAGCGCCTCGATGTCCGGGTAGCCGTCGGCGTCCGGCGGGAGGGTGATGACGCGGTAGCCGGCCGTCTTGGCGCAGGCGGCGTTGGAGGGGTGCGAGAACGACGAGGTGATGACGGTGTCGCGCTGCTCCGCCTCGCCGCGCGCCGCGAAGTAGGCGCGGATCATCGCGACGTTGGTCCAGATCGCGGAGGACCCGGCGGCGGGCTGGAGGGAGACCCGGTCCATCCCGGAGACCTCCCGCAGCAGGCCCTCCAGCCGGTACATGATCTCCAGCAGCCCCTGCACCGTGGACGCGTCCTGCAGCGGGTGCGCCTCGGCCACCCGGGGGTCGCGGACGAAGCTGTCGTTGACCTTGGGGCTGTACTTCATGGTGCAGGTGCCCTGGCCGACGTCGACGTTGAGATCGGCGCCCAGGTTCTCCTGGGAGAGCCGCAGATAGTGCCGCAGCACCTGCTGCTGTCCCAGCTCGGGCAGCGCCGGCGGGGTGCCGCGCCGCAGCGCGTCCGGGAGCGCAGCGGCCACGTCGCCGACGGCGGCGGCGACCTCCGGCTCCGGCGCCGGAACCTCGATGCCGCGCTGGCCCGGCGTACTCAGCTCGAAGATCAGCTTCTCGTCCCAGCGCGCCTGGTGGAACCGGCGCAGCGCGGGCTTGGGGGCGACCCGCGCGTCCTCGCGGGTGGGTTCGGCCGCGCCCTGGCGTCGTGCGTCGCTCACAGCATCTCCTCGTTCGCTTCTCCGCCCGCGCGGCGGTGTGCGGGTGTCGTTGTCGTGTGCGGTTGGGTTGCCGCGCGTGCGGCGCTCACGGGATCCCCTTCAACGTGTCGGCCAGCCGGTCGATGTCGGCGGTGGTGTGGGTCTCGGTGACGCAGAACAGCGCCTCGTGCGGGCCGCGTTCCGGGCGGAGCGCGCCGCCGAAGATGCCGTGCTCCAGCAGCGCGGCGTTCACCTCGACGGCGGTGCGGGAGCCGGTGAAGCGGACCGGGAAGTCCGCGAAGTGCACCGCGTCCGCCTGCGGGACCTCGACCCCGGGGACCTCGGCCAGCCGCCGCTTCGCGTACGCGGTGTGCGCGAGCACCGTCTCGCCGATCTCCCGCATCCCGTGCGGGCCCATCAGCGCGAGGTACACCCCGGCGCCGATGCCGTGCAGCGCCGACGCCGTGCCGACCCACTCCCGCCCCTCCTCGCGCAGCGCGAACGAGGTGCGCTCGAAGGCGACGTCGCCGAACCCGTACTCGCCCTCGACGGAGGTGGGCACGAGCCCGAACAGCCGGGTGGGGAACTCGGCGACCAGCTGCTCGACGTCCTGCGTGGCCAGAAAGCCGGCGTTGCCGCCGCCGTAGCTCATATGCACCCCGAGCGGCTGGATGTCGCCGCACGCGATGTCCGCGCCGTAGTCGGCGGGCGGGGCCAGCACCCCGAGCGTGAGCGGGTTGCAGCCGACGACGTACAGCGCACCGGCCTCGTGTGCGAGCTCCGCCAGGTCGGGCAGGCCCTCGTCCACCAGCCCGGAGTACGCGGGCGCCTGGGCCCACACCGCCGCCACGTCCCCCGCGGCGAGCTCGGCGCGGACGGCGTCGAGATCGGCGCGGCCGTCGGCGCGCGGCGGCAGCACGGTGACCTCGTGCTCGGGACGGACATAGTCGGTCACCTTGGAGAGCTGTTCGGGCGCAGTGTCCGAGACGGCGAGCAGCCGGCGGCGCCCGGTGACCCGCCCGGCCATCCGCAGCGCGGTGCCCGCGGCCTGGAAGCCGTCGTACACCGGCACGTTGACGACCTCGGCCGCCAGCAGCTCGGCCATCAGCGACTGGTACTCCCACATCGCCTGGAAGCGGCCGTGGTCCTCGTAGGGCTCGCCCGCGTAGGCGGTGAGGAACTCGCTGCGGTTCACGACCTCGTCGACCACGGCCGGGACGTGGTG
Organism: Streptomyces boncukensis; assembly: GCF_011045075.1. Taxonomy (GTDB): domain Bacteria; phylum Actinomycetota; class Actinomycetes; order Streptomycetales; family Streptomycetaceae; genus Streptomyces; species Streptomyces boncukensis. The sequence goes on from NZ_JAAKZZ010000215.1 coordinate 8,201, forward strand.
CGGATAGCACCCGGCGCCCAGGAAGGAGAGCGTGTCGCGGGTGGAGCGCCCGCCGGCCAGCAGCTCCTCCAGGTGCCGTACCAGCCCGGCCTCGGAGCGCAGCGGCGCGGGCAGGTTCAGCGGGCGGTGCAGCCGCAGGGACGCGGGGATGTCGGCGTAGAAGTCCTCGACGCTGTCGGTGCCGACGGCCTTCAGCATCGCCCGCCGCACGGCGGGCGCGGAGTTGGGGATGTACGGGTGGGCGTGCGGGGGAGTCGCGGTCATGGCCGCCTTCCGGTCGGGCTGTAACGGATCGGTCCGGGACGCAATGCGGTCCCGGAGAGGACGACTCGTGCGGCGAAACGGAAGTTGCTCGGTGCAACCCTCTTGACGCACGGGGCGTTATTCCGTGTTCTGTATACAGAATTAAGCGCTACGGCCGCAGGAGGCAAGAGTGCGCAGAGAACTGACCCGGCTGAATCGCAGAACGCTGCTGGCCTCGGCGGGCGCAGCGGCCCTCTCCGCCGTCACCGGCTGCGCCACCGGCGGGGTCAGCAACCGGGAGGCGGTGCGGCTCGGCCCCGGCGCCACCGGGCCCGTCCAGGGCCGGATCACCGCCTGGGCCTGGGACGTGGCGGCGCAGGCGCTGAAGCGGATGGCGGAGAAGTTCGAGGCCCGCCACCCCGGCACCAGCATCCACGTCCGCGACATCGGCTACGACAACGCGTACGACAAGATCACCGTCGGGCTGCGCGCCGACACCGGCCTCGCCGACCTGCTCTACATCGAGGGCCAGCGCCTCCCCTCGTACATCGGCACCTTCCCGCGCGGGCTGCACGACCTCACCCCGCTGGTGCGCAGGTACGCGGCGGACTTCGACCGGGCCGCGTGGCAGACCGGCGTCTCCGCCGACGGCAAGGTCTTCGCGCTCCCCTGGGACACCGGCCCGCTCGCCCTCTTCTACCGCCGGGACCTGTTCGCGCGGGCGGGCGTCGACCCGGCCTCCCTGAAGACCTGGGACGACTACGTCCGGGCCGGAGTCGCAATCAAGGAGAAGACCGGCAGCAAGCTGCTGATCATGGACCCGGCCGAGAACGACTCGCTCTTCCCCTCCCTGCTCCAGCAGCAGGGCCAGCACTGGTTCAAGGACGGCGGCAAGGTCGCCCTCGACACCCCGGCCGCCGTGCGCGCCCTCGCCCTGATCCGGGAGCTGGGCCGCAGGGACCTCATCCGGTGGGAGCGCGGCTGGGACGGGCTGGTCACCGCCACCAAGGAGGGCAAGGTCGCCACCGCGCCCTCCGCCGCCTGGTGGAGCGGCACCCTCACCGGCGAGATGCCCGAGCTGAAGGGCAGGTTCGGCGTCCTCCCGCTGCCCGCCTTCGGCGCCGGAGGCGCCCGCACCTCCAACAACGGCGGCTCCAGCCTGTGCATACCGGCCCAGAGCGAGAACCCCCGCCTCGCCTGGGCCTTCACCCGATTCCTCCTCACCGACAAGGACAACCTGGTGTCCATGCTCCGACGCGAGGGACTCTTCCCCGCCTACCTTCCGGCCCTCAAGGACCCCTATCTGCGCCGGCCCCAGCCCTACTACGGCGGGCAGCGCGCCTGGCAGGTCTTCGCCGACCTCGCCCCGCACATCCCCCCGGTCGAGTACACCAGGGACGGGCCCAAGGCCGCGGACATCGCGCAGAAGGCCGTCACAGCGGCGGGGATGCGCGGCGCCGACCCGGAGCGCGAACTGCGCTCCGCGGCGAAGCAGTTGGCGGGGGCCACGGGCCGGAAGGAAGCCGAGGCGGCGCATTCAGGGGCGCGGGACTCTGCTCACAAGCGGCTTCGCCGCGGGGCGCGACCGGCCACAGCGACACCCGCAGCCCGCGGCGGGCGGCCAGGGGCAGCCCCTTCCCGGCTGGTTCCCCCGAAGAGAGCCTAGCCGTCATGGTCGCCCGCAGGCCGCGCCTCACCCACTGGATCTTCGCCGGGCCCGCCACCGTCCTGTTCGCCGTCTTCTTCGCGTACCCGCTCGGCGCCAGCTTCTACCAGAGCTTCACCACGACCGAGAACGGCCATACCCGCTGGGCCGGACTCGACCAGTACACGCGGATGTTCCACGATCCGTCGTTCCTCGACTCCATGGCCAACACCGGGCTGATCCTCGTCGTCCAGGTCCCGGTGATGATCGCGCTGGCGCTGCTGCTGGCCGTGCTGCTCAACCAGTCCTGGCTGCGCTTCCGCGGCACCTGGCGCGCCGTCTACTTCCTGCCCGCCGTCACCACACTCGTCGCCTACGCCGTCGTCTTCCGGGTGCTGCTGAAGACCGACGGCGGGCTCGTCAACCAGGCCGCCGAGGCGTTCGGCTTCGGCCCCGTCGACTGGCTGAACGACCCCGTCTGGGCCCGTATCTCCCTGATCGCCTCCATGACCTGGCGCTGGGCCGGCTACAACGCCGTCATCCTGCTGGCCGGACTCCAGTCCATCGGCCGCGAGCAGTACGAGGCCGCGGCCGTCGACGGCGCGGGCACCCTCACCACCTACACCAGGGTGATCCTCCCGCAGCTGCGCCCGGTGCTCCTCTTCTGCGTCATCACCTCCACCATCGGCACCCTCCAGCTCTTCGACGAGAACTACACCCTCACCCGCGGCGGCCCCGACGACGCCACCCTCACGCCGGTCCTCTACCTCTACAAGGTCGGCTTCCAGCAGATGGACTTCGGCTACGCCGCCGCCATCGCCTGGGTCGTCGTCGCCGTCATCGCGGTGATCTCCTTCCTCCAGTTCCGCCTCTTCGGAAGGGACCGCAAGTGATGAGCGTGCGTGTGAACCCGGCCAGGGCCGGCCGCTGGCTGCTCCGGCTGGTGCTGCTCGCGGGCGCGGTCCTGAGCCTGATCCCGTTCCTGTGGATGGCCATCGCCTCCACCCACAGCACCGGGGACCTCTTCCACTCGCCGCCGCCCCTGCTGCCCGGCGGCGAGCTGCTGCGCAACCTCGCCCGCCTCCAGGACACCGTCGGCTTCGGCCGGGTGCTGCTCAACAGCCTCGGCATCGCCGTCGTCCACACCGTGCTCAGCTCGCTGATCTCCGCGATGTGCGGCTGGGGCCTGGCCAAGTACCGCTTCCGGGGGAGGGGGCTGCTGCTCGGCGCGATCCTGGCGACGATGATGATCCCGCTCCAGGTGCTGCTGGTGCCGCTGTTCCAGATGATGGCCAGCCTCGGCTGGGTGAACACCTACCAGGCCGTCATCATCCCGTTCCTGGCCAACGCCTTCGGCATCCTGCTGATGCGGCAGGGCTTCCTCGACTTCCCCGACGAGCTGCTGGAGTCGGCCCGCATCGACGGCTCCGGTGAGCTGCGCACCTTCTACCGCATCGTGCTGCCCTGCGTACGGCCGCAGCTCGGCGCGCTCGTCATCTTCACCTTCATGACGCAGTGGAACAGCTTCATCTGGCCGCTGCTGATGCTCAACACCGAGGACAAGTACACCGTGCCGGTCGCCCTCAACACCCTCACCGGCCTCACCCACGTCGACTACTCCGGGCTGATGCTCGGCTCGCTGCTCGCCACCCTCCCGCTGATGCTCGTCTTCCTGCTCTTCCAGCGGCAGTTCGTGGCCGGGCTGCTCGGCGGCGCACTGAAGGGATGACCGTTGCCCGCACCCGACCGCTCCCCGCACTC
>NZ_JAAKZZ010000216.1 GCF_011045075.1 Streptomyces boncukensis
CGGTGGGGGCGGCGGAGAATTTGTATCCGAACCCACTGCCTCGTCGCCCCTTCTCGCCGTTCCGGTCGCCGGACCTCCAAGACCGTACCTCGCGCTCAGCACACGTACGGCCGAAAAGGGGGTATCAGTGACCGCCTCCTACCGCGCGCTCTTCTGCGACCTGCGCACAGACCAGGTAATCGACGCCCTGCCGCTGTCCGGCGCCAGCATCGAGGACTACATAGGCAAGTCCGGCACCATGAGCGGCACCCTTACCGCACCGGACGCGGCCACCGCCGAACGCATCAAGACCGCCGTCACCCCCGGCCGCACCGCCGTATGGATCGAACGCGACCGCGCCATCTGGTGGGGCGGCATCGTCTGGACGGCGAACCTCACCTCCGCCGAGCGCGCCACCCCGGCGAAGGCCGAGATCCAGGCCGCCACCTTCGACAGTTACCTGGACCACCGCCTCGTCACCACCAATGTCACCTTCGAGGAGGTGGAACAGTTCGACATCGCCCGCCGCCTGGTGGACTACGCCCAGGAAGCCGACGGCGGCGACATCGGCATCCGCACCAGCGCCCGCACCAGCTCAGGCATCAAGCGCACCCGCGAATACAGCCGCTACGACCTGCCCAAGGTGCGCGCCCTGCTCGACAAGCTCGCCGCCGTCCGCGACGGCTTCGAGTGGCGTATCCACTGCTACCGCGACACCAGCGGCGAACGCGTCAAGGAACTCCAGCTCGGACACCCGCTCATCCGCACCACTCGCAGCGACGCGGAAACCGTCCTCGACTACCCCGGCCCGGTCACCTCCTACAAGTTCCCCTACGACGCCACCACCCGCGCCACCCACTGGCGCTCACGCGGCGCCACCACGGGCACCAGCAACCGCCCGCTCCTCTCCAGCCCGCACTACGTCACGGGCGCCATCGAGGACGGATGGCCCCGGCTGGACGGCACCAGCGACCACACCACCGTCAAGACCAAGAAGACCCTCGACGACCACGCCGCTGCCGACCTGACCGAGGCGTGGACCCGTGAAGTCGTCCCCGAGATCACCGTCAACCTCGACGCCGCCCGCCTCACCCCCGCCATCCTCGGCGCCACCATCCGCCTGCGCATCGCCGACGTGTGGACCGCGGTCGGCTTCACCGGCCGCTACCGCGTCGTTGGCTTCACCGTCCGTGCCCCCGAGCGCGGACAGGCCGAGACAGCCGTCCTCCACCTCGACGCCGCCGGGCGCGCTCAGACCGGCGACAACGACGAGGAGTAGCCCCCGTGCCCGTGATCCCGCCCGATCTCCTCGACCGCATCCGACGCCTCGAAGAAGACCTACGCGAACTGCGCGGACGCCTCCCCGCCCAGACCACCGAGCCCCGGTCCACCACGCGGGACGACGAGGACGACGAGCCCGAGTAGCCCCCATCCGCCCCCGCCCGAGGAGGCCGCACCAATGGCAAACCCGCTCTCCGCCGACGCCCTTGTCAAGGCCCTCAAGGCCGAGGGCGTCACCGTCGTCGAACACGACGGATGGCGCACCCACAACCGCAACCACAAGGGCGCCTGGGGCCCGGTCAACGGCGTCGTGGTCCACCACACCGTGACCAGCGGCTCGGACGCCACCGTCCGCATCTGCCGCGACGGCTACAGCTCCCTGCCCGGACCGCTGTGCCACGGCGTGATCACCAAGGACGGCAAGGTTCACCTCGTCGGCCACGGCCGTGCCAACCACGCCGGCCGCGGCGACAGCGACGTCCTCGGCGCCGTCGTCGTCGAGAAGTACGGCAGCACCCCGCCCCGCCCGAACGAGATGGACACCGACGGCAACCCCCGCTTCTACGGCTTCGAGTGCGAAAACCTCGGCGACGGCAAGGACCCCTGGCCGGACGCCCAGCTCGCCGCCATCGAACGCGCCTCCGCCGCCATCTGCCGCGCCCACGGCTGGACCGCGAAGTCCGTGATCGGCCACAAGGAGTGGACCAACACCAAGAGCGACCCGCGCGGCTTCACCATGCCCGACATGCGCGCCCGCATCGCCAAACGGCTCGGCGGCAAGCCCAGCGGCGGTGGCTCCTCCGGCGGCGGAGACGACAAGCCCAAGCCCGCCGTCAGCCTCGCCCACATCATCGCCGCCGCCCGCAAGGACCCGCCGGCCGCCCAGGGCCACACCACCCACGAGACCGAGGTCAAGCGCGTCGAGCACGCCCTTGCCGCCGAGGGGCTGCTGGCCTCGAACTGGGTGGACGGCTCGTTCGGCACCAAGACCCTCACCGCATACGGCACATGGCAGCGCCGCTGCGGCTACACCGGCCGCGACGCCGACGGCATCCCCGGCCGCAACAGCCTGCGCGCGCTCGGCAAGCGCCACGGCTTCACCGTCACCGACTAGAACCCGGAGCCCACCCATGAAGATGCGCGGCACCTTCAACCGCCACCTCTCCCACGCCCTCGCACTCCTCGGCCACACCGACGAGACCGTCATCTGTGACGCCGGGCTTCCCATCCCCCATCAGCCCGGCGGCCCGGAGGTCGTAGACCTGGCCCTGAACGCCGGCGTCCCGTCCTTCGTCGATGTCCTCGACGCGGTGCTGGACGAACTCGTCATCGAGTACGCCACCGCCGCATACGAAGTCCGCGATGACAACCCCCACACCGCCGCCCTTCTCGAAGAGCGGTTCGGCTACGGCGGCCTCAACTTCATCCCCCACGAGAACTTCAAGAAGCGCACCCGCCACGCACGCCTGATCGTGCGCACGGGCGAGGCCACCCCGTACAGCAACGTCATCCTCCGCTCAGGAGTCCCGTTCTGACCCCGCCCCCAGGAAGGAGCGAGCGGCCCATGCTCACCGACCCCACGTTCTGGACCACCACCGCCGAGCGAGCGGTCCGCACCTTCGCACAGACCCTCATCGCCACCCTCGGCCTCGACACCACCGACATCCTCAACGTCCCGTGGGAACGCGGCCTCACCCTCGCCGCCACCGCCGCCGTCCTGTCCGTCCTCACCTCCCTCGCCACCGCCGGCACCGGACGCCGCGGCCCCGGCCTCACCGAGACCACCACGAAGGCGGGCGGGAGCGGGTGAGCGACGAGCCCGTACCGGTCGTCACCATCACCGCCGCCGAGATGTACGGCGAACTCCGAGGACTCCGCGAAACCGTCACCCGCATCGAAGGCAAGCTGGACGGCATCACCGCCCTCACCACCCAGCTCGACGACCACGAAACCCGGTTCCGAGACCTCGAAGCCAAACGCTTCCCCTGGCCCACCATCGCCGCCCTCGCGGCAGTCGCTGCCGTGATCGTGGTCCTTGTTTAGCTGGCGACCAGAACGAAGAGTGCCCCGCCGACGGCCGAAGCCGTCGGCGGGGCACTCTTCGTCTTGTTATGGCAGGTCGTCGGGGGCGAACGACTCACCCTCGATGTAGTACTTTCGTGCGCTTTCTGAGCGCAGGTCCTTCGGGTACATCACGACGTAACCCGGCAAGACCATGATTTGCCAAGGAGACGGGAGCTGAGCGCTTACGAGATGAAAGAACTCGTCGGCGGTCATAGCTGACGTTTCAAGCGTCACCTCGAAATCAGCGTAAAATTTCACCTTATTCTTGTCTCGGTAATGGGCGTAGCGGAATGTGTAGGGGAGATTGGTCTTCCCAATGTGAAGCAGCGTCTTCAGGTCTACATTTCCGACAGGGAGCCCGTCTATCACCCAATCGAGCCGTGCCGGATATAGGTGGTCGAAGTGGTCGGGTGCGAAGAACGTTGTATCCCGATTTTGACCCGGGTCATTGATTCCGAAGCCGTTTTCGTTCCAAGGGGCGTCTCCCGCGCCTTGGTGTTTTTTGATCAATAGTTCTTCAGGTGTGACGGCGTTGAAATCTTCGTCGACTGAGAGTGCGGTGAAGGTGATGTGTTCAATGTCGGTGTTCTCGCGACCGCGCAGCTTATTCAAGTGCCTGGTAAGACGCTGAGGGAGCGACTGGTCGGCCTTGCCGATGTAAACAAGCTCGTCGTGACGGTAGAGCTGATAAACGCCCTTCAAGGACGGAAGCTTGTCAAGGTTCTCCTGCGTGAGGGGTGCCCTGGTGAGGTCAGCGAGGTGTTCCGCCAGTTGATCACCGAGCGCCTGGGTGATGCTGAGCTTGAACTCCGCGTAGTTGCCCAGGTCGGCCGGGTCGCCGAGCGTCATGACTGACAGCCCCTTCCATGAGTGATCGTCGTCACCCTATCGGGCGGAGCTGGTGTTCGTGTGGCGTGTTTTCCCGAAGTGGCTTGATGATCGCAAAATCCGCGGTATGCTTCTTCCATGCCTGAGCTGCGAGAAGAACGCCAAGAGGTGGGAACGTGTGTCGAGCTGTTCGCCGGTGGCGGGGGGCTCGCACTGGCTGTGCACGCCACGGGCTTCCGCCCGCTCCTGGTGAATGAGTACGCCAAGCGTGCCTGTGAGTCGCTGGGGGCCAACCCGCCGGACCCTGATGAGCCCGAGAAGCGTTGGCCTCTGGTGCCGGGTGATGTGCGTGAGGTCGACTACGCGGAGCATGTCACGGAAGGGGTCGACGTCCTCGCGGGTGGACCGCCATGCCAGCCGTTCAGCTTGGGCGGCGTCCACAAGGGCATGGAGGACGAGCGGAACATGTTCCCGGAGATGTTCCGCGCGATTCGGGAACTGAGGCCGAAAGCGGTAATCTGCGAGAATGTCGTGGGCCTTCTTCGGCCTTCCTTCAAGCCGTACTTTGACTACATCCTGAACGAAATGCGATTGCCTTTCGTGGAACGAGACAAGGAGGCGACCTGGGAAGATCACAATGAAATCCTTGAGAAGCTGCTGGCCAATGACACAGTGGAACCGTCGATGCGGTACATCGTCAAGGAGATGAAGGTAAACGCGGCTGACTACGGTGTCCCGCAGATTCGAAACCGCGTAGTCATCGTTGCGTTCCGTGCCGACCTCGGTGTCAACTGGAGCCGGTTCATCCCCAAGGATACTCATTCCGAGGAATCAATGATCCGCTCCATGCGTGAGGGGGGAGAATATTGGGATCGGCACAGTGAGGTGGCCGATGATGTGAAGAAGCGCGTCATCGCCAATCTTCCCGATCTTGACTACGAAGATCCGGAGGTTCAGGAGAGACTGAAATTGAAGCCGTGGCGCACTTTGCGCGACGCCATCACGGGAATCGACGAGAACGAGGGGAAACCGCTGCCCTATGTGACCGAGGAAGCCGTCAGGGAAAAACTTGAAGTAGGCGGAATCCCTGATCACATTGGTTGGCCTGGGGCTCGTATGTACACCGGGCATACGCCCAACGTTCTGGACCGGCCCGCGAAAACCGTGAAGGCAGGTGTTCATGGTGTGCCTGGTGGTGAATCCGTCATGCAACTCGACAATGTCAACTTCACGAACTTCGGGGGCGGATCGGGATACCGATACATGACCGTGCGGGAGACCGCGCGAGTCATGACGTTTCCCGACCGTGTGGTTCTCGCTGGGCCGCGGGGTGAGAAGATGCGGCAATTGGGCAATGCTGTCCCTGTGAAGCTCGGCGCAGTCTTCTCCGGGGCGGTCGCCGATGCGCTCAAATCGGTTGGGGCTCTGAAGCGGCCGGAGAAGGAAAGTGACTGAAGCCGCGCACGATCGGCAGAGGCGCTGGAAAGACCACATGCCTCCTGACCGAGCGTGGAAGCCGAAGGCGGGGATGAACAAGGACTCGCGAGCGGCTGAGCAGGACCGAGCCGCCGGCGGTCGCCTCGCCCGCGCGGTCGATATCGGCAAGGGGCGATACGCTCGCGCGTCCATCGCTCTGCGCATGTACCGCAGCACTCGACGTATCCGCGCCTATCTTCGCTGGTCGCAGGAGGGGGAGACACGGGAACGGTACGTGGGCGAGGTGGACGCCACGACTCGTGCCGCGAACCTGGCGCAGGCTTGGTCCATGGCGCGCACTGCGGGCTACGTGACTACCGAGCCGCTGCCGCCCGGCTCGTGGGCCTCATCACCCGCTTCGCGTGCGGTCATGGCGGCGAACAAGGGACGCGACACGAAGCCGGAGCGCTTGCTGCGCTCAGCCCTGCACCGTAAAGGTCTCCGCTATCGAGTCTCGGTGAGGCCGATAGCGGATCTACGGCGGACGGCTGACGTGGTCTTCACAAGGGCCCGGGTCGCGGTCTTCGTCGATGGCTGTTACTGGCACGGCTGTCCTGAGCACTACCGTCCGTCCACCAAACGAGCCGCGTTCTGGCAGGAGAAGATCTCCGGGAATCAGGCCCGAGACGCGGAGACGACCGCCGCACTCGAAGAACACGGTTGGAAGGTTCTCCGCTTCTGGGAACACGAAGATCCATTGGAAGCCGCCGAGCTAGTCAGCCAAGCTGTAAGACTGCGGCTAGAAGGCACAGGCGACGGCTAAGTGTTTTAACGCCCCCACACCCCCGCTTTACGAGCGTTGAGGCACGGGGGCATTTGTGTGTGTGATCCTCATGTGGCCTCACGCGGCCGTCAGCTCCCTCGCCCGGTCGTTGAAGTCCGTCACGAGTCGATGGTCCCCGTAGGGCTTCATCTGCTTCTGCAAGTCCTGTACGGCTTGCACACACCGCGAACTCTTCACCTGTCGGGAGAGCTTCAGCGTGCGGAGCCCGGCGGCGTGCGCGGCCTCCAAGTCGTCCCGTTGGAGGTGCGAGACGGCCAGTGCAGCCTGTGACATGGCGCCTCGCCGCGCCCGCTTCTGACGCCGCGCGTGCTCGATGGACAAGCGTGCGTGCTCCTCGGCGTGCTCCGCCTGGCTCAGGTCGCGGAAGGTGTTGGCGTGCTCGCCATGCAGGTACGCCGGGTCGATGAACGCCGCCCACTCCTGCTCTTCCGTCCGGCGAACCCGGCCGTACGCCGACTCGGAGCGCGAGACCGCGTGGGCCGCGGCGTTCTTCTCGCCGAGCTTGGCCAGTGCCCGCGCTTCCAGCGCCCACAGGTCGGCCATGCAGGCGCGCGAGGTCCCCTCGCCCCGGAGCCCGGCACGCCCGGCCTGGGCGAGGCGGCGGCCCTCCTCCGGATCGCCGAGCAGCGTGGCTTGGTCGGCCATGCCAGCGAGGACGTGAGCGCCGAGGGCGATGTTGTGGGACTCCTCGGCGAGCCGAAGCGACTGGATCAGGTATCGCTGAGCCGTCCCGTGCTCACCGTTGTCGTAGGCCATCCAGCCGAGCAGGTACGTCTGTTCGGCCGCCGCCTCGCACAGTGCCCGGCGCACCTTCTCGGTGTGCGTGCGGCGCAGCAGCGGATAGACGTGCTGGTTCATGTACTCGGCGAGGACGAGCCGACCCGATCCCCCGCCCTGGAGCACGTCCATCTTCTGGAACTCGCCGAACATGTTCCGCACGGCGGTGACGTCCTCCAGGCGTACGCGTGGCCCGGCGTCCGGCTTCTGGTCGAGGGTGCTGAGGAGCCAGTCCCGCGAGGGGCCTACCGCGGCGACGGCTGCGAACGGAGCTGCTGCCATGAGCGTGCGACGGTCCACGTCGGCCCTCCCCAAGTCGGCTACGGATTCCACCGTAACCGCGAACGACCGGCTGTAGACGAGCGCGCGTTCGGCCGTACCGCTGTCGCCGAGGCCAAGGTCATAGGTCGTCACCCGGTAGCCGATGCTCGCCGAGAGCACGTCCGCGAGGATCGCGGGCACGGGCGGGCGCGGCTGGTCGCCCGCGAGCCAGCGTCGGACCGTCGTGGCGTTCGGCGTGATGTGCGGATGTCCCCACAGCTCAGCCCTCGCTCTGACGCGGCGGGCGAGCTCCTTGTTGCTCATACCGGACTGTTCGAGATGCTGCGCGAGATTCGTGTTCGGTCTCTTCATGGTGAGCCCCTACCCCTCGGCCGCGGACGGTAGCGGAAGTGACACCCTCTGACACCCCTACTGCCGGTACCCCCTGGGTACGCCGTCTCGGTTGTCTTGACGTATGGGGCGAACTGGCTGCGTAAGAAGCGCTGTTGAGCCCGCGGCAATCGACACGTTAGCGGGTGGGCGACGATGACGGCAGGGCGACTGGTCATCGTGCCGAGTGCCGAACTGCTGGCCTCGGTGTCGGTCTGGTTCTGGATCGATGACACCCCCGCTGGTCACGTCGCCTTCCTGTACATCGCCCACCGTCCGGAGCAGTCGGACGAATCCCCGCGCGTCATTGAGGCGCGGATGCGCGGGCTGGCCGTCGCGCTCGGACTCGACGAGCCGACAAAGCCGTTGCCTGACATCGGGCCCCGGCTGGTCGTGCATCGCGACGACCTCGCGGCCGTGCTTCTCCTTGACCGCTCTCAGCACGCGCTACGCGTTCCCACGAACCCGGAGTGGTTCCGCTTCGTGGTCGGCGGCGGAGCCGTAATCGTCGCAGTGGGGCTCGATGCGCTCTCCGCCGATGTCTCCCTCGCGGCGGCCGACCAGCACATCGTCACCAAGGTCGAGGCGAGCCGCGTGCTCGTCGGCAAGACCGTCGCACGATCCCCCAAGAGGTACCTATGACCCCCTCATCCGCACCGACCCCGAAGGGCTCCACGTCGGCGTACTTCATGGACACGCGAACGGGCAGGGTCGGCCAGCTCATGGGCCGGGACGGAACCCGGTACCTCCTGCGCCCTGTCGGCGGGGGCCGCGAATGGCCCTGTCCTCCCGAGGAGGCCCGCGCGCTCTCCGCCATCGAGAAGATGAACGCCCTCGCCGATGACACGTCGTCCCGATCCCGGACGCGGCGCAGGCCATGACGCCCGGCGAACCACACCTACCAGTCCCACCCCTTCACAGGACGCGCAAAGGAGCGCTCATGTCCGCATGCCCGAACATCCCCGTGCAGCCCGTAGCCCGTACCTCTCGCGCGGAAGGGCCGAAGATGCAGCAGTTGGCCACCTACGCGGACGCGGAGATCGGCCGTGCGGCGCGGCAGTTGTGGCCGAGCGAGCCGGTCGTGTTCGGGGACGTGGTGCCCAGCGTGACGTGCTACGTGCGGTCGGTGAAGGTGGGAGAGCGGGCGCTCTACGCGAAGTACAGCTTCCTTGATGCGTCCCTGGTGTCGGTGCGGCGGGGAGTCTTCGGCTCGTGGACGCAGGTGCGCGAGGCACAGCGCCTCTACGCGGTGAGCGGTCGCGCGCTGCTGTGTCGCGAGGCGGCGCAACTGGAGTTACTTGACCAGCGCGGATGGCCGCAACTGTGCCGCCTGGCTGGCTTCCGCGCGGGAGCGTTGTTCACCGACCAGGTGACCGGCCCGACGCTCGCGGACGTGCTGTTACGGGCCCCTGAACGAACGGAGGACCTGTTCGCCGTGGTGCTCGGGCAGGTGGCCGGCTTGCAGCGACAGGACGTCGATGGATGGTTGCGAGGTCGGGAGATCCCGGAACGGGACCTCGCTGCCATCTTCGCCAGGAAGTTCGCGCCCGGCTCGGCTCCGGCCTACCTCGGCGAACTCGGCGCGGCACGGCTTCGGCCCGCCATGCGGCACCGCACTGCCACTGTGCTCGGCCGTGTCGTGGCCCGGCTGCGCAGGGCCGAGCTACGCGCGACAGAGCAGGGGAGAGGAGTCCTCTTCGGAGACTTGAAGCCGGAGCACATCCTCTATCCGGAAGGTCCCAGGGGGCGCCCGATCTTCCTCGACCCCGGCATACAGCGCGGCCCGCACATGGCGGATGTGGCGAAACTGCTGTCCCGCACGGTGCTCGCGCTGCTCGCCGCCCAGCCCGGTATCCATACGGCGCGGGTGCTGGTGGACGAGTTGGCCGGGTTCTTTCCGCGCCGTTACGGGACAGCCCCGCTCCACGACATCCTGGTGTTGTGGGCGATGGACACCACCAACATCCTCACCACCTACCTCGCCGCGCCCGCCGACGTCCCACTTCCCGCACTGGGGTGTGGCGTGCTGGAACGGCTCGGCGCCGTGCTGATGCTGCTGGATCACCTCACCTGGCAGCTCGACCTCGCGGCAGGTGCCGGAACGGTGTGGAGCGAAGCCCTCGACTACGCGGCGGAGCGCGCGGCATGAGCTACGCATGGCCGCCCGCCACGATCGGCGTCATCGGCGCGGGAGCCGTAGGGCGAACGGTCGGCGCCGCGCTGGTGTCCTCTGGCATCTGTGACCGCCTACGCATCGTCTCGCGCACGCGCGATCAGGCAGCCGTCTACGCCGACGACCTCGCCGACATGGCCGGCGCACTCGGCCGCCGCCTCCGCGTCAGCGCGGTACCCGTCACGGAGTGCACGGAGGCGGACGCCGTAGTCGTCGCCCTGCGCGCCCGCTTCACGAACACCGCTGACCGGACGGACATCCGCATCGGCGGACTGCGGCACAACGCCCCCGCCATCGCCGACACGGCGCGAGCCTTGCACGGATACCGGGGCCCGGTGCTGGTCGTTACCAACCCTGTGGACGTGATGACGCGCCTGTTCGCCGAGACGTCCGGCTGCCCGCGCGTCTTCGGCATCGGCTCCAACCTCGACGCTGCCCGCTACCGCGCCTATCTCGCTGACCTCTTCGACGTCGCCCCGCACGAGGTACACGGCCATGTCATCGGCGAGCACGGCCGCTACGCGACCATCTGCGCGAGCACCACCACCGTGCGCGGGATGCCCGTCGCCTTCCCACTCCGCGAGGCGCACGGTCACCTGACCACGCGTCCAGCCGCCATTAGCGACGGAGCTGGACGCACCCGCGCCGGACCGGCCGGAGCCGTCCTGTCCGCCCTGCGCCACGCCCTCGGCCACGCCGATGGCACCGAAGAGCTCTCCGCCCCCTACGCGGGCGGCTATCTCGGCATCCCCGTTCACTTCACCGCCGGACACCCCGAGCCGCGCCTGCCCCGCCTCAACGACGCCGAGACCCGGCGCTTCGAGCGGGCGCAACGCCACCTGCACGACACCTACGAGGAACTGACCGCCCACCTGAGCAGCGAAGGAATCGCATGAACCACGTGATGCACATCCGCACCGGCGAAGCCGCCGTCACCCTCACCAGCCCTCACCCCCAGGTGACCGACTGGGCGACGCGCTACTTCGGCCCCTGGTGGCGGGCCGCCCCCGGCCGTGCCGAGCACGGCGCCGTGCTCAACGTGCACATCGACCCGGAGATGTACCGCGCGTTCTCGGATGAGGTCATGGCCCAATCCCACACCGAGAGCGAGTACGCGAAGGCCCGCACTTTCACCACCGACCCCACCGCCGGAACGGTCACCGCCGTGGCCCCGTCCGACAGCCTCGCCTACCGCGTGGGCAACGACGCCCAGCGGCTCACCGTCGTCGGCACGGACATCCTCCCCGCATGTCTCGCCGCCGCGCGCATCGCCCGGGAAGCCGTCTGGGGGCAACTCCTGCGCGCGGGCTGGACGTTGATGCACGCCTCCGCGGTCGCCACCGAGGAGGAGCGAGCCCTCCTCGCCTTCGGCAACAAGGGCGCGGGCAAGTCCACCACCGCGCTCCTCCTTGCCCGCCGTGGCGGCATGGCCCTGCTCGCCAATGACCGTATTTTCGCCCGAGCCGACCCCGACCGCACCACCGTGCGCATCCTGCCCTGGCCGGCCGCCGCAGCGCTCGGCCTCGGCCTCCTCGACGCGCTCGGGCTCTACGACGTCGTCCGTGAACACCTCGACGCTGGCGAACAGCTCCATCCCACCCAACACCAGCGCGTCACCGAAGCCCTCACCACGAACCGCCGCACCCCGCTCTACGAAGACAGCGGCCGGGAACTCAAGACCCAGCTCTTCCCCGACCAGTTCCCCACCTGGTTCGGCATCCCCCTGGCCACCCAAGCCACCGCTGGCGCGCTCCTCTTTCCCCACACCGAACCGGGCGCCACACCGGCCGCCGTCGGCACGGAACGGATGCCTGCGGAGGCCGACTACTTCACGG
>NZ_JAAKZZ010000217.1 GCF_011045075.1 Streptomyces boncukensis
GCGTCCCCCGCGCCCCCCGTAACTCCCGCATGCTGACGCACAGTAGCCCGATGCGCAGAGCGCTGCCAGCTGCTTTCGGCGGCCGGCTGCCTTACCCGGCAGGTCATCGACGCCGCAGCGGCGGCCTGACACCGTCCTGCCCATGACGAACCCACTGACCCCGCAGGAAACCGAAACCCGCGCTCTCGTCGAGGCGTTCGCCGCCCGCGTAACCGAGGGCGACCCGGAGCGCGTGGCCGCGCTCTTCGCGGAGCGCGTCGACTGGATGATCGCCGACAACCCGGACGTCCCCTGGATACGCCCCCGCTCGACCCGCGCCGACGTGGCGGACCACTTCACCGAGCTGGCCGCCGGCGTCGAACCGGTGGCCGGCGGCGAGCCGGTCGTGGGGGCTGTGCTGGTGGACGGTGCCGACGCCGTGGTCACGGGGATGCTGACGGGGCGCGTGCGGGCCACGGGCAAGCCGTTCCGTGCCCCCTACGCGCTGCGGTTGACGGTGGAGCAGGGGCTGTTGACGCGGTATCACCTCTACGAGGACGGTGTGGCCGTGGCGGCTGCGTGCAGAGAGGGGTGAGACGGCGGATGCGGCTGGGGACGCTGCCGGTGGTGGCGACGGCGCTGACCGGGACGGTGGCGCTGATCATCGCGCTGGTGGCGTTCGGGAACATCACGGACTTCGGCACCAACCAGGAGTTCGTCCGCCATGTGTTCGCCATGGACACCACGTTCCGGGACGACGACCTGATGTGGCGCGCGATCGAGTCCCGCGCCGTCGCCGACGCCGCGTACGTCGCCATCATCGGCTGGGAGACGCTGGCGGCGCTGGTCCTGCTGGCGGGGACCGCGCTGTGGGCGCGTGCCGCCTGGCGCGGGGGCCCGTACGAGAGGGCGCGGCGGGTCGCCACGCTCGGCCTGCTGATGGTGCTGCTCCTCTTCGGCGCGGGGTTCCTCGCCATCGGCGGCGAGTAGTTCGCGATGTGGCAGTCGGAGAAGTGGAACGGCACCCAGGCCGCGCTCCGCAACGTCCTGGTCGCCGCCGTGGTGCTGGTGGTCCAGCACATGCCGTCCCGGCAGTGGCACGACGGCTGAGCGCCGCCCCTCCCGGTTCAGTCCAGCCCGCGCTTCCCCGGGCACCAGAACGGCTTGGTGACGACCGCGCGCCGCTCCCACCCCCGCTCCCGGACGAGATGGCCCCGGACCGCCTGCACGGTACGGGCCTCGCCCGCGACGTAGGCGACCGCGTCGCGCCCGGCGGGGAAGGAGAGGCCCGCCAGGGCCGCCAGGAGGGTGGGCGAGGCGGCGGCCGGGGCGCCGTGGCGGTAGCGCCAGCTGAGGTCGGCGCCGTCCGGGAGGGGCAGGCGGTCGGCCTCCTCGCCGACCTCCAGCAGCCCGCGGACCGTCGCGCCCTCCTCGTGCAGGGACCGCATCATGGGGCCGAAGGCCACCGAGGCCGTCTCGTCCCCGACGAAGAGGTGCCGCGCGCCGGGGCGGGTCACCAGGCCGCCCTCCGGCCGGCCGAAGAGGACCCGCTGTCCGGGTGCCGCCGCACGGGCCCAGCGCGCGCCCGGCCCGGCCCCGTCGTGGTCGAGGACGTACAGCTGGAGCGTGCGCCCCTCGTGCGCCCAGACCGAGTAGGTGCGGCGGGGGCCGGGCACCCCGCCGACCTGGACCCGGATGTGCTGGCCCGGCTTCCACGGGAGCGGGCCGGGCACGGTGAGGGTCAGCCGGTGGAAGCGGCTGGGCCCGTGCTCCGCGCGGGCCACGGTCCCGCGGACGAGGAACCGGTCCAGCAGGCTCATCGCACCGCCCCGGCCGCCCCGGCCGACCCGGTGGCCTCCGGCGCCCCGGCGGGCTCGCGGAACCACAGCACCGTCACCGCCCCCAGCACCGCCACCGCGCCCGCGACGAGGCGGAAGCCCGCGCTCATGCCGTCCGTCAGCGTGCGGCCCGCCAGCACCGTGCCCATCACGGCGATGCCCAGGGCACTGCCGAACTCCCGCGCCGCGCTGTTCAGCCCGGAGCCGAGACCGGCGCGCTCGGCGGGCAGGGAGCCGAGGATCGCGGTGGACAGCGGCGGCATGCTCAGCCCCATCCCCATGGCCATCACCAGCAGGACGCCCGCGTAGGCGAGGTACGGGGTGCCCGCGGTGAGCAGCGACAGCAGCGCCAGCCCGGCCGTCACCGCCGCCAGCCCGAGCGCCACGACCGGGCGCCCGCCCCAGCGGCGGACCGCCCAGGGGCTGAGCCTGGCCACCACGATCATCCCGACGGCCACCGGCGCGGTGGCCAGCCCGGTGAGCGCGGGGGAGTAGCCCTTGGCGTACTGCAGGTACTGCGCGTTGACGAAGAAGAGGGCGAAGAGCCCGATGAAGGTGGCGGCCACGCCGAGCGTCCCGGCGCGCAGCTTCGGGATCCGGAAGACGCGGGGGTCGATCAGCGGGTCGCCGGCCTTCGCCGAGTACCCCGCGAAGGCGGCCAGCAGCACGGCGGCGGCCGCGAAGGAGCCCAGCACCGGCGCCGAGGACCAGCCGTGCTCCGGACCCTCGACGATGCCGGCGACCAGGGCGACGGAGCCGAGGACGAGCAGCGCGGTGCCGAGCGGGTCGGCCGGGCCCGCGGTGCGGCTCGGCGCGGTGCGCGGGGCGAGCCGCGCGACCAGCGCGAGCAGCAGCAGGGCCAGCGGCAGCGACACCCAGAACAGGCCCTGCCAGGGCAGGTACTGCAGCACCAGGCCGCCGCCCAGGTTGCCCACCATCCCGGCAGCGCCGGTGGCGCCCGTCCAGATGGCGACCGCGTGCGCCTTGCGGTCCGGCGGCGCGGTCTGCAGCGCCAGTGACAGCGTCGCGGGCATGATCAGCGCCGCGCCGGCGCCGGAGAGGGCGCGCGCGGCGATCAGCGGCTCGGGGGCCGGGGCGAGCGCGGCGAGCAGGCAGCCCGCGGCGAAGACGGCGAGCCCGGCCAGCAGCGCCCCCTTCCGGCCCCGCCGGTCGCCGAGCGCGCCCGCCGGTATGAGCAGGCAGGCGAAGGCCAGGACATAGGCGTCCACGATCCACACCAGCTCGGCGTGCGTGGGGTGCAGCCCGCTGCCCGCCAGCTTGGGCAGGGCGAGGTTGACGGCGGCGACCAGCGCGACGGCCAGCACGACGCAGGACGACATCAGGGCCAGCACGGGGCCGTGCCGGTGGTGCGGCGCCGGAGCGGAGGGCGGTGCGCCCGCCGGAGCGTGCCGGGGGAGGACGGCCGAAGGCATGGGTGTACCTCGCAGAAAGGGAGGGATGCGGAAGAAGTCTCGGTACCGGTGGGAAACGGTAGGCAGCCGTACTGTTTAATTCAATTGCAATCTTTTCAAGGGATAATTGCTCACCGTGCAATCGAAACTGGATCTCAATCTGCTGACCGCCCTCGACGCCCTGCTCGACGAGGGCAGCGTGAGCGGCGCCGCCGACCGGATGCACCTCTCGGTGCCCGCCATGAGCCGCACCCTGACCCGGATCCGCAAGGCGCTCGGCGACCCGGTGCTGGTGCGTTCGGGGCGGGTGATGGTGCCGACGCCGCGCGCGCTGGAGCTGCGCGAGGAGGTGCGGGAGCTGGTGGAGCGCGCCTCGGCCGTGTTCACCCCGCAGCGCGGCCTCGAACTGGACGCGCTGGAGCGGACGTTCACCCTGCTCGCGGACGACGGGCTGCTGATCGCCTTCGGGACGCGGCTGCTGGAGCGGGTGCGGCGGGAGGCGCCCGGTGTCGCGCTGCGGCTGGTGCCGGAGAGCTCACGGGACGCCTACGAGCTGCGGGAGGGGCGCGCCGATCTGGAGATCGGGGTCGTCCACCGCCATCCGGCCCCGGAGACCCGGATGGAGCGGATCTTCACCGACGACAACGTCGGCGTCGTACGCGCCGGGCATCCGCTGCTCGCGGAGCCGGTCACGCCGGAGCGGTACGCGGCGGCCGACCACGTCACCGCGTCCCGGCGGGGCCTGCTGCACGGCCCGATCGACGAGGAGCTGGCGCGGCGCGGGCTGCGGCGCCGGGTGGTCGCCTCGGTGCCGACGCTCATCTCGGCGCTGCTGGTGGTGGCGGACACCGATCTGGTGGGGCGGACGGCGCGGCGGCTCTCGGCGCTGCAGCTGGACCGGCTGGGGCTGGTGGCCTTCGAGATTCCGCTGGAGCTGCCGGAGCTGGCGATCTCCCAGGCGTGGCATCCGCGGTACGGGAACGATCCCGCACATGTCTGGCTGCGAAGCTGCGTCCGCGAGATCTCCACGGACCTGGTTCAGGACAGCGCCGAGTAGAGGCAGCCCCTCCTGATGGAGCGCGCTCGATCCACGGGTGCTCCATCAGGGGCGCGGGGAACTGCGCGCCGAGCGGTCCGCGCACCCGCGCTCCGCGACGCGCGGCAAGGGGCAGCCCCTCCCGGGGCGCATGGCTAGACCTCTTTCGCCGGGGGGCGGCGCAGCTGCTCGCGGAGCTCGGTGACGTCCACCGTCTGCCTCGCGGGCGGAGTCCCTCGAGGCACCGGCTCGTCGAACCGGCCGAGCTGGATCTCGTCCCGCTCGGCCCCGGCCCGCCGCTGCAGCTTCAGCGGATACGGCTTGCCGCGGTCGGCGACCAGCATGGTGACCTCGACGCCGTCCTGCTCCCGGGTCACCGGTACCGCGGTGTGCCCGCGCACCGTGCCGGCCGGGCCGCGCCGCCAGCGCTCGGCGGCGCCCTCGTCGTCCGCGCCCGCCGCCGCGCGGAAGGCGTCGAGGTCGCAGGCGGTGGCCAGACCGCTGCCGCCGAGCAGCGAGTCGTCCGCGCGGCCCTTGATGTAGCGGCCCTGGAAGCGCTCGGCCGCCGCCGCGCCGCGCTCGCCGCCGAGCTGGTGCCGCCAGAACGCGGCGCTCGGCCGCATCCAGACCGTGTCGCCCCTTTTGATCAGCTTGACCGAGCCTTTGCCCGGAATCCTGAGCTTTCCCGCGCAATTCGCGTTTTCGTCGAGGGACAGCCGCATCTCCAGATCGGCGGCCTTCAATTTCAGCCGCAGCGACGACGCGGAATTCAGCTGCCGCACGGCTTTGTCCGCTATCTGCTGCCCGGTGAGTCCGTCGAGGCCGCGGTCCGTGCCGGGGCCGGCGCCCGGGGCCGAGGTCGCCTGGACCAGCAGCGCGCCGCCTGCCGTCGCCGCAGCGCACGCGACCAGTGCCAGCGCCACACGGTGCTGTCGGAACATGTCCCACGCTCCGCTCCTCGTCTGGCGGGCAACCGCCCGCTGTCCGGGTATGAGCGCATATTGACCCATTTACCGTACGTTCCGCGCCCGGCTTCCGCACCCCGGCAGTGATGAAGCCCACTTGTGCGCGAGTTTCAGACATGAGTTCTCCGCAACGGGGCAGGGGTCGCTCTTGCCATGTGCCCAGTGGCATGGCAAGGAACATTTCGGTTATGGAAGGCAGTACCCACGGTGTCCGTATTGGAGAGCATTCACGTAGGCGGTGAGTGGCGCGCCGCCACGTCGGGGGAGACCCGCGAGATCCTCGATCCCGCGGACGCCACCCCCCTCGCCGTCGTCGCCGAGGGCGGCACGGAGGACACCGACGCCGCGGTCGCCGCCGCGCGCCGTGCCTTCGACGAGGGGGAGTGGCCGCACACCCCGACCGCGGAGCGGGCCGCGCTGCTGCGCCGCGTGGCCGACCTGCTGCAGCGCGACCGCGAGGAGATCGCGCTCGTCGAGTCCCGCGACACCGGCAAGACCCTCGAAGAGGGCCGGGTCGACGTGGACGACGTCACCGCGGCCTTCCGCTACTTCGCCGATCTCGTCATGAACGAGTCCGGCGGCCGGGTCGTCGACGCGGGCAGCGCCGACGTCCACAGCGTCGTCGTCCACGAACCCGTGGGCGTCTGCGCACTGATCACGCCCTGGAACTACCCCCTTCTCCAGGCGAGCTGGAAGGTCGCCCCGGCGCTCGCCGCCGGCAACACCTTCGTGATCAAGCCCAGCGAGATCACCCCGCTGTCCACCGTGCACCTGGTGAAGCTGGTGGCCGAGGCGGGCGCCCCGGCGGGCGTCGCGAACATCGTCACCGGCGCCGGGCTCCCGGTCGGCCAGCGGCTGGCCGAGCACCCGGACGTGGATCTGTTCTCCTTCACCGGCGGCCTGGCCAGCGGCACCAAGGCGGGCGCGGCCGCCGTCGCGGGCGCCAAGAAGGTCGCGCTGGAGCTGGGCGGCAAGAACCCCAACGTCGTCTTCGCCGACGCCTGCGGCACCGAGGAGGGCTTCGACGCCGCCGTCGACCAGGCCCTCAACGCCGCGTTCATCCACAGCGGCCAGGTCTGCTCGGCCGGCGCGCGGCTGATCGTCGAGGAGTCCGTCAAGGACCGCTTCGTCGCCGAGCTGGCCGACCGGGCCCGGAAGATCAGGCTGGGCCGGGGCACCGAGGACGGCGTCGAGTGCGGGCCGCTGGTCTCCCGGCAGCAGCTGGAGAAGGTCGAGGCGTATGTCGCGAGCGCGCTCGCCGAGGGCGCCGAGCTGGTGTGCGGCGGCGAGCGTCCGGGGCCGTCCGGCGTCCGCCCGGCCGGCGGCTACTTCTACGCGCCCACGGTGCTGGACCGCTGCCACCGCGGGATGCGGGTCATCCGCGAGGAGACCTTCGGCCCGATCCTCACCGTGGAGACCTTCCGCACCGAGGACGAGGCCGTCGCGCTCGCCAACGACACCGAGTACGGCCTGGCCGGCGCCGTCTTCTCCGGGGACACG
The DNA here is from genome assembly GCF_011045075.1 of Streptomyces boncukensis. Taxonomy (GTDB): domain Bacteria; phylum Actinomycetota; class Actinomycetes; order Streptomycetales; family Streptomycetaceae; genus Streptomyces; species Streptomyces boncukensis. Next base: position 6,731 of record NZ_JAAKZZ010000217.1, read on the forward strand.
GCACGCGCCCGGCGGGTCGCGGCGCGGCTGCGGCACGGCACCGTATGGATCAACGACTTCCACCCCTACCTGCCGCAGGCCGAGTGGGGAGGTTTCGGCAAGTCCGGCATCGGCCGTGAGCTCGGGCCGCACGGCCTGGCCGAGTACCGCGAGACGAAGCACGTCTACGAGAACCTCCGTCCCGCCCCCGTGCGCTGGTTCGCGGGCTGATCCCCGCCGCGCCCGCGCCCTTCCCGCTTCCGCCGCCGGGCCCGGCGGCGTCCGCACGTGTATCACCCCCAAGGAGCAACACCCCTTATGTCCAGCTACGACTACGTGATCGTCGGTGGTGGAACGGCAGGATCGGTGATCGCCTCCCGGCTCGCCGAGGATCCTGGCGTCACCGTCGCCCTGATCGAGGGCGGCCCCTCCGACATCGACCGGCCCGAGGTGCTCACGCTGCGCAGGTGGCTCGGTCTGCTCGGCGGTGAGCTCGACTACGAGTACACGACCACCGAGCAGCCGCGCGGCAACTCCCACATCCTGCACAGCCGCGCCAAGGTCCTCGGCGGCTGCTCGTCCCACAACACCCTCATCTCGTTCAAGCCGCTCCCCTCGGACTGGGACGAGTGGGAGGCGAACGGCGCCGAGGGCTGGGGCGCCGAGGCCATGGACCCCTACTTCGGCAAGCTGCGCAACAACGTGGTGCGGGTGGCCGACAAGGACCAGAACGCCATCGCCAGGGACTGGATCGACGCGGCCAAGGACGCGCTGGACATCCCCGAGATCATCGGCTTCAACGACCGGCCGTTCGACGAGGGCGTGGGCTTCCTGGACCTCTCCTACCACCCGGAGAACAACAAGCGCTCCTCCGCCTCCGTCGCCTACCTCCACCCGCATATCGAGGCCGGCGACCGCCCCAACCTGCACATCCTGCTGGAGACCTGGGCGTACCGGCTGGAGCTGGACGGCAAGCGGGCCACCGGCGTGCACGTACGCGCCAAGGACGGCACCGAGACGCTGCTGACCGCGGACCGCGAGGTCGTCGTCTGCGCCGGCGCCATCGACACCCCGCGGCTGCTCAACCACTCCGGCATCGGCCGCAGACAGGACCTTCAGGCGCTGGGCATACCCGTCGTCCACGATCTGCAGGGCGTCGGCGAGAACCTGCTCGACCACCCCGAGTCGGTCATCGTCTGGGAGACCGAAGGCCCGATCCCGGGGAACTCCGCGATGGACTCGGACGCGGTGATGTTCATGAAGCGGGACCCGGAGCACCAGGGCCCCGACCTGATGTTCCACTTCTACCAGATCCCGTTCACCGACAACCCCGAGCGGCTGGGCTACGAACGCCCCGAGCACGGCGTGTCGATGACCCCCAACATCCCCAAGTCCCGCGCCCGCGGCCGGGTCTACCTCACCTCCGCCGACCCCGAGGTCAAGCCGGCCCTCGACTTCAAGTACTTCGAGTACGACGAGAACGGGTTCGACTACGACGGGCAGACCCTCGTCGACGGCATCAAGGCCGCCCGCGAGGTCGCGCGGACCGAGCCGTTCGCCAAGTGGCTCAAGCGCGAGGTCTTCCCCGGCCCCGAGGTGACCGACGACGCCGAGATCAGCGAGCTCGTCCGCAAGGCCGCACACACCGTCTACCACCCGGCCGGCACCTGCAAGATGGGCGCCCAGGCCGACGAACTCGCCGTGGTGGACACCGCGCTGCGCGTCCGGGGCCTGGAGAGCATCCGGATCGCCGACGCCTCGGTGTTCCCGGCCATGTTCGCCGTCAACCCGATGATCGGCGTGCTGATGCTGGGCGAGAAGGCGGTCGATCTCATCAAGGAAGCCCAGGCCACGACACCGGGAGGTGACGCGTGATGTCCGAGACGCGAACCGAGAGCAAGCCCCCGCATACCGGTCCGGTCTTCTCCGTCCGCAACCTGTGGAAGGTCTTCGGGCCCAAGGCCGAGCGGATCCCCGGCGACCCCGCGATCGCCGGGCTGTCCCAGGCCGAACTGCGGGAGCAGACCGGCTGCACGGCCGCCGTCCGCGACGTCTCCTTCGACGTGCACAAGGGCGAGGTCTTCGTCGTCATGGGGCTGTCCGGGTCCGGCAAGTCCACCCTGGTGCGCTGCCTGACCCGGCTGATCGAACCCACCGGGGGCACCCTGGAGTTCGACGGGGACGACGTGCGCGGCATGGACAAGGACGCGCTGCGCGAGCTGCGCCGGCACCGCGCGTCCATGGTGTTCCAGAACTTCGGCCTGCTGCCGCACCGCACCGTCCTGGACAACGTCGCCTACGGCCTGGAGATCCAGGGCCAGGGCAAGGCCGAGCGCCGCGCCCGCGCCGCCGAGATGGTGGAGAAGGTCGGCCTCGGCGGGCTCGGCGAGCGCCGCCCCCGGCAGCTCTCCGGCGGCCAGCAGCAGCGCGTCGGCCTCGCCCGCGCCCTCGCCGTCGACCCGGAGGTGCTGCTCTTCGACGAGCCGTTCTCCGCGCTCGACCCGCTGATCCGGCGCGATATGCAGGAGGAGGTCATCCGGCTGCACCGCGAGGAGGGCCGGACCATGGTCTTCATCACCCACGACCTGTCCGAGGCGCTCCGGCTCGGCGACCGCATCGCGCTGATGCGGGACGGCGAGATCGTGCAGCTCGGCACCCCCGAGGAGATCGTCGCCAACCCGGCCGACGACTATGTGCGGGACTTCGTCCGCGACGTGCCCCGCGAGCAGGTCATCACCGTGCGCCGCGCCATGCGCCCCGTCGACGCCGCCGAGGCAGCCGAGGCAGCCGATGCCGGGGCGGCCGGCGGCCCCGAGCTGCCCCCGGACGCGCTGGTCGTCGACGCCATCGAGGCCGTCGCGCGCAGCGGCTCCGCCTGCCGCGTCGTCGACGGCGGCCGCACCCTGGGCGTCGTCGACCACGCCGCGCTGCTGGGCGTCGTCGCCGGGATGGACGGCAGCGGCGGCCCGAGCGGCGACGCCGAGGAGGTGGCCGCCGTATGAGCACCGTCGAAGGCGCCCCCGTATCCAAGGGCGACGCCAAGGGCGACGCCGCCGGTTCCGCCGGTTCCTCCGGTTCCTCCGGTTCCGCCGGGGGTACTGCGCGGAAGCCGGAGCCCGACGGGCCCGCGCCTGCCACGGGCCCGGCGGGCCGGCCCGGCCCGCTCGCCTGGTTCGCCGCCAACCCCAAGGTGGCCGCGGTCCTCGCCGCCTGCCTGGTGGTGGTCGTCAGCGCGCTCGCCGTCGGCTCCAGCAGCTGGCCCGGCGCGCTGGAGGTGGACGTCAAGACGCCGCTGAACGACCTGGACGAGTGGCTCGCGGACAACCGCGACTCGCACTGGCTGTTCGTCTACTTCCTGCTGCACATCAGCAACGCGGCCGACTCCTCCTACGACACCCTCACCTCGCTCTTCGACTCGATGGGCTGGGTCGGGGTGACCGTCGTCGGCGTGCTGGTGGCCTGGGCCGCGGGCGGCGCCGACCTCTCCCGCCGCGCCCTGCGCACCGGCGGCACGGCGCTGGGGGTGTTCGTCGTCGTCGGCCTGCTGGACATGTGGGAGCCGACGATGGAGACCCTGGCGCTGATGACGGTCTCCGTCGTCGCCGCCGCCCTGCTGGGCTTCCTGCTCGGCCTGGCCTCCGGCGTCTCCAACGTGTGCGAGCGGCTGCTGCGGCCCGTCTTCGACGTCATGCAGGTGATGCCCGCCTTCGCCTATCTGCTGCCGCTCACGCTGCTGTTCGGCGTCGGCACCGCGCCCGCGATGATCGCCACCGTGATCTACGCCGCGCCGCCGATGGCCCGGCTGACCTCGCTCGGGCTGCGCAGCGGCGACCCCGCCGCGCTGGAGGCGTCCGTCTCGCTGGGCTCCACCGGCTGGCAGCGGCTGCGCACCGCGCGCATCCCGCTGGCCCGCAAGCAGATGATGCTCGGCCTCAACCAGACGATCATGATGTGTCTCTCCATGGTCGTGCTGGCCTCGCTGATCGGCGCCGGCGGCCTCGGCGACGCCATCTACACCGCGCTCACCAGCCTGTCCACCGGCGAGGCGCTCACCGCGGGCGTCGCTGTGGTGCTGGTGGCCGTGCTGCTGGACCGGACCACCGCCGCCTTCGGCGAGCGGCTGGAGGACAGCGACACGGCCGGCGGCTCGCCCGTGCCGGCGCGGCAGCGCGCCGGGGCGTGGGGCCTGTCCGGGGTGCTGCTCGTGCTGTTCGCGGCCGTCGGCCCGGCGATCAGCGACGAGAAGTGGCCGGAGGGCTGGACGGTGGACATCACCGGCAACCTCCAGTCGGCCGTCGACTGGTTCACCGACCACCTGGGCTCCGGCATCCCCCTCATCGGCGGCACCAACACCTGGGCCGAGGGCTTCGCCAACCACGTCCTCAACCCGCTGCGCTCCGGCCTCACCTCCACCCCCTGGTGGGCGCTGGTGCTGCTGGTGGCCGTCGTCGGGCTGGTCGTGGGCACCTGGCGGGCCGCGGCGGCCGGTGTGGCCTGCCTGGCCCTCATCGGCGTCATGGGCCTGTGGGACCGCTCGCTGGACACCCTCTCGCAGGTCATCTCGGGCCTGGTGCTGACCGTCCTGCTCGGCGTCCTCGTCGGCATCCTCGCCGCGCGGGTGCCGCGCGTGGAACGGATCCTGCGGCCGGTGCTCGACGTGATGCAGACGATGCCGCAGTTCGTCTATCTGATCCCGGTGATCGCGCTGGTCGGACTGGGCCGTACGGCCGGGATCCTGGCGGCGGTCATCTACGCGGCGCCCGCCGTCATCCGCATCACCACGCAGGCGCTGAACGGCGTCGACCGGGCCGCGATGGAGGCGTCCACCTCGCTGGGCGCCACCACCCGGCAGCAGCTGTGGGGCGTCCAGCTGCCGCTGGCCAGCCGCGGCCTGCTGGTGGGCGTCAACCAGGGCGTCGTGCTGGTGCTGTCGATGGTCGTCATCGGCGGCATGATCGGCGGCGGCGCGCTCGGCTACGACGTCGTACAGGCCCTCTCGAAGGGCAACCTCGCGCAGGGGCTGCCCGCCGGCGTCGCCATCGTCTGCCTCGGCATCCTCTTCGACCGCCTCTCGCAGCCGCGCGCCAGGAGCGGCGCGTAGCGCGGGCCCGGCGGCCTGCCGATCCCCCCCCAC
>NZ_JAAKZZ010000218.1 GCF_011045075.1 Streptomyces boncukensis
GCGGCGGTCACGTTCGGGCGGGGCGGGGTCCCCATGCCGTCGCCGATGAAGAACCCGGTGTGCGGGGGCTGGTTGTAGGCGGTGTTCTGCCAGGCCAGGCCCGTGCGGTACATCGGGTCGTGCAGCAGGGTGGTGATCCGCCGGTCCGTGGGGTGCGGCGTGGAGTAGATCCGCAGCGCGGAGTCGTCGGCGGTGGGCAGGACCAGCTCCTCGCGCCAGTCGCCGAGGATGTCCCCGGAGAGCGAGGGGGTGGCCTTGGTGCCGTTGTTGGAGCGGGTGCCCTGGGTGGTCAGCAGCCGCCCCTGGCCGTACTTGTCGATGTGCGTGTCGTCCAGCAGTTCGCGCACGGGGTCGCCGTCCCACCAGGACAGGAAGTTGATGCTGGAGGGCTTGGCGCCGACCGGGTCGCCGTCGGCGTTCCGCATCGAGCCGTCGCGCGCCGACCACATCTCCGGGCCCGGGTTGCCGGCCCAGATGTCGGCGGCCACGCCGCGCCCGTTGTCGCCGCCCGGGGCCGTCTCCCAGAGCCGCTGCCCGTTCCCCGGGTCGAGGTAGAGCGACCCGGGCTGGCCGGAGGACTCGGACACCTTGAAGTACTCCAGGCCGTCCCGGCGCGGGTCGAGGTCGCCGATGTGCTGCGCGTCGCCGTGCCCGGTGCGTGCCGTCCACAGCCCGGAGCCGTCGTCGTCCACCACCATCGAGCCGAAGACGACCTCGTCCCTGCCGTCCTGGTCGGCGTCCGCGATCGACAGGCTGTGCGAGCCCTGGCCGGCGTAGCCGCTGTGGTCGTTGCTGTCGAACACCCAGCGCCGGGTGAGCTCGCTGCCGTCGAAGTCCCAGGCGGCGACGACCGAGCGGGTGTACATGCCGCGCGACATGATCAGCGAGGGCCGCTGCCCGTCCAGATAGGCGGTGCCCGCCAGGAACCGGTCCACGCGGTTGCCGTAGTCGTCGCCCCAGTCCCCGACGTTGCCCCGCGCCGGGACGTAGTCGACGGTGTCCACGGCGGCGCCGTTCCGCCCGTCGAACACCGTGAGGAACTCCGGGCCCCGCAGCACGTAGCCGCCGCTGTTGCGGTGGTCGGCGTTCGCGTCCCCGATGACCTGGCCCGCGCCGTCCCGGGTGCCGTCGGCCGTCTTCATGGCGACCTCGGCCCGGCCGTCGCCGTTGTAGTCGTACACCTGGAACTGGGTGTAGTGCGCGCCCGAGCGGATGTTGCGGCCCAGGTCGATACGCCAGAGCCGGTCGCCGCCCAGGGTGTAGCCGTCGACGACGGTGTTGCCGGTGACGCCGGACTGCGCGTTGTCCTTGGCGTTGGTCGGCTGCCACTTCAGGACGAGGTCCAGCTCGCCGTCGCCGTCCAGGTCGCCGACGGAGGCGTCGTTGGCCTGGTACGTGTAGCCGCTGCCGCCCTGCGGCTTGCTGATCGGCACCTCCAGCGAGCCGCCGGGCCCGGTGAGCGGCCGCGCCGTCGCCCGGTCCCCCTCCTCGCCGCCCGCCACCGCCGCGACGGTGTACGCCGCGCCCGGCCCGGCGCCCTCGTCCAGATAGCTGGTCGCGCCGGTGAGCGGCTGGTCGTTGAGCCGCGTTCCGTCGCGGTAGACGTTGAAGGCCACGTCGTCCGGGTCGGTGCCCAGCCAGCGCCAGCTGACCAGGTTGCCGTCGCCGCCGGGCACGCTGACGGCGCCCCGGCCGAGCGGCTCCACCTGCGCGGCGGTGCTCGCGGCGGCGTCGGGCTCCGCCGCGCCCGCGATCGCGGTGACCCCTCCCGCGACGACGACGCCCGCGAGCGCCGCGGCGGCCAGGGCGCGTACGCGTCTCGGGCGCCGGGGCTGTCCTCGGGCGCCGCTGGATCCACGGTGCTGACGTAACACGGGTTCTCCTCGGTGTGTGGGGGGGTGTGTCGCGGGGACGTCGCCACGGTGCGCGGAAAGGTTGCCCGGCGTCCCCCGCCCGCTACGGTCGGTATGTGAAGGCCATCCGACGGTTCTCCGTCCGCCCCGTCCTCCCCGCACCGCTCCGCCCGCTGAGCGAGCTGGCCGGAAATCTCCGCTGGTCCTGGCACCCCGAGACGCGCGAGCTGTTCCGCGCCGTCGACCCGGAGCGCTGGCGCGCCTGCGGCGGCGACCCGGTGCGGCTGCTGAGCACCGTGCCCCGCGAGCGGCTGGACCGGCTCGCGGACGACCGCGGCTTTCTGCGCCGCCTCACCGTCGCCGCCGGGGACCTGCGGGACTATCTGAGCGAGCCCCGCTGGTATCAGCGCGCGGACACCGGCCCGGACTGCGGCCCGGACGCCGGACTGCTGCCCGCGGCCGTGGCGTACTTCTCGCCCGAGTTCGGCATCACCGGAGCGCTGCCGCAGTACTCCGGCGGCCTCGGCATCCTCGCCGGGGACCACCTCAAGACCGCCAGCGACCTCGGCGTCCCGCTGATCGGCGTCGGGCTGCTCTACCGGCACGGCTACTTCCGGCAGACCCTCGGGCCGGACGGCTGGCAGCAGGAGCACTACCCCGTCTTCGACCCGAACGAGCAGCCGCTGCACCGGCTCCGCGAGCCCGACGGGGCGCCGGTGCGGATCGAGCTGCGGCTCCCCGCCGGGCGCCTGCTGCGCGCGTACGTGTGGCGGGCGTGCGTCGGACGCGTCCCGCTGCTGCTGCTCGACTCCGACGTGGAGGACAACGCCCGCCGCGAGCGCGACGTCACCGACCGGCTGTACGGCGGGGGCAGCGAGCACCGGCTGCTCCAGGAGATGCTGCTCGGCATCGGCGGCGTCCGCGCGGTGCGCGCGTACTGCCGGATCGGCGCACACCCGCAGCCGGAGGTGTTCCACACCAACGAGGGGCACGCGGGCTTCCTCGGCCTGGAGCGGGTCCGCGAGCTGTGCGGGCCCAGCGGAAGCGGCCTCGGCTTCGACGCCGCGCTGGAGACGGTCCGCGCCGGAACCGTCTTCACCACCCACACCCCCGTCCCCGCCGGGATCGACCGCTTCGACCGGGAGCTGGTGGCCCGGCACTTCGGGGACGACGGGGAGCTGCCCGGAGTCGCCGTCGAGGAGGTGCTGCGACTGGGCGCGGAGAGCCACCCCGGCGGCGAGCCGGACCTGTTCAACATGGCCGTGATGGGCCTGCGGCTGGCGCAGCGCGCCAACGGCGTCAGCACCCTGCACGGCGCGGTCAGCCGGGAGATGTTCGCCCCGCTGTGGCCCGGCTTCGACGCGGCCGAGGTCCCCATCGGCTCCGTCACCAACGGCGTCCACGCGCCCACCTGGACGGCCCCGTCCCTCCCGGACGACGTGCGCGGCATGAAGGACACCGAGCTGTGGGACCTGCGCCGGGGCCTGCGCGAGCGCCTCGTCCAGGAGGTGCGCGCCCGGCTGTTCGCCTCCTGGCGGCAGCGCGGCGCGGCAGGCGCCGAACTCGGCTGGGTCGATGAGGTGTTCGACCCGGCGGTGCTGACCATCGGCTTCGCCCGCCGCGTCCCCGCGTACAAGCGGCTCACCCTGATGCTGCGGGACCGCGACCGGCTGTTCGACCTGCTGCTGCACCCCACCCGCCCGGTGCAGATCGTCGTCGCGGGCAAGGCACACCCGGCCGACGACGGCGGCAAGCGCCTTGTCCGGGAGCTGGTCCGCTTCTCGGACGACCCCCGGATCCGCCACCGCCTCGTCTTCCTGCCCGACTACGGCATGGAGATGGCCCGCAGGCTCTACGCGGGCTGCGACGTCTGGCTCAACAACCCGCTGCGCCCCCTGGAAGCCTGCGGCACCAGCGGCATGAAGGCGGCCCTCAACGGCTGCCTCAACCTCTCCGTCCTGGACGGCTGGTGGGAGGAGTGGTACGAGCCCGACTTCGGCTGGGCCGTCCCCAGCGCGGACGGCGCCGCCGCCGACGACACCGACCGCCGCGACACCATCGAGGCCGCCGCCCTCTACGACCTGATCGAGGACCAGGTCGCGCCCTGCTTCTACGACCGCGACGGCTCCGGCGTCCCGGTCCGCTGGGTCGGGATGGTCCGCCAGACCCTCACCCGCCTCGGCCCCCGGGTGCTGGCCGACCGGATGCTGCGCGAGTACGTCGAGCGGCTCTACGCCCCGGCAGCGCGCGCCCAGCGCGCCCTCGTCCCGGACGCGGCCCGGGAACTGGCCGCCTGGAAGGCGCGGGTACGCGCCGCCTGGCCCGGCGTCGCCGTCGACCACGTCGAGACGGCGGGCGCCGCCTGTAGCGGCGAGGAGCCGGAGGTCGGCTCCTCGCTGACCCTGCGCGCCCGCGTCGGACTCGGCGGCCTGACGCCCGAGGACGTCGAGGTCCAGGCCGTGGCCGGCAGCGTGGACGAGTCGGACGGCATCGCGGGCGAGCCCCGCCGCTCCCCGCTGCGCCCCGTGGAGGGCCCCGGCCCGGACGGCCGCTGGCTCTTCGAGGGCCCGCTGGTCCTCGACCGCACCGGCGCCTTCGGCTACACGGTCCGGGTCCTCCCCGCCCACCCCCGGCTGACGAGCGGCGCCGAACTGGGCCTGGTCGCCGTCCCGCCCCAGGACGGCGACCAGGAGGGCGGGGTGCTGATGCGGTAGCGGTCAGTCCACCTCCTCGGTGGACTCGGACGAACTGCTCTGGGAGATCCCCGCCTCGACCAGCTTCCCTGCCACCTCGCGCCGGTCGCCGGGGAGGGGAACAACGCCGCGCATGGGGCCTTCCATGCGGGATTCCATGCCGGGAAGCCTGTTGTCCCGCCGTGTTCCCTGTCTGCCCGCCACGGCCTCGGAGGTGCTCGTGGGGTTCGCGACGAGCGTGCCGATCCAGTCCGTGGGGATGTTCCTGCCGGTCATGGCCTTCCACACCTCGCCCGCGAAGCTCGTGCAGTTGTACAGGGCGAGGTGGTAGTCGGCCAGGACCTTCTCATGGGCGACCTGGTATCCGTCGAAGACCTGCGACAGCGGGACGTTCGCCGACTCGCGGTTGGTGAACCGCCTGTGCGGGTCGGGGCACACGACGCCGCCGTCGACCCCCGTGAGCGTTCGCCAGTCCCCGTGCGGGTAGAAGCCGAAGGAGACCTGCGCCCCCTCCGATCCGTTGACCTCGATCCAGGTGTGACCGGGCCGCTCCCGACGGAGGTCCGCCTCCTCCACCTTGAGCGTGACCTTCAGCTTCTTTCCGGCGCCGCCGACGCGTCGTTCTTCCATGAGCAGGTTGCGCAGCGGTCCCAGGAGAGTGTTCCCGGGGAGTTCGGGAAGGGACGACTCGGCCGGAGCGGCCGGCGCGGCGCTCGCCGTGCCCGGCGCGGCGGCCGCGCGGTCGCTGTCCGGAACGAAGGCGGGCATCGGCTGCGCGTCGGGATCCAGATTCCGGATCCGGCGTAGGCCCCGTGGCTCCAGGCTCTCCGTCGCCTGCACGAGGTCGCCGATGTCCCCGAGCCCCGCCATCCCCTGTTGCATGCGGTGGTGAAGCTCCTCCCGCTCCCGGGAGCTGTCGGAGTCCCGGCCGTGGTCCGACCCGGAGGACGAGGCGTCGGCCTCGTAGCCCCCGCGGCCCCGGGGCGGGCTCTCCACGCGCTGCACCACCCCGGCAGGCCCCGGGGCGGCGCCCGCACCGTCCCGCGCCAGCCGCTGTACCAGCGCGGCGTTGCCCGCCGCGCTCTGCAGGGCACTGACCTGCTGCGGCGTCAGCGGGGCGCCCGAGGCCAGCGCCCTTTGGGCCACCGGCTGCGCGAGCGCGGCCGGGGTCCCCCTCGGCGGCCTCGCCTGACGGGCTCCCGACTCCTCGCCGTGCGCATCCCGCCGTCTGCTCATATCTCTTCCCCCGATCGCGACGTCAACGAGCTGGCGACCTGTGTACGGCCCGCGCCCCTTACAGGGGGATGAGCGCGGGGGCAGAACAGGGGAACCTTCGGGCAGGGGTGCTGGACCTACAGATACAGCTGGGCGCCACAGACGGCGCAGTACGTCTTCCCGTCGCTGTGCCGCTCCACGACCGGGTGCGTACAGGGCCCGCCCTGCTGCACCGGCGTCACCATCTCCGGGTCCGTGGTCCACTCCCGGCCCCCGCCCCGGGGCCGGAGATACACCGTGTACGGGGAAGCCCCGCGCGTGACCGGGTCCGCGTACGACTCCACCGCCATCAGCACGCCGACGCGCCCGCTCGCCCTGTCGCGCACGAGAGTGCCGACGACGGCCGCGGGGAAATCTGGTTGGCCGTTGAACATTACGTCCGCCTCCAGTAAGCCCAACTGCCCCCGGGGAATGGGGCATCGTGCTGAAAAGCATCCGCGCGTACCGATACCGTCACCAGGGGTAACCGACTTACCCGCCGGTGCGGTAAGAGAGGGAAGTGGTCCATATGACCCGGGACATCGACCCCACGGCATCCATGGCAGCGCTGTACGGCTCCTGCCTGCGGCGCCTGCGGCTCACCGCCGGACTCACCCAGCAGGCGCTGGGCAACCTGGTGTACGTCGTGGACTCGCGGATCAACCAGCTCGAACGCGGCACCGGCGCCAAGCCGACGCTGCCGCTTACGCGAAAGCTGGACGGGGTGCTGAACGGTGACGGCATTCTGATCGAGCTGCTCCCGCATGTGCTGCGGGAGACGTTCCCGAACTGGTCCAGGCGTTTCATGGAACTTTCGGAGAAGGCGACCGTGATTCGGACCTATGCCGCGCACCTGGTGCCCGGCTGGCTCCAGACGGAGGACTACGCGCGTGAGGTGCTGCGCGTGGGGCGCACGCTGGAGAGCGCCATCCAACTGGAGGAGCGAGTGGATGCACGCATGAGTCGACAGGAGCGGCTGAATAGGCCGGATGGGCCGGAGCTGTGGGCGATCCTTGACGAGTCGGTGCTGTGGCGCGCGATCGGGGACGAAGACAAGGTGATGCGCGATCAGTTGGAGCATCTGCTGACCATGGCCGCGCATCCGCGGGTGACGATCCAGGTGCTGCCGTTCCGCAACGGGATGCACCAGGCACTGGGTGGCTCGCGCACGCTGCTAACCCTGCCGGACGGCAAGGAAGTGGCGTACACCGAAGGGGCCGACCACGGCTGGCTCGTGGAAGAACGGGAGGACGTCGGGCCGTTCGCGGTGTCATACGATCGGCTCAGGGCACTCGCCCTGCCCCCGCGCCAGTCGGTGCGGATGATCCGATCGGTCCTGGAGGACAGTTACTGTGATCCGCGCATCCCGTCCCGGGCTCGACGCCGTTGTGTGGCGCAAGTCCAGCTACAGCAACAAGGAGGGCGGCGACTGCGTCGAGGTCGCTGACGCGGCCTGGCGCAAGTCCAGCTACAGCAACCAGGAAGGCGGGGAATGCGTCGAGGTAGCCGACAACATCCCCGGCGTCGTCCCCGTCCGTGACAGCAAGGACCCGCAGGGGCCCGTGCTCGCCTTCTCCGCGCCCGGCTGGGCCGGGTTCGTGAGAGCCGTGCGGGAAGGACGGCTCTCCGCCGGCTGATCACCGTGGCGTGAGGGCGTCGAGCGAGGTGCAGCCGTACCCCTCGGCGGTCAGCGCCTCGATGAGACGGGGGAGCGCCGTGACGTCGACGGTGGAGGGGTCGGCCTCGCTGGTGCTGCCCACGTGCATGAGGACGATGGCGCCGGGGGTGAGCGCCTCCAGGACGCGGTCGATCACGGTCCGGGTGGTGACGCCCTCGGCGGCGCCCTTCCAGCCCAGGGTGTCCACGGTCCAGCGGACGCAGACGAACCCCTCGTCGTTCACCTCGGTGACGCACTCCCGCGTGCGCTCCCCGTAGGGGAAGCGGAACAGCGGTTCCGGGCGGCGCCCGGTGGCCGCCGTGATGCTCCGGTCGGCTGCGCGGATTTCGCGCAGCCGCTGGTGCGGGGTGAGTTCGGGGAACTCGGGGTGGGTCATGGAGTGGTTGCCCAGCGGGTGCCTGCGGGCGATGCGGCGGGCGGTCGCGGTGTAGTCCAGGGCGAAGCGGCCGGTCATGAAGAACGTGGCCGGGACCGCGTACGTGTCGAGCGTGGCCAGTACGTCCTCGGCGCCGTCCGGGCTGCCGCCGCAGTCGAAGGTCAGGGCTACCTTGCGCTCCGTGACGGGCAGCGTGGTGATGTCCTGGCCCGCGAGGGTGCCGGTGACGGGCGGTCGGCCCGCGAAGGGCGGCGCGTCGTCGGGCCCCCGGTTCAGGGCCAGCGCCTGGCGGCTCGCCAGGCCCCCGGCTGCGGCCGTGGCACCGGCGGCGAGGGCCGCCAGCCGCAGCAGTGAGCGCCGGTCGGGTTGCTCTGGCAGGGGCACTTTCGTTTCCTTCCTCTGTGTGGAGGGGGGCCGGGCAGGGGCTGCCCCTTGCGGCTTCGTCGCAGAGTGCGGGTGCTCGGTGGTTGCTCGCGCAGTTCCCCGCGCCCCTGACGGGGCACGAATGGTGCGCCCCGAAGGGGCGCGGGGAACTGCGCGCCGAGCCGCAGACCACCCGCACTCTGCGACGCACCGCAAGGGGCAGCCCCTGCCCAGCGCCGCCCGCCGGACAGCGCGCCTACAGCTTCTGGGCGACGCCGTGCACGATGGTCTCCAGGTTCTCCAACTGGTTGTTCGCGGTGTCGACGGTCTGCGCCAGCAGACCGCCCCCACCGCCGCCCGGACCGTGGTCCACGGCCTGGGCCGGTACGGCCGCGGCTCCGGTCAGCAGGAGCGCGGCAACGGCGGTAGTCGCCAGACGGCGCATGGAGCATCCCTTCTGTCGGGGTGAGATGACTTTCGGGTGATCTCACCGGAGATCGCCGAGCAGTGGCTGCCCGTACCGGACCGGCGCCATGCGGCGGTCACTCGAACGAGGGGGTGAGGGTCGTGAACGTGTACCCGGCGCCGAGGAGTTGGGGAAGGTACTGGTCGAGCGCCTCGACTGTCTGGCTGCGGTCGCCTCCCCCGTCGTGGTGCAGGACGATCGGCGCGGTGTCGGCGCCGGACATCACCGCGTGCACGATGCCGTCGACGCCCGGCCGGGCCCAGTCGCGGGTGTCCACGGCCCAGGAGACCGGAGTCAGCCCCAGCTCCTCGCACACCGCCAGTGAGGACGGGGCGAAGTGGCCGCCCGGGGCGCGGAAGAAGGCCGGGGTCAGGCCCGTGATGGCGGTGACGGCGTCCTGGGTGCGCCGGATCTCGTCGCGCACCGCGCGCGCGGGGAGACGGTCGAGGTTGGGGTGGGACCAGGTGTGGTTGCCCAGCGTGTGCCCGTGGTCCCGCACCATGCGCAGGGTGCCCGGGTGCAGCGCGGACTCGGAGCCCAGGACGAAGAAGGCCGCCGGTACCCGGTAGCGGGCGAGCACCGCGAGAACCCGGGGGGTGAACCGGGGGCTCGGGCCGTCGTCGAAGGTCAGCGCCAGGGACTTCGACCCGGGGGAGACGTGCCGGACGAGCCGGGGCCCGGTCGCGGACGCGGTGCCGGGGGCGGCCAGTGGTGGCAGCAGCGCGCCGCAGGCCGCGGCCAGCACACGGCGGCGGGGCGGATGTTCACGGTCGTGGTTCGGCCTCATGGCTCAAGCCTGGCGCCGGGACCGCGCCCCGGAACCACTCGATCGGGTGCCGCGTGGCCAACGCCCGTTGTCACGGCGGACGTCGGGGATACCGTCCCGGCGTGATCACGTCACCGGCACGGCCCCGAAAGCTGCGCTCCCTCCTGAACGTCACGGTGGCCCTGGCAGCCGTGGCGGCCGTCCTCGGAGCCGCGCCCCGCGCGGCCGCCGCAGAGCCGCCCCCCGCCGCGCACCGTGCCGCCGCCGTACGGCCCTTCGCGGGCGAACCGCCGCGCGCCCTCTACGGTTCCGAGAACCGCACGATGCCCACCCGGCGGCGGGTGGTCGCGCTGACCTTCAACGCGGCCTGGAACACGGAGGGCATCCCCTCGGTCCTCGGCACGCTGCGCCGCCGCGGCGCCCCGGCGACCTTCTTCCTGACCGGTGACTTCGCCGTACGCCACCCCGGGGCGGCCCGGGGCCTCGCCGAGGCCGGGCACGGCATCGGCAATCACTCCTACAGCCACCCGTACTTCGCACGGCTGCGGCCGGCGCAGCGCGCGGCGGAGGTCCTCGCCGCCGACACCGCGCTGCGCACGGCCGCCGGTACGGAGCCGCTGCCGTTCTTCCGCTTCCCGTACGGCGAGACCACCCCCCGGCAGATCGCCGAGGTCAACGCGCTCGGGTTCGCCGATATCGAGTTCACCACCGACACCAACGGCTACCTCGGCAGGGAGGGCGGCATGACGGTGCGCGAGGCCGTGCGCCGCGCGGTGGCGGCGCTGCGGCCCGGAGCTGTCATCCAGATGCACGTGGGGACGGCAGCGGGCCAGGGCGCCGTTCTCGACGCCCTGGCCCTGCCGCGCATCATCGATGCCGTCCGCGCCCGCGGCTACGAGATCACCGACCTCCGTTCGCTGCTGCGCGGGGCGCGGTGATCCTCAGGTCCGCTGCCAGAGCGCGGGGGCGTTGGGCGGCTCCCAGCCCGGCAGGGCGGTGTGCGACTGGAGGCACCGGTAGGTGACGCCGTCGTAGGTGACCTCGTCACCGGCCTGGTACGAGGTGCCCGAGGCCCAGGTGCCCTGGTCCGGCGGGTCGCCGGGGTCGCCGGGGCGGTCGCCGACGTTCACCGCGGCCCAGGCGTGCGCGACGCCCTCCCACTCGGCGCTGTCCTTGCCGTAGAGCTGCTCGGCGGCCCACAGCGTGGACTCCCGGGCGCGGGAGAAGGACTCGTTCGCGGACATCTTCTCGGCCAGCGCCTTGAACCAGATCAGCTCGGCCTTGTCACGGCCGATTCCGGTCACCGGTTCGTTGTCGTACGTGGGGCTGTCGTAGCGCTTGCCGTTGATCTCCTTCACGCCGCTGCCCTCGGACAGCAGGTAGAAGAAGTGGTTGGCGATGCCGGAGGAGTAGTGCACGTCGCGGTTGCCCGCGCCCGGCTGCCAGTTGTCCAGGGAGTTGCCGTCCCGGCTGGGCCGGTCCATATAGCGCAGCGGGGTGCCGTTGCCCCGGATGTCGATCTTCTCGCCGACCTCGTAGTCCGGGACGTCCTCGGGGTTGTCGGCGTGGAACTCGACGGCCGCGGCGAAGATGTCGGAGGTGGCCTCGTTCAGGCCGCCGGACTCGCCGGAGTACACCAGCCGGGCGGTGGCCGAGGTGACGCCGTGGGTCATCTCGTGGGCCGCGACGTCGATCGAGGTGAGCGGCTTCTGGTTGCCCTGCCCGTCGCCGTACGTCATGCAGAAGCAGGAGTCCTGCCAGAAGGCGTTGACGTAGTTGTTGCCGTAGTGCACGCGGGAGGTCGCGCCGACGCCGTCGCCGCGGATGCCCCGGCGGTTGTGCACGTCCTCGTAGTAGTCCCAGGTGACGGCCGCGCCGTAGTGCGCGTCGACGCCGGCGGTCTGGCGGTTGGAGGGGCTGCCGTTGCCCCACTCGTCATCGTCGTCGGTGATCAGGGTGCCCTGGCCGCCGGTGCTGCCTCGCAGGTCGTAGGTGCGGTGGTTGCCGCGCTGGGAGTCCTCCAGGCGGTAGTTGCCCGAGGAGCCGGTGGTGTCGATGTCGACGGTGCCGCTGTACTGGCTGTGCCCGGTGCCGCCCATGACACCCTGGTACTCGTATAGCTTCTTGCCGCTCTTCGCGTCGGTGATGACGTGCAGCTCGTTGGGCGTGCCGTCCTTCTGGGTGCCGCCGACGACCTTCTCCCAGGCGAGGACGGGCTTGCCCTGGGCGGCCCAGACGACCTTGCGGGGCGCCTTGCTGCCCTTGGCCTTCGGGGTGGCGGGCCGGTGGGCGGCCGGGGCGGTGGT
>NZ_JAAKZZ010000219.1 GCF_011045075.1 Streptomyces boncukensis
CCAGCGGCCCGCACCCCGGCGGCGCCGGCCTGCCGACCGCCCCCGGGCCCCCGGACGACTCGCACGCGCCGGCCCCCGCGGACAGCGGCCTGGCGCGTCCGCCCGCTTCCTCGGCGCCCGGCTCCACCGCACCCTCGTCGCCGGCCCCCTCCGGCGCCGCGGCCCGCTCCCCCGGCGGCGGCGACCGCACGGCCGGCGCCTTCCGCTCCGTCCGCGAGGGCCAGTGTCTGAACGTCCACAGCAACGGCGACGGCTGGAGCCGGGCGGCGCCCACCGCCGGCGCCCGGGTGCGCTGCGGCAGCGACCGCGCGTACGTCCGGGTCGCCGACATCCGCACCAGCCGCGCCTCCTGCCCGAAGGGGAACGGGCGCGGCTCCTGGAGCTACACGCCGCGCGGCGGCCGGGCCACCGCGCTGTGCCTGACGCGCCACTACCGCGTGGGCCAGTGCCTGGCCGCGGAGAAGTCGAAGGACGGCATGCTCGCGGCGCTGATGTCGGCTCCCGCGTGCGGGGGCAGCCCTCCGGCGTCGTACAACCGGCTGCTGCGGATCACCAGCATCCACGGCCTGGCGGCGGGCGGCGGGAGCGACGACGTCCAGGGCCGGTGCGCGCGCGACGCCAAGGACGACCGCCGCTACTGGACGTGGCGGGTCGACGGCGGGCGCTATCTGCTGTGCGCCCGCGAGAGCCGGGGCTGATCCGGTGCGGCCCGGCGCCCTTGCGGGGCGCCGGTCACCTCCGGGTCACCGCGCCCAGCACTACCCCGCCGAGCACCAGGGCGAAGGGCAGTGCGAATCCGGCGAGGGCCAGATACGGGATCCCCACCACCGCCAGCAGCGCGCAGTAGACCGCGCCCAGCAGCGACAGCACGCACTGCACCCGCGGCGGCCCGTCCCTGTTGAACCGTACGACGAGCGCCGCACACACCGCAGCCCACAGCGCCGCGCGGGGCTCACTGAGGGTGAGCGCGTCCCCCACGTCCTCGATCACCCGGTACCACGCCCGGTCCCCCAGCCAGTCCCGGACGTGGGGGAAGTCCGACGCGTACTGGGGCAGCCGCGTCCCCGGCGGCACCTTCTCGCCGAACGCCGCCACATCCGTCCGGACGAACTCGCTGATCAGCAGGAGCGCCGCGCCCAGCGCCTGGGCGACCCCCGCGACCCAGCCGACCGTCCATCCCCGTATCCGCGAGACGGGCGCGGGGCGCCCGGGGCCCTCCGCCGTCTCCACGACTGCTGCCTCCACCACGTCCCATCCCTTGCCCCCGGCAACCGTCACCAATCCCCCAAACCTCACCGGCTGTCGCCGGCGCCCCGTAGGGTGTGCGATTTTTGCCCCTGAGGCAAAAGTTTTGCCTCAGGGGTCAATTCCATGCCTTAATCGTCGGCATGAACCAGTACGCGCCGCAGATGCGGCGCCTACGGCAGCGCGGCGGGCTGACCCTGGAAGCGGCGGCCCGGCGCGCGGGGCTCTCCCCGGCCCATCTGTCCCGGCTGGAGACGGGGAAGCGCCAGCCGTCCCTGCCGCTCCTGCTCACGCTGGCCCGCGTCTACGGTACGACGGTCGGCGAACTGCTCGGCGAGGCCCCCGCCGTCCCCGATCCGGTGGTGCGGGCCGAGGACATGGAGCCCGTGGACGCGGGCGGCTGGCGCTACCGGCAGGCGGGGCTCGCGGGCCGCGCGATGCAGGCGCTGCGCGTCCACATCCCCCGAGGCGCCCAGGGGGACCTCGTACGGGTCCACCCGGGCGAGGAATGGCTGTACGTGGAGAGCGGGACGCTCCGACTCACGCTCGGGGAGACGGAGGAGACACTGCGGCCCGGCGACTCGGCGCACTTCGACTCGCTGACGCCGCACCGGCTGGACTCCGCCTCCCCGCAGGGCGCCGATCTGCTGTTCGTCCACACGCTGCTGCAGAGTCCGGCGTCCGACCTGTGCGTTCCCACGGACCGGAAGGGAGGGCGAGCGCCCCATGAGCGCGGATAGGAAGACGGACAGGAAGAAGGAGGACACCGGCGCGGAACGGGGCGAGGGCCGCTTTCCGCGCGGGCTGGCCCTCCGCCTGTTCGCGTACCTCGTCGCGGGCCATGTGCTGGCGGCGTTCCTCTTCCTCCTGTTCGCCGTGGGCGGCGGCGACTAGAGCCTGCGGGGCGCATATGGCAAGGCACACAGGGGTGGTGCGGCTGCTCTATCGTGTGCCGATGCGACTGACGGTGCTCGGCGGATGCGGCGCGTGGCCCACCGCAACCCAGCCATGCAGCGGCTACCTGGTCGACTACGAGAGCTTCCGGCTGCTGATCGACCCCGGTTACGCCACCTTCCCCCGGCTGCTGGCGCTCGGAACCGCCGCCGAGGAGGTGGACGCCGTCCTGGTCAGCCACGGCCACCCGGATCACTGCGCGGACCTCAACCCGCTGCTGCGGGCCCGGCAGTTGGGCGCCAGCCCGCCCCCGCCGCTGCCGGTGCACGCACCGCGCGGCGCGCTGGAGACGGTGCTCGCGCTGGACAAGCGCAGCATGCTGGGCAGCGCGTACGCGCTGCACGAGTTCTGGCCCGGGGGCGGCGACTTCGACGTCGGCCCGTTCCGCGTCACCACCCGGCTCCTGCCGCACTTCGTCCCGAACGCGGGCCTGCGGCTGACGGCCCCGGACGGGCGGGTGCTCACGTACACGGGCGACACCGGCCCCTCCCCCGAGATCCCGGACCTGGCCAGGGAGTCGGATCTGCTGCTGTCCGAGGCGACCTATGTGCACCGCGTCCCGGACCCGACCGACGCGCCGTATCTGCTGACGGCTCAGCTGGCCGGGCAGTACGCGGCGCAGGCGGGGGCGCGCGAGCTGCTGCTCACCCATCTGTGGCCGGGCACGGAGCCGGGCTCGGCGCGGACCGCGGCCGGCGAGGGCTACTGCGGCGGGATCGGGGTGGCCACGCCGGGCCTGACGGTCCCCGTCCTCCGCTGAGGCTGCCGCTGCCGCTGCGCGCCGCGCGTCACCCGCTCTTCCGGGGGAAGGACACCTCGACCCGCCGGTTCTTCTTGCGCCCCTCCTCCGTGGCGTTGTCGGCGACGGGGTAGTCCTCGCTGTAGCCGCGGACGTTGAAGTTGACGCGGGAGCCGAGCCCGGAGCCCAGCTGTGCCGCCAGCTCGGACTGGACGGCGGAGGCCCGCTTCTTGGACAGGGTCCTGCCGTGGGCGTAGGAGCCGAGGTTGTCGGTGAAACCGAAGACGTTCACCTGGTCGCCGCCCTGCTTCTCGATCTCGGCGGCGATGGTCTTGATACGGGCCTTCGCCCCGCTGTTGAGCTGCGAGCTGTCCTTGGGGAAGAGCACCTCCGCCTGGAGGGTGAACTTCGTCTTCCCCGTGCTGTCCTCGCGCCGCTCGTCACCGCCCATGTCCTCGGTGACGAACTTGATGTCCAGCACCTTCGGTTCCGCCAGCTTCGCCCCGTCCGCGAGCCGCAGGCCCTCGGCCCGCGGGTCGACCTCGACGGCCGGTTTGACGTTCCCCATGTTGTCCGGCGGCTCGCTGTACTCCGCGTCCCCGGAGCCCGTCTCCCCGGGAAGCGAGGGCGCGCCCCCGGTGGGGATGGTGGTGGGGTCGCCGGTGACGCCGGAGCCGGGGAGGCCGGTGGCTCCCGGGCGGGGCGTCGGGTCGTCGGCGTACGCGAGGTCGGCCTGGAGGCCGAGGAGGAGCGCGGTGGAGGCCGACGCGCAGGCGGCGGTGCGCAGCAGACGCAGCACGGTGCTCACTCCCCGGAGATCGTGATGCCGGCCGCGGGCAGGTCCGCCAGCTGGAAGTCGACCTTGTCGTTGCCCTGGGGAGGCGCGGGGAACTGCGCGAACCAGGTCTTCGACTTCCCCGGGAGGAGGCCGCCCTTGAACGAGGTGCACAGACAGCGCCCCTCCGTGTCCCGCAGCACGTAGTACCGCTTCTTGCCCTTCTTGTCGACGAGCCGGGCGGCGCCCACCGAGGCCGGGTTGGCCTTGGCGATCTCGTTCTCGTCCGACTTCCACTCGACGCCGCTCCAGGCGCTGGTGCCGCTGTTGCGCACGGTGCCCGAGAGGGTGACGAACCCGCCTTCCTCGCGCTCGGCCGCGGTGATGGTGAGCTGGATGTCGTCCGACCCCTTGAGCTCGGCGAGGGGCTCACCCTCGTCCTGGGACGGCCCGTCGCCGTCGTCCGTGTTCTGCCGGCCCGCGGGGGCGGTGCTCTTCCCCTCGCCGCCCTCGTCGTCGCTCCCGCCGCTCCCGCTGCACCCGGCGACCGTGAGGACGAGGCCAGCGATGATCGCCGCGGCGGCCATGCCGCCGCGGCCCTTCCTGGTGCGCCGATTGCTCATCTGTCGCTCGTCCTCTGTCCGTCGTTGACTCTTACGCCGGCTCAGTCGGCCAGCACCACGTCGAAGAGGTCCGCCGGTTCCAGCGCGAGGTCCTCGTCGTCGGGGTCGATCGTGACGTCGTCTCCATCGCAAGTGAGTTCGATGATGTCGGAGTCCTGCTCGGCCCGGCAGCGCGGCTGGACGACGGCGGTGGCCGTCGCCTCCGCCTTCTTGTTGTCCGTCCCGGGCACCAGGGTCCTGCCGGTGTCGAACCGCGTCCGGACCCGCACCGTGTAGCCGCTGTCCCCGCCGCGAGTGATCCGGTCGCAGCTGAGCACGTCGGAGCGGTTGCGCCCGGCGAAGCGCTCGGCTGCTCCGCAGCCGTCCCCGGTGCGGGCGGGGATCCCGTCCAGCCAGTCCCGCCACGCCTCGCCGTCGCCCAGGGCCTCCAGGAAGCCTTCCAGGAGCTCGTCCCGGTCCTCCTGGGCCGCCGCCAGCGCCGCGGCGTCGGCCGCCGACTGGCCCCCGTTGCGTACCGTGCTCGCCTGCGCCACCGCGAAGAACGCGAAGGCCGCGAAGAGCAGGATCGCCATCATCGCGGCGCTCAGCAGGACGACCTGCCCCCGGTCGTCGCGGGCGGCCGCGCGGCGGGTCAGTTGCCGAGGACGGAGTTGACCGCGTTGAGGACCGCCGTGGAGATCAGCGCGTCCAGGTTCAGCGCCCGGATGGCGATGATGATCCCCGCCACCAGGATCACGATGCCCGCGTACTCCGTCGCGCTCGCTCCCCTCTCGCGCGCCTCGCCGCGCGTCCGGGCCTGCAGGCGGCGCCACCAGTTCCGCATCGAGTTCGACATCGCGCTCTCCTTCGCACCTGGCTAATCGGGGAACGTGCGGGCGGGCCTCACGGGAGCGCGTGGGCGGGGGGATGTGCGCGGGCCCGGTCACCGCCGCCTCCTCTCCCGGATCTCCCGGCGCGGTTCGCGTGGTGCGCGCGGGGACCTTGTGACGAAGCGGACACGCACCGTTCCTCACCATAGCGAGGGGCGGTGTGATGCGGGAGGGCGTCTGAGGAATTCCACACCCGCCAGCGAGGCCGCACCCCTTCGACCGGTGCCCCGTCAGGGGCAGCCCCTCCGCAGCACCGAGGAGCCCCCGCCATCGCGCTAGTCACCGTTCAGGACGGAGCCGAAATCCGTGTCGGAGCCGAGGATGAAGGTGGCCACGATCAGAATCAGCGTCCCCGGCAGCAGGAACGCGATGGTGGTCACGGTCGCCTTCGGCACCGTCTTGGCCGCCTTGCGGCGCGCGTTCTGCGCGTCCGTGCGCCGCATGTCCGTCGCGATCTGGATCAGCGTCTCGGCGATCGGCGCGCCCAGCTCCTCCCCCTGCTGCAGCGCGGTGACGAACTGGTCCACCTGTTCGCTGCCGTTCCGCTTGCGCAGCTCGTCGAACGCCTGGCGGCGGCTCACCCCCATGTCCATCTGGCGGAGGGTGATGCGCAGTTCGTCGGCCCAGGGCCCGGTGTAGCGGTCGGCCACCCGCTCCAGGGCCTGCCGGAAGCCGAGCCCCGCGGAGACGACGACGGCCAGGACGTCCAGGAAGTCCGGCAGCGTGCGCTCGATGACCCGCTTGCGGTCCCGGATCGCCTGCCACAGCCCCAGGTCGGCCGCGAACCAGCCGAAGGCCGCCACGAGCAGGGTGAAGACGACGCTGCCCGCCGCCAGCCCGGCCAGGCCCATCACGATGCCGAACATCCCGTACGCCGCGCGGCGGGCGGCGTAGCGGTGGATGGTGAGGCCGCCGGGGTTGCCCGCCTGGTCCAGCTTGCGGCGCTTCTTGTCGACCAGGGAGGGGCCCATCAGCCGCAGCACCAGGGGCGCGAAGCGCATGCCGACGCGGTCGACCGCGCGCTGCCGCGGCCCCGCGCGAGTGGCGCCGACCTCCAGGGCCACCGCCAGATCGGGCGGCAGCTCGGTCTCCGCACGGTACATCCGCACCCCGGCGAAGACGCCCCAGACCGAGGCGCCGAGGACCGTGGCCAGCAGCAGGGCGAGCACCGCGCTACACCTCGATCCGTCCCAGCCGGCGGATCACCAGGAAGCCCGCGGCGAAGAGGCCGACCGCGGCCAGCATCGCCACCTGGCCGGCCGGCGAGCCGGTGACCCGGGCCAGGGCGCCCGGCATCATCGAGTTCATCATCAGCATCGCGCCGAGCCCCAGCAGCGGGATGGTGAACGCCGTGGCGTTGACCTCGGCGAGCATGGTGCGCACCTCGCGCCGGGTCTCCTTGCGCTCCTCCAGGGTGCTGGTGAGGTTGCGCAGCGAGGCCACGATGGTGCCGCCCGCGCGGTTGGAGAGGACCAGTGTGGTGACGAGGACGACCAGTTCACGCGAGGGCAGCCGCTCGGCCAGCTCGTTCAGCGCGTCGTCGATGGAGCGGCCGACCGCGAGCTGGTTGGTGACGAGGGTCAGCTCGTCGCCCGCCGGGGCCTCCAGCTCCTCCGCCGCCATGCCCAGCGCGGTGCGCAGCGCGAGCCCGGCGGAGGTGGCGTTGGCCAGGATGCGGGACAGCTCGGGGAGCTGGTTGATGAACTGCTCGGTGCGGCGCTGCCGCTGGTAGTTGAGGAACGCGTTGGCCGCGAGGACGCCGAGCAGTCCGGCGATCGGCCCGAAGAACGGCGCGAGCACCGAGGCCGCCGCCAGCCACAGCACCACCACCAGCCCCGTCAGATAGACGAAGAACTCGCCCGGCGTCAGATCCAGGCCGGTCGCGGCCAGTTTGCGCTGCAGGGCGCGGCCCGCGCCGGTGGCGCGCAGCCGCCGGTCGACGGCCGCGAACCGGGGCCGTCTGCTGCCGCCGGCCGGCGGCAGCTCCAGGCCGTGGGCCCCGGGCGCGGTGAGCCGCTCGATGAGCGCGCGGCGCCGGGCCCGCCCTGAGGCGTAGGTGAGCACGCCGATGGTCGCGAAGGCGCCCGCGACGAGCGTGGCGCCGAGCGTGAACTGAGCGGTGGTGTCCAGCGCGAGCGCCAGCGGGGGCAGGGGTGTCGGGGTCGTCATGGCGGGGGTCCTCAGACTGCGTCTCTGGTGGCGAGCTGGTCGGCGGAGCGGGCGACGCCGAAGGCCGCGGGGACGGGTTCACCGGCCAGATACAGCCGGTCGGCGACGCGGGCCGCTACGGGCAGGTGCTCGAAGGTGCCGTGCACCCGGCCGTCCGCCGACATGGGGCGGGCGGCGAAGCGGGAGAGGGTGGCTATCTGGAACGTCTCGCGCCCGTGCGAGGCGAGCAGCGATATCTCCACGATCTTGCGGGAGCCGTCCGCGAGCCGGGCGAGCTGGATGATCACGTCGACGGCCGAGTTGATCTGGTCCTGGAGCGCGGCGAACGGCACCTCCACCTCGGACATCGAGGCGAGCGTCTGCAGCCGCATCAGCGCGTCCTCCGCGCTGTTGGCGTGCACGGTGGCCAGCGACCCGTCGTGGCCCGTGGACATGGCCTGCAGCATGTCCAGCGTCTCCCCGCCGCGCACCTCGCCGACGATGATCCGGTCGGGCCGCATCCGCAGCGAGTTGCGCACCAGGTCGCGGACGGTGACCTGCCCCCTGCCCTCGACGTTCGCGGGCCGCGTCTCCAGCCGGATGACGTGCTGCTGCTGGAGCTGCAGCTCGGCGGCGTCCTCGACGGTGATGATCCGCTCGGACTCGGGGATCAGCGCGGACATGGCGTTGAGGAGGGTGGTCTTGCCGCTGCCGGTGCCGCCGGAGACGATCAGGTTGAACCGGGCCCGGACGAAGCCGGACAGCAGGGCGAGGATGTGCTCGTCCAGCGTGCCCAGCCCGATCAGCTCGTGCAGGGTGTAGGCGCGCGGGAAGCGGCGGATGGTGAGCGTGGCCCCGGTGAGGGAGAGCGGCGGGATGATCACGTTCACCCGCTCGCCGGTCGGCAGCCGCGCGTCGACCATCGGGTTCGCCTCGTCCACCCGGCGGTTGACCGTGGAGACGATGCGCTCGATGGTCTGCATCAGCTGCTCTTCGGAGGCGAACCGGACGGGGACCCGCTCGACGTGCCCGCCGCGCTCGACGAAGATCTGGTCCGGGCCGTTGACCATGATCTCGGTGATCGAGCCGTCCTCCAGGAGCGGTTCGAGCACCCCGAGGCCGAGCGCCTCGTCGACGACGCGGCGGATGAGCAGGGCGCGGTCCTGCGTCGCCAGGACGGGCCCCTCCCGGCTGATGATGTGCCCCAGGACCCGTTCGAGGCGGGCCCTGCGCTCGGCGGGGGTGAGCGCCGACATCTCGGCGAGGTCGATCTCCTCCAGCAGCTTGGTGCGGTACGCCGGGACGAGGTGGCCGGTGCTGTCGGACGGCGTATGCGGGGAGCCGCCGTGCCCGGCGTTCCGGTCGGCGCCGTCGGAGGCGGGGATGCGGGCGCGCAGACTCACCGGTCTCTCCTCACTCGCGGTTCGGTCAGTCGCGGGGCATGGTGGCCGAACGGGACGCCTCGCCGAGGCTGCCGAGTCCGGGGATGACGGAGGGGATGGTCACGGTCGTGGTCACCCTCACCTCCTCGCCACCGGCGGACAGCGCGAAACGCGCCCGCCGGCCCGTCCAGTCGGACATCGCGGCCCTGCCGCGCGCGGCGTACAGCCCCTCGGTCTCCTGATGGCTCGCGGTCCGGGCCGCGGCGCGGGCGCCGGTGCCCGCCTGCTGGACGGCGTAGCCGACGAGGCCGAGCTGGATGGCGGCCATCGCCACGAGGAGCAGCAGCGGAAGTATTCCGGCGAACTCGACAGCGCTGGCCCCTCGATCCCGGGCACCTCTCAGGGGCGCGGGGCCCCTGAGCCGAAACAGGCGAGGTTGTCTCATCGGTCGCCGCCCTCCTCCGCGGCGCCGGCCGCGCCCTTGACCGTGAACGGCATCCCCGCGCCCCCGGGAAAGAGGATCGGGGTCTTCAGGTCCACGTCCGCCTTCCACAGCCCCCCGCTGCGCACGCAGCTCACCCGCGCCCCCTCGGCCCACTTCCCCGGCAGATGCTCGCGGGCCGCCGCCTCGCACGCGCCCTGCGGGTCCCCGTACGCGGCGGCGGAGGTGGCGGCGCGGGCGGCCTCGTCCGCGGCGTTCCCGGCGAGCGAGAAGGTGTAGCCGATCAGCACGCACTGCCACAGCACCACCAGCACCACCAGCACGATCGGCAGCACCCCGGCGAACTCGACGCTCACCGCGCCGCGGTCCGAGCCGAGCTTGCGGGCCGGGCCCGGCGGCAGCGCGAGCTGCTCGGCACCGGCGCCGGCCTCCACCGCGCCGCCCTTCTCCCGGCCCCGGGCCGCGGCGCGCCGCGCCGACCGCCTGCGCTGCCGCTGCCGGCCGGCGGGACCCGGGTCCCCGGTGGCGATCCCCAGCTCGCCCGCCAGCGCCCACAGCGCCTGCCGTACCGCGCCCCGGGGCTCCAGGTCCTGCACCCGGCCCGCGTCCACCGCCGACTGGAGCTCCTTGAAGTTGGCCGGGATCGTGGAGCGGGCGACGGGCGTGCCGGTGATACGGGCGATCAGCGGGGGCTGGATCTCGGTGAGCCGGGAGGCGCGGTTGACGACGGCGAGGGTCTCCTCCGCCTTGCGGATCTGCAGCCGCTCCCACAGCCGCACCATGCGCTTGGCCGCCCGTACGGACACCACGTCGGGGGTCGTCAGCAGCACAGCGCGGTCGGCGAGTTCGACCGCGGCGGCGCCCGCGGCGCTCATCTGGGTGCCGCAGTCGACGACGACCAGCTCGTAGCGGGCGCGCAGGGCCGCGATGATCTGGCGGGCCGCGCGGTCGTCGACGTCCTCGCCCCGCTCGCCCTCGGCGGGCGCGAGGAGCAGCCCGAGCCCGGTCTCGTGGGTGTAGACGGCGTCCTGGAGGACGCGGGGCGAGATGTCGTTGATGCCCGCCAGGTCGGCCACCGACCTGCGGAACTGCACATCCAGATACGAGCCGACGTCGCCCGCCTGCAGATCCAGGTCCACCAGGGCCGCGGTACGGCCGCCGGCGCTGCCCGCCAGCGCGAGCTGGACGGCGGCCAGCGTCGCGCCCACGCCGCCCTTCGCGCCCGCCACCGCGACGACGGTGCCCCCGGCGCCCGGGGCGGAGGGCGCGGCGATGCCGTCGGGCGCGGCGGCGGCGCCCAGATGGCGGCGTACCCCGGCGGCCCAGGACGCGGCGGCGCCGATCCGGGCCGCGAGGTCCTCGTACCCGAGCGGGAGTCCGACGACGCCGCGCGCGCCCGCGTCCATCGCCGAGGCGTACAGCCCCGGGCTGGTGTCCTGGGTGACGAGGATGACGCCGACGGCCGGGAACCGCAGGGCGACTTCGCGGATCAGCTCCAGCGCGGGCAGCGGTCCGATCAGCTCGTGCACCAGCACGACCTCGGGCAGTGCGGCCAGCGCCGGAGGCTCGCCGGGCCCGGCCAGCTGGGCGAGGGTGTCCAGCAGCTGGGTGGAGTCGATGGCGGGCGGCACGGGCTCGCTGTCCGGGAGCTGGCTGAGCAGGGTGACCAGGGAGCGGGCCGCGTCGGGGTCGCTGACGGCGGGCTGGATGCGGGTGACCATCGGCTGCCTCACATGCTCACTGCTTGTCGCCGGGCAGGGTGTAGGTGCGCTCGTCGTCCGGGACCTCGGCGTCGTCCCCGGGGGCGACGAGGGCGAGGCGGACGTTCTCGGCGAAGGACTCGGCGTAGGCGACGCGCTGGGCGTCCTTGGTGCCCAGCGCGAAGGTGATGGGCACGCCCTCGCGCTCGCGCTGCCGGTCGCGCCGCGCGTCGTCGTCGTCGCGGTCCCGGAGCGGGGTGAGCTTGCCGACGTCGATGACCCGGGCCCGGCTGACGATCACCTGGGAGCGGTCCGGGGTGCCGCTCCCGGCGCTGCCGCCGCTGCCGGAGCGCCGCTCGCCCTCGAAGGTGGCGTAGATGTTGACCCGGTTGCCGGGGTTGATCTTTCCGGCGACGCCCGTCTCGGCGTCGATCATGATGGCGATCTCCTGTTCGCCGGAGCGCAGTTCGGGGCGCTTGGCCATCATGTCGGTCTGCAGCAGCGAGCCCTTCTTCAGCGGGTTGAGCGCGATCCGCCGCCGCAGCTGCCCGAGGTCGGTGACGGCGGTCTCCGGCAGCCACCGCTCGGGCATGGTGACCTTCTTGACGTGGCCCTCGTCGAGCGGCTCGTACGCGGGGACGTCCTCCTTGAGCTCGTACGCCGTCGTCTCGTCCCCGACCTTGGACTCCACGTTCCGGATGACCGCGAGCACCCCGCCGAACGCGGCGAGCGCGCACACGAGCGAGACGGTCATCAACAGGACGCCGCGACGCTGGCGTGAGTTCATGGTCGGATTCCTCGGGGGTCGGCGACGACGGCCTCGGCGGCGGGGTCGCGGGGCGGACCCGCGGCGGCCGGCGCGGGTCCGCCC
>NZ_JAAKZZ010000021.1 GCF_011045075.1 Streptomyces boncukensis
CCCCCCCAGCGGGCGCGGCCGACGGCCGCGCGACACCTCCCGCAGCGCGCGGACCGCTGCTATCTTCACCTAACAAACGTTTGGTGGAAAGGTAGCTGATCCGCTCATGGGTGTCTCCACCTCCGCCCCCGAAGAGGGCGTCGCCGTTGTCACCATGGACTTCCCGCCCGTCAACGCCCTCCCGGTGCGGGGCTGGTACGACCTCGCCGCCGCGCTCCGCGCCGCCGGGGCCGATCCCGGGGTGCGGTGCGTGGTGCTCACCGCGGCCGGACGCGGCTTCAACGCCGGTGTCGACATCAAGGAACTGCAGCGCAGCGCGGACCACGCGGCCCTCATCGGCGCCAACCGCGGCTGCTACGAGACCTTCGCCGCGGTCTACGACTGCGAGGTCCCGGTCGTCGCGGCGGTGCACGGCTACTGCGTGGGAGGCGGGATCGGCCTGGTGGGCAACGCGGACGCGATCGTGGCGAGCGAGGACGCGTGCTTCGGTCTGCCGGAGCTGGACCGGGGCGCGCTCGGCGCCGCCACCCACCTGGCCCGGCTGGTCCCGCAGCATCTGATGCGGACCCTCTACTACACCTCGCGCACCGTCACCGCACACGAGCTGCACCGGCACGGATCGGTGTGGCGGGTGGTGCCGCGCGAGCAGCTTCAGGACGCCGCCCTGCGGTTGGCCCGCGAGATCGCCGCCAAGGACGGCTCCCTCATCCGCCTCGCCAAGGCCGCGATCAACGGCATCGACCCGGTCGACGTGCGCCGCAGCTACCGCTTCGAGCAGGGCTTCACCTTCGAGGCGAACCTCAGCGGCGTCGCCGACCGGGTACGCGACACCTTCGGCACCGCGGGGAAGGAGCCGTCATGAGCAAGGTGATGACGGCCGAGGCGGCCGTGGCCCGCCTGAGCAGCGGTATGACGCTCGGCATCGGCGGCTGGGGGTCGCGGCGCAAGCCGATGGCCCTGGTGCGCGCCCTGCTGCGCTCCGACGTCACCGACCTCACCGTCGTCTCCTACGGCGGTCCGGACGTCGGCCTCCTCGCCGCCGCCGGGAAGATCCGCAAACTGGTCGCGGCCTTCGCCACCCTGGACTCCATCCCCCTGGAGCCACACGTCACGGCGGCCCGGCAGCGGGGCGCGTTCGGGCTGGTGGAGCTGGACGAGGCCATGGTCATGGAGGGGCTGACGGCCGCGGCGCACCGGCTGCCCTTCCTGCCGGTCCGGGCCGGTCTCGGCTCGGACGTGATGCGGGTCAACCCGCACCTGCGCACGGTCACCTCGCCCTACGAGGACGGCGAGGAACTCGTCGCGGCCCCCGCGCTGCGGCTGGACGCGGCCCTGGTGCACCTCAACCGCGCGGACGCGCACGGCAACGCCCAGTACCTGGGCCCCGACCCGTACTTCGACGACCTGTTCTGCCAGGCCGCCGACGCCGCCTACGTCTCCTGCGAGCGGATCGTGGACACCGCGGACCTGCTCAAGGCCGCCGCCCCGCAGACCCTGCTGGTCGAACGGCCCTTCGTGACCGGTGTCGTGGAGACACCGAACGGCGCGCACTTCACCTCCTGCGCCCCCGACCACGGCCGCGACGAGCCCTTCCAGCGCGCCTACGCGCAGGCCGCCCGCGACCCGGAGACCTGGCGGTCCTTCAGCGAGCGCTTCCTGTCCGGCGACGAGGGCGCCTACCAGGCCGCGGTGGCGGCCTTCCACAAGTCCCCTGGCAAGGAGGGAGCCCGATGACGGTCACCCGGGCCGAGTACTGCGTGATCGCCTGTGCCGAAGCCTGGCGGGACGCCGGTGAGGTCCTGGCCAGCCCGATGGGCACCGTCCCGTCGATCGGGGCCCGGCTGGCGAAGCTGACCTTCGCCCCCGGCCTGCTCCTGACCGACGGTGAGGCGTCGCTGACGGCGGACGTCCCGGCGGTCGGCGCCCAGGCCGGGGTGGTCGAGGGGTGGCTGCCCTACCGCCGGCATCTGGCCCTGGTGGCCACCGGGCGGCGGCACGTGATGATGGGCGCCAGCCAGATAGACCGGTACGGCAACCAGAACATCTCCTGCATCGGCGACTGGGCCCGGCCCGAGCGGCAGCTGCTCGGCGTGCGCGGAGCCCCGGTCAACACCCTGAACAATCCGACCAGTTACTGGATCCCCCGGCACTCCACACGGGTGTTCGTGGAGCGCGTCGACATGGTCTGCGGCGTCGGCTACGACCGTGCCGCCGCGGCCGGCCCCTCGGCGACCCGCCACCACCACCTCGCGCACGTCGCCAGCGACCTGGGCGTGTTCGACTTCGCCACACCTGACCGCACGATGCGGCTGCGCTCTCTCCACCCCGGCGTCACCGTCGAACAGGTCGCCGACGCCACGGGCTTCGCGCTCACCATCCCGGACGCGGTGCCGTACACCCGCGAGCCCACGCCCCGGGAACTGCGGCTGATCCGTGAGGTCATCGACCCGGAAGGGCGGCGCACCCGCGAGGTGCCGGAGCCATGAGCGACGTCACGATCGCCACCCCGCTGACGCAGCTGACCGGCGTGCGGCACCCCCTGGTGCAGACCGGCATGGGCTGGGTGGCCGGACCCCGCCTGGTGTCCGCCACCGCCGACGCCGGGGCCCTGGGCGTCCTCGCCTCCGCCACCATGACCACGGAGCAGCTCCGCTCGGCGGTCCGCGAGGTCACATCCCGTACGGACGCGCCCTTCGGGGTCAACCTGCGGGCGGATGCCGGTGACGCGGCCGAGCGGGTCGGGGTCATCATCGAGGAGGGCGTGAAGGTGGCCTCCTTCGCGCTCGCGCCGAGCCGGGAGGTGATCTCCCGGCTCAAGGACGCCGGCGTCGTCGTCATCCCCTCCGTCGGCGCGCGGCGGCACGCCGAGAAGGTCGCCGCGTGGGGTGCGGACGCGGTGCTGGTGCAGGGCTCGGAAGGCGGCGGGCACACCGGCAGCGTCGCCACCACCGTGCTGCTCCCGCAGGTCGTGGACGCCGTGGACATCCCGGTGATCGCGGCGGGCGGCTTCCACGACGGGCGCGGTCTGGCCGCGGCCCTCGCCTACGGCGCCGTCGGGGTCGCGATGGGCACCCGCTTCCTGCTCACTTCCGACAGCACCGTCCCCGACCCGGTCAAGGCCCGCTATCTGGCCGCCGCCGTCCAGGACGTCACGGTCACCACCAAGGTCGACGGCCTGCCCCACCGGATGCTGCGCAGCGAACTCGTCGACACGCTGGAGCGCTCCGGCCGGGCCGCGTCCCTGTGGCGCGCGGTCCGCCACGCCGCCGCCTTCCGGCGCGAGTCCGGCATGAGCTGGGCGGCGCTGGTCCGCGACGGCCTGGCGATGAGGCACGGCAAGGAGCTGACCTGGAGCCAGGTCCTGCTCGCGGCCAACACCCCGATGCTCCTCAGGGCGGGGATGGTCGAGGGCCGCACCGACCTCGGCGTGCTGGCCTCCGGACAGGTGGCCGGGCTGATCGACGACCTGCCGTCCTGCGCCGAACTCGTCGACCGGATCATGGCCGAAGCGCAGGCGGTGCTGCGCCGGCTGCCCCACCCGGAGTGAGCCGGGCGGGGCAGGGGACCGTACCCGCCCCGCCTCTCAGAGCCGCTCGATGATGGTGACGTTGGCCTGTCCGCCGCCCTCGCACATCGTCTGCAGGCCGTAGCGGCCGCCCGTGCGCTCCAGCTCGTGCAGCAGCGTGGTCATGAGCCTGGTGCCGGTGGCGCCCAGGGGGTGGCCCAGGGCGATGGCGCCGCCGTTGACGTTGACCTTCTCCGGGTCGGCGCCGGTCTCCTTCAGCCACGCCAGCACCACGGGCGCGAACGCCTCGTTGATCTCGACCAGGTCGATGGCGTCGAGCGTCATCCCGGACTTCTTCAGCGCGTACGCCGTGGCCGGTATCGGCGCCGACAGCATGCGGATCGGGTCCTCGCCGCGGACCGAGAGGTGGTGGACGCGGGCGCGCGGGGTCAGACCGTGCTCCCGTACGGCCCGTTCGCTCGCCAGCAGCATGGCGGAGGCGCCGTCGGAGACCTGGGAGGAGCAGGCGGCGGTGATGCTGCCGCCGTCGACGACCGGCTTCAGCCCGGCCATCTTCTCCAGGCTGGTGTCGCGGCGCGGCCCCTCGTCGGCCGTCACCTCACCGTAGGGGACGAGCTCCCGGTCGAAGCGGCGCCCGTCGATCGCGCGGAGCGCCCGCTGGTGGGAGCGCAGCGCGAACTCCTCCATGTCCACGCGGGAGACGCCCCACTTCCGGGCGATCATCTCGGCGCCGGCGAACTGGTTGACCGGCCGGTCTCCGTACCTGGCCCGCCAGCCCTCGGAGCCGGCGAAGGGGCCCTGGGTCAGGCCGAGCGGTTCGGCGGCCTCCCGGGTCGCGAAGGCGATCGGGACCATCGTCATGTTCTGCACACCGCCGGCGACCACCAGGTCCTGGGTGCCGGACAGCACCGCCTGGGCGGCGAAGTGCGCGGCCTGCTGGGAGGAGCCGCACTGCCGGTCCACCGTCACGCCCGGCACCTCCTCCGGCAGACCGGCGGCCAGCCAGCAGGTGCGGGCGATGTCGCCGGCCTGCGGTCCGACGGTGTCCAGGCACCCGAGGACGACGTCCTCGACGGCCGCCGGGTCGGCGCCCGAGCGCTCCATCAGCGCTGTGAGCACGTGCGCGCCGAGATCGGCGGGGTGCACGGCGGACAGCCCGCCGCCGCGCCTGCCGACCGGGGTGCGGACCGCTTCGACGATATATGCCTCGGCCATGGCCACTCCCTTTCGCTCTCACGGTGTCATGCGCGCAGGGTGATGCCCTCCAGCACCATCGACAGGTACTGGCGGGCGATCTCCTCCGGGGTGTGCTGCCCGCCCGGCCGGTACCAGGACGCGGCGACCCAGACGGTGTCGCGCAGGAAGCGGTACGTGAGCCGGACGTCGAGGTCGGCACGGAAGGCCCGCTCGGCCACTCCGCGCTCCAGCGTGCCCAGCCACGCCTTCTCGAACTTCACCTGCGAGTCGGCGAGATACCCGAACCGCGGCTGGGTCTGCAGGTGCTTGGCCTCCTTCTGGTAGATCGCGACGGCGGCACGGTGCCGGTCGATCTCCCGGAAGGACTCGGTGACGAGCGCCTCGACGGTCTCCCGGGGACCGAGGCCGGCGGCGAGTACGGCGTCGTAGCGGGCCCACAGGTCGTTCAGGAAGCCGGAGAGGATCTCGTCCAGCATCGACTCCTTGGAGTCGAAGTGGTAGTAGAGGCTGCCCGCGAGCATCCCCGCCTCGTCCGCGATCCGGCGGACGGTGGTGGCGCGGTAGCCCTGCGCGGCGAACACCTCGGCGGCGGTGGCCAGGAGCTGCTCGCGCCGCTCGGGCGCGGCGCTCACGGCCGTCTTCCTACGGTCACTCTTGCTGTTCGGCACCGGATCATTCTCGCCTCACGCGTGCTGACTGCTGACCGGGACGACCTCGCCTGTCATATACGACGAGTAGCCGGACGCCAGGAACACGATCACGTTGGCCACCTCCCACGGCTCGGCGTACCGCCCGAACGCCTCCCGGGCCGTGAGCTCCGCAAGGAGCTCCGGGGTGGTGACCTTGGCCAGGTGCGGGTGCATGGCGAGGCTCGGTGCGACGGCGTTGACCCGGACCCCGAACTCGGCGGCCTCCAGCGCGGCGCACCGGGTGAGCGCCATGACCCCGGCCTTCGCGGCGGCGTAGTGCGCCTGGCCCTTCTGCGCCCGCCAGCCGATCACCGACGCGTTGTTCACGATCACCCCGCCGGCTTCCGAGGCCGCCATCCGGCGCAGCGCGGCGCGCGTACAGCGGAAGGTGCCGTTCAGCGTGGTGTCGAGGACCTTCTCCCACTGCTCGTCCGCCATGTCGACGAGAGCGGCCGTACCGCCGAGACCGGCGTTGTTGACGACGATGTCCAGCCGCCCGTGCCGCTCCTGCACGAGGTCGAACAACGCGGTGACCTGCGCCTCGTCGGTGACGTCACAGGGGAGCCGCGCGACCCGGTCAGCGCCGAACGCGCCGGCCAGTTCCGCGGCGGACTCCTCCAGCCGGCGCGCGTGGGCGTCGGAGACGACGACCCGCGCGCCCTCCTCCAGGAGCCGCCGCGCGGTCGCGGCGCCGATCCCGGCGCCCGCGGCGGCGGTGACGAGGGCGGTGCGGCCGCTCAGCAGCCCGTGTCCGGGCAGGTAAGGCGGCGGCGTACTCATGGCCGGGCCCCCTTCGGCAGGCCGAGGACGCGCTCGGCGACGCTGCTCATGGCGGCTCCGCACGGCTCTCGACGACTTTCGACGGCTCTCGACGGCTGACGTCCCGCACGTTAATCTACCAAACACTTGTTAGGGAAGGAGGGGGTCGATGTCCACCGCCCGGACGGCGCCCGAGGAGCCCGTGCGCTACGAACGCCGCGGATCCGTCGCCGTGGTCACAATGAACCGCCCGGAGTACCGCAACGCCCAGAACTCGGCCATGACCTACGCCCTGGACCGGGCCTTCTACCGCGCGGCCGACGACGACGAGGTCAGGGTCGTCGTCCTGGCGGGGGAGGGGAAGCACTTCTGTGCCGGACACGACATCGGCACCCCGCAGCGCGACGCCCACCTGCCGTTCGAACGCAGGGCCGGACTGTGGTGGGACCACTCCGGCAAACAGGGCGCCGAGAGCCGCTTCGCCCGCGAGTCGGAGGTCTACCTGGGCATGTGCCGCCGCTGGCGGGAGCTGCCCAAGCCGTCGATCGCCTCGGTGCAGGGCGCGTGCGTCGCCGGGGGACTGATGCTCGCCTGGGTGTGCGACCTGATCGTCGCTTCCGAGGACGCCTTCTTCGCCGACCCGGTGGTCCGCATGGGCATTCCGGGCGTCGAGTACTTCGCGCACCCGTGGGCGATGCCGCCCAGGATCGCCAAGGAGTTCCTGTACACCGGCGACCGCATGAGCGCCCGCCGGGCGTACGAGATCGGCATGATCAACCGCGTCGTACCGCGCGCCGAACTCGCCGACCGCACCGGGGAACTGGCCGCGCGCGTCGCCGAGATGCCTCGTATGGGCCTGGCCCTGACCAAACGGGCGGTCAACCAGGCGGAGGACCTTCAGGGGATGCACGCCGGCATGGACTCCGTCTTCGGCCTGCACCACCTGGCCCACGCCCACAACGCCGAGACCGCCGCCGACTCCCTCGGCGGCATGGACGTCCGGGCGATGAAGGAGGCGGGATCCTGATGGACCTCTCCTTCTCGCCGCAGGAGGACGCCTTCCGCGCCGAGGCGCGCGCCTGGCTCACCGCCCACGTGCCCGGCACCCCACTGCCCTCCCTGGAGACGGCGGAGGGCTTCGCGGCCCACCGCGAGTGGGAGCACACGCTGCACGCGGACCGCTGGTCGGTGGTGTCCTGGCCCGAGGAGTACGGCGGCCGGGGCGCCTCGATCCTCCAGTGGCTGATCTTCGAGGAGGAGTACTACGCGGCCGGCGCCCCCGGCCGGGTCAGCCAGAACGGCATCAACCTCCTGGGCCCGACCCTCTTCGAGCACGGAACCGCGGAGCAGCGGGCCCGGATCCTGCCGCCGACGGCGAGCGGCGAGGTCGTCTGGGCCCAGGCGTGGTCCGAACCGGAAGCCGGATCCGACCTCGCCTCGCTCCGCTCGACCGCGCGGCGCGCCGACGGCGGCTGGCTGCTCTCCGGCCAGAAGACCTGGTCGTCCCGGGCCGCGTTCGCCGACCGGGCTTTCGGACTGTTCCGCAGCGCCCCGCACACCGACAGACCCCACCAGGGCCTGACCTACGTGATGTTCCCGCTGGACGCCGACGGCGTGACCGTACGCCCCATCGGGCGCCTCGACGGCAAGCCGGCCTTCGCCGAACTCTGCCTCGACGACGTCTTCGTGCCCGACGAGGACGTCGTCGGCGAGCCGGGTCGGGGCTGGCGGGTGGCGATGAGCACGGCGGGCGACGAACGCGGCCTCACCCTGCGCAGCCCCGGCCGCTTCACGGCAGCCGCCGACCGCCTCACCGCGCTGTGGCGCAGCACCGCAGCCCCGTCCGACACCGCGCTGCGCGACCGGGTCGCCGACGCGGTCATCGGAGCCCGCGCCTACCAGCTGTTCGCCTACGCGGGCGTCTCCCGCCTGGCGGCGGGCGGATCCGTCGGAGCGGAGTCGAGCCTGAACAAGGTCTTCTGGTCCGGCCTGGACATCGCCCTGCACGAGACCGCCTTGGACCTCCTCGGCCCGTACGGCGAACTCGCCGACGCCGCCGCCGAGGCGCCCGCGCACGGCAGCTGGGCCGAGGGCTACACCTTCGCCCTGGCCGGGCCGATCTACGCCGGGACCAACGAGATCCAGCGCGACATCATCGCCGAGCGGCTGCTCGGCCTGCCGAAGGGACGCCGGTGATGCGGTTCCTCCTCGACGACGAGCAGCGCGAGTTCGCCCGCTCGCTGGACGGCATGCTGACGGCGGCCGGGACCCCGGCGGTGGTACGCGCCTGGGCGGCCGGAGACCACGGCCCCGGGCGTGCGCTCTGGGTCCGCCTGGCGGAGGCCGGCGTCTTCGCCCTGGCCGTCCCGGAGGAGCAGGAGGGGATGGGCATACGTCCCGTCGAACTCGTGGTCGCTTTCACGGAGGTGGGCCGTCATGCGGTGCCCGGTCCGCTGGTGGAAACGGTGGCCGTGGCCGCGCTGCTCGACCACCTGGACGACACCGCTCTGGCCACGGCCTGGCTGCCGGGCATCACCTCCGGCAAGACGGCCGCCTCGCTGTGTCTGCTGACGCCCGACACCCCCTACGCCCTGGACGCGGACGCCGCCGGCGTTGTCTTCGTCGTCACCGAGGACACGTTGCGCGTGGCGGAGTCGGCAGGTCCCGTCCAGCCGTCGGCCGACCCGGCGCGCCGCCTGGCCCGCCCACGTGGCGGGACCGTGCTCGCCCAGGGGTCTGGGGTGCGGGCCGCCGCCGCGCGCGCTGCCGACGTCGCGGCACTGGCCACCGCCGCCCAGGCCCTGGGACTCGGCCGGGCCCTGCTCGACCGCACGGTCGACTACGTGAAGCAGCGCGCCCAGTTCGGTCGGCCCATCGGCTCCTTCCAGGCGGTGCAGCACCGCCTGGCGGACACCCTGATCGCACTGGAATTCGCACAGCCCCTCGTCCACGCGGCGGCGGTCGCTCTGGCGGCAGGGCAGCCGGACAGCGTCCGCGGCATCGCGGCGGCGAAGGTGGCGGCAGGCGAGGCGGCCCACGGAGCCGCCCGCACGGCTCTGCAGTGCCACGGCGCCCTCGGCTACACGGAGGAGCTGGACCTGTCCCTGTGGATCCGCAAGGCCCGCGCCCTGCGCACCGCCTGGGGGTCGCCCGCGGCCTGCCGCGCCCGCGTCCTCACGGGCTGATCGCGCCCCGCACCGCGCACGGCTGTCGACCGGGCCGGCCGGCCCCGAGCGCACCGTGGCGCCGGCCGTGGCTCAGCGCCGCGCCCGCAGGCCCTCGATGAGCAGGTCCAGGCCGAACTCGAAGAGCCGGGTGAAGTCCGTGCTGGTGAGCGCGGGCAGGCCGGCCTCAAGGTGCGGGTACGTCCCGGCCGCCACCGCATCGGCGAGGACACCCGGATCTGCCGGGCCGCCGTTTCCCAGCTGGAGGGCGGCCTGCTCCTCCAGAGTGTGGCCCACGGTGAAGTTGGCCACGGTGTAGAGCGCCCGCGCTGCGTCGTCGTCGGGGAAGCCCGCCGCACGCATGACGCCTGCGACCGCGTCGGCGAAGGCCAGGGTGTTCGCCCCCGTCGCGTACGTACCGGCGAACACCCGCGCACCGTCACGGCGGGCGAGCAGGGCCGCGCGCATCGCGCGGGCCAGGGCGGACAGCCGCTCGCTCCAGTCGCCGCTGTCCGCCTCGGCTGCGGCGTCCGCGACGCCGTCCATCATGCGCTCGGCCATCGCCGTCAGCAGGTCCTGCTTGGTCGCGAAATAGCGGTACAGCGCACCGGCCTGCACGTCCATCGCATCGGCGAGCCGCCTCATGGTCAATGCGTCGAGCCCTGACCGGTCCAGCAGGTCGAGGGCCGTCTGCAGGGTGCGCGCACGGTCGAGTCGCGGGGGCCGGCCTCGGGCCGGGCTTGACGGGGAGCTCATGGGCCCCACTATAGTGAACAGCGTTCACGTGAACACTGTTCACAAATAGGAGGAGGGCAACTCCGATGGACGTCGACGTGATCGTCGCAGGCGCGGGACCGACCGGGCTGATGCTCGCGTGCGAGCTGGCGCTGGCCGGCGTGCGGACACGGATCCTGGAGCGCCGCACCGAGCCGCAGCGGGACTCGCGTGCGCTCACCCTGCATCCGCGCAGCCTGGAGCTGATGGATCAGCGCGGGCTGCTCGACCGGTTCCTGCCGCTCGGCCGGACCGTGCCCGGCTGGCACTTCGCCCAGCTCCCCACCCATCTCGACTTCTCCGCGCTGGACTCCCGGCACGGCTACACGCTCTTCCTCGCCCAGGCACGCACCGAGGCGCTCCTCGAGGAGCGGGCCCGCGAGCTGGGTGTGGAGATCCTGCACGGCCACGAGGTCGTCGCTCTGAGCCAGGACGACGACGGGGTCGAGGTGCGGGTGCGGGCCCCCGGGGGCGTCGGGACGCTCCGCGCCCGGTACGCGGCCGGGTGCGACGGCGGACGCAGCCGGGTGCGGGAGGCCGCCGGGATCGGCTTCCCGGGCACCGACGAGACCCTCACCGGTGTGCTCGGCGACTTCGCCGTGACCGGCGCCGACCCGGCGGCCCTCGAAGCGGCACGGGCCCGTGGCGTCCTGATCGCGCCGCTGGAGGACGGTCTGACCAGGCTGGTCTACGTGGATCCGGAGCGGATGCGGGTGCCGGCCCGGGAGCTGGTGACCCTGGAGGAGTTCCGTGCGTCCCTGATCCGGATCTGCGGCTCCGACTGCGGCATCGCCGAGCCCCGTTGGCTCTCGCGCTTCGGCAACGCCACCCGTCTCGCGGAGAGCTACCGCTCCGGCCGGGTCCTGCTGGCGGGCGACGCAGCCCACATCCACTTCCCCGCGGCAGGCCAGGGGCTGAACACCAGCCTCCAGGACGCCATGAACCTCGGCTGGAAGCTGGCCGCCACCCTCAACGGCTGGTCGCCGCCCGGACTGCTGGACAGCTATGACGAGGAGCGCAGCCCGGTCGCCCGCGCCGTCACCGAGAACACCGAGGTGCAGACGCTGCTCGCGGAGCTGACGCTGGTCCCGCAGTACCAGCGGCCCGGTGCCGCCCTCCGTCAACTCTTCGACGGACTCCTGCGCATGGACGAGGTCAACCGCATGCTCGCCGCCCAGGTCTCCGCGCTCGGCACCGCCTACCCGCCGGCGAGCCCCGGGACCGACCCGCTGGTGGGGCGGCGGATGCCCGACATCGGGCTGACCGCCACCGCGTCGGAGGCGACGCGGGTCTACGAGCTGCTGACCGAGGGCCGGTTCGTCCACCTCGACCTCGCGGGCGACCCGGACCTCGGGACGGCCGTCACGGGCTGGGGCTCACGCGTCACCGCCGTCACTGTCACGCAGCGGGAGGACCACGCCGACCTGGAGGGCGTGGCCGAGGTCCTCGTACGCCCCGACGGCCACATCGCCTGGGCCACCCGCACCGTCGACATCGCCGCGCGCCGGGACGAGCGGCACGAGGCGCTCACCGCCTGGGCCGGAACGCCCTACCGACACCCAGCCG
The DNA here is from genome assembly GCF_011045075.1 of Streptomyces boncukensis. Taxonomy (GTDB): domain Bacteria; phylum Actinomycetota; class Actinomycetes; order Streptomycetales; family Streptomycetaceae; genus Streptomyces; species Streptomyces boncukensis. Next base: position 11,676 of record NZ_JAAKZZ010000021.1, read on the forward strand.
CGCTCACCGACGAGCCGCCAGCACTGCCGCGAGACCCTCTCGCAGGTCCTTGACGAAGTACTCGGGAACCTCCAGCGACGGGAAGTGCCCCCCGGTTTCGGGCGACCCCCATCGGACGATCTGCCGGTACCGCTCCTGTGCCCAGGGGCGCGGACACTTCTCGATGTCGCGGGGATACATACTGACTGCTGAGGGGACGTCGACCCGGAGTTCGGGGTCGAGTGAGTTGTGGCTCTCGTAGTAAATGCGGGCCGCCGACGCGCCGGTCCGCGTCAGCCAGTACAGGGTGACGTCGTCAAGAATGCGGTCTCTGGAAATCGTTTCGAACGGACTGTCTTCGGTGTCCGACCACTCGGCGAACTTGTCGAGGATCCAGGCAAGAAGCCCGACCGGTGAGTCTACGAGCGAGTAGCCGATGGTCTGCGGCCGGGTCGCCTGCTGCTTCGCGTACGCCGCTCGGTGGCGCCAGAAATCGCGGGTTTCCTCGGTCCACTTGCGCTCGGCCGCCGTCAGCCCGTCCGTCGTCAACCCGGGCGGTGCCTCCGCGAACGTCGTGTGGATGCCGAGAACGTGCGCCGGGAACCTGCCGCCGAGGACGGTGGTGATATTGCCTCCCCAGTCGCCGCCGTGGGCTGCGAATTGGCTGTAGCCGAGCCTTCCCATCAGTTCCACCCATGCGGCCGCGATCTTTTCGGTTCCCCACCCGGTGGTGGCCGGTTTGTCGCTGTAGCCGAAGCCCGGTAGCGATGGGGCCACGACGTGGAACGCCGGCGCGTCCGCGTCTTCCGGATCCGCCAGCTCGTCCACTACGTCGATGAACTCGGCAATGCTGCCCGGCCAGCCGTGCGTCAAGAGCAGGGGAGTGGCGTCTGCGCGCGCGGACCGGCGGTGCAGGAAGTGGATTCCCAGATCGTCAATGACCGTGCGGAACTGGCCGATCCGGTTGACGCGCTCTTCGAACGACCGCCAGTTGTACCCGGTGCGCCAGTAGTCCACGACGTCGACGAGGTCGGCGAGCGGAACGCCCTGTTCCCATCGGCGCGGGTCGGGCGCGGCGCGATGGACCGTCTCGGCCTCCGGTAGCCGTGCCGCGCCCAGTCGTGCGCGCAGATCGTCGAGGTCGACGTCAGGTGCGTGGGCTTCGAATGCTTGCACGTCGCTGGTGGGGCGGGGCATGAGACCTCCTGGTCACAGCGGAACCGGCTAAGACGGTTCTAGCATGCCCTCATGGCGGCGCGCAACCAGCTAAGGTGGTTCCATGTGTGCTGAGCTCCCTGACTTCCGCCTCGGTAGCGTGCTGGCGACCAGCTTCACGGCGACGCTGACGGAGCGTCGTGGCAACGCCGTGGAGCGCATTCCCACGCCGCGCCGCCTCGTCGACTGGCTGGCAGTGAACGGCCTCGCCGTGGATTCCTGCACCACCGCCCAGCTCGAACTCGCCCGGGAGCTGAGGGAGTCAATCCACGTCGCCGCGACAGCGGTCGCGATCCAGGACGCTCTCCCCGCGTCTGCTGTCCACGTCATCAATGACTGCAGTATCCAGGGCAGGGCCGCGGCTGTCCTGACGCCCGAGAGAAACCGGCAATGGCGACTCGGCTCGGATTCCTGCGTGGAAGATGCCCTCAGCGTGATCGCCGCCGACGCGATCAGCATCATCGCAGGCGAACGAGACGGAAAGCTGGCCTTGTGCGCATCGCCAACCTGCCAAGCCGCCTTCTTCGACACCAGTCAGAGTCGCACGCGCAAATGGTGTGACATGAACACGTGCGGGAATCGTCAGAAGAAAGCGCGCTTCCATGCCAAGCAGCGCAGCAACCCCGGATCATCGCAGTGATCATTACCCTCGGTTCGGCCGCAGCGGTGGTCTGCGATCCGCGCACACGGAGCCACGTCGCACCAGGGAATGCCGAACTCACACGGCCCGCCGCTAACTCTCCGCAGTCGGGACGGTGGGAGTTTTCACCCTTCTGAACGGGGCACCCCCACGGGATGGCGGCGGCACAAGCTCATGATGCTCGGACACGCCCCGCTGAAGCCGGGGGGACCGGAGCCCACAGGAGGGAGCCGTTGTGAGCAGCGACACCGGAACCGGCCTGCGCATCGTCGTTGTCGGCGCCACCGGCAATGTCGGCACCAGCCTCGTGCGGGCCCTGGCTGAGGACGGCAGGGTTGCCTCGGTGCTGGGGCTGGCCCGGCGCATTCCGGAGTGGAGGCCACCCAAGGCAACTTGGGAAAGCGTCGACGTAGGACAGAAACCCGACTTGGTGCGGCTCTTCCACGGCGCGGACGCTGTCGTCCACCTGGCCTGGCTGTTCCAGCCTACGCACGACCCGGAAGTCACCTGGAACACGAACGCCCTGGGTAGTGGACGAGTGTTCGAGGCCGTGGCCGAGGCAAACGTTCCGGTGCTCGTCTACGCGTCCTCCGTCGGCGCGTACTCACCCGGATCCAAGCACTGTCCTGTCGACGAGTCGTGGCCCACACGCGGCTGGCCCGGTGCTGCCTACTCCCGGGAGAAGGCCCATGTGGAACGGATGCTCGACTCCTTCGAGCGGGAGCACACGGAGGTGAGGGTGGTGCGCATGCGCCCCGGCTTCATCTTCAAGCGCGAGTCGGCGACGGAACAGCGGCGCCTCTTCGCCGGGCCGTTGCTACCCGCCCGGCTGGTCCGTCCTTCCCTGATACCGCTTGTGCCGAGGCTTCGTGGCCTGCGGTTCCAGGTGCTGCACTCGGACGATGCGGCCGAGGCATACCGGTTGGCGATCCACGAGCCCGTGAACGGGGCCTTCAATCTGGCTTCGGAACCGGAAGTCGACGCAGAGTTTCTGGGTGCGTTGCTGAACGCACGCATCTCAGACCTGTCAGTGCGGCCTGTGCGGGCCGCGCTCGCGGCCGCCTGGAGGCTGCATCTTGTCCCGGCATCCCCGCATCTGTTCGACGCAGTCCTGCGGCTGCCGGTCATGGATACCACGCGGGCCGAGGTGGTCCTCGGCTGGCGGCCCCGCCATACCGCGGATGACGTTCTTGCTGAGTTCCTGGCCGGCCTTCGCGAGCGTGCAGGCATGCCCACGGGGCCGCTGCAGCCTCGGATACCCGGTGGCCGATGGGGCGAAGTCTCCACCGGGGTGGGGCAAAAGCCCTGACCGCGCGCGAACCGCTTCAGCGCGTCTCCCATCGGCGACGGTCCCGCACATCGTGCCCCATCGCGGTCCGGACGCCGCGCCCGAACTCCGTGCATGACAGTGCTCAGCCACCCGTGGGTCCGGGGTGCCAGCTCTCCACTAATCCCTCTCGCCCAGCGTGATGTGCCGCGCGGTGAGGCGGGCCAGAACCACGTCCAGGCCGCCGGCGAGGAGATACGCGGTGACCGTGCCGAGGCCGGTCAGGGGCCACGCCGCGAAGCCGGGGACACGGGACAGTCCGTATGCCGCCGTCACGGCGACGGCCACCGAGAGCACGTCGATAATGCCGCCGAGAGTCGTCTCCTGCTCGCCCTCTGCCAGACCGGCGCGCCGGAAGACGACCAGAAAGACCAATCCGACCAGCAGGAAAGCAAGAGCGGAACCCAGTGCGAAGCCGACCGTCTCCTCGGCGGTCGCCGTACCCCGGGCACCGGTGGCAAGCCCGTAGGCCGCCGTGATCGAGATCGAGAAACCGTACGCGGTCGCGTTGTCCCGCAGCGCTGTGCGTACGCCGCGGCCGTAGATGCCGAGCATGCCGGGCACGTGGCCCTGCTCTGCCGCCCGTTCTTCAGACACGGACAGATCCTTTCATTCTGGCCCCTACGGGAACGGCAGGCGGAATCCACCCGTCACGGCTCTCGCGTCCAGCCCGGCACGACCGCGCAACCGGTCGACGACCGGCGACCATGGGCCAGCCGTGCCGCATCGTCGAACGCAGTGGCGAACCGCGGGGCGAGCGGCACCGGAGCAGAGGTGAGCCCTGCTGGTCGGTTGCCACGACGGCGGCGACCTGGGCTACGCGGGCGAGGTCGGCACCGGCTACGGCGAGGAGACCCTGGACTGGCTCGGCGACAAGCTCGACAGGCCGGCCCGGTCACGCTCGCTGTTCGCCGAGTTCGGCTTCACCGAGTGGACAGGGGCCGGCAGCGACTCGGCGAAGACGGCCGCTGCGCGCCTGCCGTCAGGACTCCGGTCGGCTACCGCGGCCCCGCAGATGCTCGGCGGCCTCGGCAAGCCGCTGCCGGGCCCCGCGGACCGCGATACCGGTCTTCTCCGGGTCGTGCAGCGCCGCCTTGGCGCCCTTCTTGGCGTGCTCGCTCTTGATGTGCGGTGGCATGGGCGGGATCTGCGGATCGGTCTTGAACTCCAGTATGACGGGCCGGTCGCTGGCCAGCGCCTCCTCCCAGGCCGCCCCGACCCGGCGGGGTTCCTCGCAGCGGATGCCCGTCAGCCCCAGCAGCTCGGCGTACTTCGCGTACGGCACATCGGGGATGTCCTGGGAGCCGGGGAACTTCGGGTCGAGCCATGGCGCGTTGCTCCCAGGTGACCTGGTTGAGGTCCTGGTTGTTGAAGATGCAGAAGACGAACGGCGCACCGCCGGCGAGCCGGTCCCAGTAGCGCTTGACGGTGATCATCTCGTTCATGCCGTTCATCTGGAACGCGCCATCCCCGACGAAGGCGATGACCGGGCGCTCCGGATGGGCGAACCGGGCAGCGATCGCGTAGGGCGTGGCGGGTCCCATGGTGGCCAGCGTGCCGGACAGCGAGGCGTCCATGCCGTGGCGCAGCCTGAGGTGCCGGGCCCACCAGTTGGTACCCGATCCCGAGTCCGCCGTGATGATGCTGCCGTCGGGCAGGCGCTCCGACAACTCCTGCGCCACGGCCTGCGGGTTGACCATCCCGCCGAAGCTCTGTCCGGCCCGCTTGGCCAGAACCGTGTTCCACTCGGCCACGTTCTTCTCGATCGTCTCCCGCCAGGCTCGATCCTCCTTCCGCCGCAGCAGGGGGATGAGCGCCTTCAGCGTTTCCTCGGCATCCCCGACGAGGTGGGCTTCCATCGGGTAGCGGATGCCGATCATGCGGCCGTCGATGTCGATCTCCACGCCCCGGGCCTGCCCCTCGTCGGGCAGCCACTCCGCGTAGGGGAAGCTTGTACCCACCATGAGCAGGGTGTCGCAGCCCCGGATCATCTCATCGCTGGGCCTGCTCCCGAGGAGGCCCAGGGGGCCCGTGACAAAGGGCAGGTCGTCGGGGAGCACCGCGCGCCCGAGGAGCGCCTTGGCGACGCCCGCGCCGAGCAGCTCGGCGGCCTCGACGACCTCGGCTCCGGCTGATGCAGCGCCCTGCCCGATGATCATGGCCACCCTGCTGCCGGCGTTGAGCACCTCGGCCGCTCGGTGCAGCTCCCCCTCATCCGGCAGGATCCGCGGCCGGCTCCAGCCGACGCTGGAGAAGACGGCCCCGTGCTCCTTGGGCGGTGAAGGCTGGGCGCTCAGCTCCTGGATGTCCTCCGGGATGATGACGGTCGCGACCGAGCGGGTGGTCAGCGCCGTCTTGAACGCCCGGTCGATGACGTGCCGCGCCTGCGCCGGGTGGACGACCATCTGGCAGAACTCGGACACATCCGTAAACAGCTGTTCGAGGGCGACCTCCTGCTGGTAGTGCGAGCCCAGGCACAGCCGTTTCTGCTGGCCGGCGATGGCGACGACCGGCTGATGGTCCAGTTTCGCGTCGTACAGGCCATGCAACAGATGGATCGCGCCGGGCCCGGATGTGGCTACGCAGCAACCGACCTGTCCCGTGAACTTCGCGTGTCCGCACGCCATGAACGCGGCCATCTCCTCGTGCCGCGTCTGAATGAATTCCGGGTCACCCGCAGCCCGGTCGAAAGCCCCGAGCAACCCGTTCATGCCGTCACCCGGATAGCCGTAAACGCGCTGGACTCCCCAGGCCGATAGCCGTCCCAGAACGAAATCGGCAACCTGCGTCGCCATCGTCGTCTCCCTCCACGCGCGTCGTCTCGCTCCACGCGCCAGCCGCGCCTCCGAGTGCTCCGGAAACGCGGTATCAAACACCCGCCCTCAGCCCAGCACGTCGGCCGCCACCCTGAGGTCGGACACCAGGCCCGCGTACACCTCATCGCGGTTCTCGCCGGCGCGCAGGACGGCCGAGGGGTGGATCGTCGGGACGACCACGCCGGTCTCCAGCCCGCCCGGGGCCTCCAGCACCGTGCCGCGCTCCTTCGTCACCCGGAAGGCGGAGCCGAACAGGGCCTTGCCCGCCGTGGCGCCCAGTGTCACGACCACCTCGGGGGAAACGGCCCGGAGTTCGGCCTCCAGCCACGGTTTGCAGGCGGTCAGCTCGCGCAGGCTGGGCGACTTGTGGATGCGCTGCTTGCCGTGACCTTCCCTGGCGAACTTGAAGTGTTTCACCGCGTTGGTCACGTACGCCTGGTCCCGGTCGACGCCGGCCTCCTCGCAGGCGCGCAGCAGCATCCCGCCGGCGGGCCCCGCGAAGGGCTCCCCCTTGCGGTCCTCCTGGTCGCCGGGCTGCTCGCCCAGCAGGACGGCCCGGGAGGACGCCGGGCCCGCGCCGAACACGGTCTGTGTGGCCTCGCGGAACAGCGGGCAGCCCGCACAGTCCGCGGCGGCTTCGCGCAGCTCTTCGATCCCGGCGGCCTCGGGTACGAAAGGCGCGGCATCGTATGCCTCGGGCCGGCTCACGTCGAACCCCCGGGGCGGCCGCCAACCGGACGACTCGGCACTGACGAAACCCTCGGCTGCGTCTTCATTCGCCTCATCCTGTCCTGATTTTCTTCTTCGTGAACGTGTTCTGGTCGACTTCAGTCAGCTGGGTACCCCTCTCCACGCGGACGACGCCAGGTCTCCGGGGAGTGGAGCTGCTGTGGTAAACCCCGTAACGAGATCGCGGCAACGGCTGCAGCGGGCCCGTGACTATGCCGGGCACGAACGCGACATCGCGCTGCTGCTGGTGAAGAGCGCCCTGGCCGGGGTGCTCGGATGGGCGCTGGCGCACTACGTGATCGGCTCGCCACAACCCACGTACGCGCCGTTCGTCGCTCTCCTCGTCGTGCAGTTCACGGTGTACCGATCCCTGCTGCACGCCGGGCAGTACGTGGCGGCACTCGTCGCCGGAGTGCTGGCGGCCGGGGCCGCGAATCCACTGCTCGGGGAGAACCTCGCCGGTTTCGCGGCCATGCTCGTCGTCGGGCTGCTCGTGGGGCGCTGGCGGCATCTCGGCGTGATGGGGGGCCAGGCTCCCGTCGCCGGAGTCTTCGCCTACCAGGCCCTGATGGGCGGCACGGACGGGAGAATGCTGTGGCACATCGTCTCCATGGTCCTGCTCGGCGCCGCCGTCGGCCTGGCCGTGAATCTGTTGCTGCTGCCTCCGATGCGATATGCCACGGCGGACCGGGGCATCGAACAGTTGTCTACGGCTGTTTCCCGGCTGCTGGATGACATGGCTGCCGGTCTGCGGGACGGCGAGAATGCGGATTCCGGCGACTGGCTGCATCGGGCACGCAGCTTGGACAGCAGTGTCAGCAAGGCGCGCACGGCGGTGGAGCACGGTGCGGAAAGCGTCAGCTACAACCCGCGTCGCCTCTTTTGCAGGAATCTCCCGGCGACCTTCTTCGGCTACCGCACCATGGTCGAATCGCTGGCCCGTGTCGTGGAACAGGTGCGGAGCATGGCCGTGGTCCTGGACGCCCGCCTCGCGGAGGACCCGGCGGGTGACCGGGTATTCCTGGAAGGCTATGCCGACGTGCTGTCCTCGGCGGCTGACGGCGTACGGTACACCGGCGGCGCCGGGAGGGAATCCCATGAAGAACTGCACCGCGTGGTGGACCGCTGCACCGAGCGCTGCCACGATCTGGAGCTCCACGCCGGCAACGGGGCCTGGCCCTCCCTCGGCGCGCTGCTGACCGACGCCTGCCGCTTGGCCGAGGAGCTGCGCCGGGCCCACCGGAGCGGGGCCGTGCGCCCCGACACGCCGTGAGCGGCGCCCCGTTCGGGATATTCCCCGTTTCTGCTCCAAGGCCGCCGTACGAGGAGGACCGCCACCAGCTACTGGGGAGGGGGGCAGATCAAGCCGCCGAAGGGTCAGCAGAGTCGGCCATGGGGCCGGAAGACGACCTTGACGGTGCCGTTCGCCTTTTCCTGGAATGTCGCGTAAGCCTGCGGGGCCTCGGACAGCGGGACATGGTGCGTGGCGAAGTCGTCCACGCCCAGGGGGTCCTGGTCCGTCAGCAGCGGGAGGATGCCGGGGACCCATCGGCGGACGTTGGCCTGGCCCATGCGGAGCTGGACCTGCTTGTCGAAGAGCGACAGCATGGGCAGCGGGTCCTTCGTGCCGCCGTAGACGCCGCTGACCGAGATGGTGCCGCCGCGGCGGACCATGTCGACGGCCAGGTGCAGCGCGGCCAGCCGGTCGACGCCCGCGCGGGTCATGGCCTTCTCCGCGAGCTTCGGCGGCAGCAGGCCCGTCATCTCGTGGAGCACTTCGACGCCGGGGCTGCCGTGGGCTTCCATGCCGACGGCGTCGACGACGGACTCGGGGCCGCGGCCGGACGTCAGGGCGCGCACGGCCTCGACGGGGGCGTCCACCACGGCCAGGTCGACGACCTCCGCGCCCTGGGCACGGGTCCGTGCCACGCGTTCGGGCACGATGTCCAGGCCAATGACCCGAAGGCCCTGGTGGAGCGCGACACGGCAGGCCATCTCGCCGATCGGGCCGAGCCCCAGTACGGTCAGGGTGCCGCCCGCGGGTACGTCGGCGTACGCGACGGCCTGCCAGGCGGTGGGCAGCACGTCGGAGAGGAAGAGGAACCGGTCGTCCGGCGGCCCGTGGGGGACCTTCACGGGGCCGTAGTGCGCCTGGGGCACCCGCAGATACTCGGCCTGCGCCCCAGGGACGCCGCCGTAGAGCTTCGTATAGCCGAAGAGGGCGGCGCCGGTGCCGTACTCGTGGACCTGCGTCGTCTCGCACTGGGTCTGCAGGTTCCGCTTGCACATGAAACACGAGCCGCACGCGATCTGGAACGGGATGACGACCCGGTCGCCCGGCGCGAGCCCGTCCACCGCGCTGCCGGTCTCCTCGACGACGCCCACCGGCTCGTGCCCCAGGATGTCACCGGCCTCCATGAAGGGCGCAAGCGGCTCGTACAGGTGCAGGTCGGAGCCGCACAGCCCGCTCGACGTGACCCGTACGACGGCGTCCTGCGGCTCCCGAATCACCGGGTCTGCAACGTCCTCGACCCGTACGTCCCGCCTGCCGTGCCAGACACACGCCCGCATCAGCGTCACCGCCCGGCGGAGTCACGCGCGTCGGGCCGCCAGGCGTCGCTCTCCAGGTGGGAGCCGGCCTGTGGGCCCATGCGGAGCATGCCGCCGTCCACGGCCCACGAGCCGCCCGTGACATAACCGGAGCCGGCGTCGGCGTCGGCTAGATACGCGATCACGGCGGCGACCTCATGTGCGTGGCCGGTCCGCCCGAGCGGGATGCCGGGACGCTCCTCGGAGTGCGGGTCGACGTCGCCCTGCCCCGTCATCGGGGTCGAAATCTCCCCGGGCGCGACGGCGTTGACGCGGATCCCGTGCTCGGCCAGCTCAAGGGCCATCACCTGGGTGAGCAGCCCGAGCCCGCCCTTGGCCGCGCAGTACGAGGCCGCACCGACGCGCGGCTGATGCTCGTGGACGCTCGTGACGTTGACGATGCAGCCGCCCCTGCCCTGCTCGATCATCAGCTGCGCGGCCCGCTGCCCGCACAGAAAGGGGCCCATGAGGTCGATGTCGATGACGGTACGCAGCTGTTCGAGCCCGATGTCGGTGTACGGCGTACCGCTCGGCCCCGTGCCGGCGTTGTTGACCAGCACGTCGAGGCCGTCCAGCTGGTCGGCGAACGCGTCGATGACGTCCGCCGCCTCGGGCAACCGCGTCAGGTCCAGGTGAGCGACGGCCACCCGGCGGCCCTGTGCCCGGACCTCCTCGGCCGCCTCCTCGGCGCCCGCCCTGTCGCTGTTCCAGGTGATGCCGATGTCCATGCCCCGCTCGGCCAGGCGCACGGCGGTCGTGCGCCCGATGCCGGAGTCGGAGCCGGTGATCACTGCGGTGGGCATATGGGCCTCCCGGGGTTGCGCACGAGGCTCTGGGTTCGCCGGGTAACACTCGGGGGCCGGGATGAAACCTGCCCCTCAGCGCTTGCCCTTCTTCTTCGCGTGCTTCACGTCCGGCTTCTTGCGGGACTGCGCTGCCTTCCCGGGGCTCTCGGGCTGCCGGCATCGTCGACGAAGGCATGGGGCAGGTTGCCACGGAGTTGGCGCCTTCGCCGTTCGGCGCCCGGAGGCGGGCGGCATCGCCGAGCAGGGTCACCCCAGGCACGCGGTCCCAGCGGTCCCGGCCGGCAGGGTGAAGAGGGGGCGCAGGGCAGGCGGGTGTTGCGGTCGGCGATCAGGGCGGTGAGCGCCACGCTGCAGACGCCGAAGTACTCCGGAGCGGCCTTCGAGAGCAGCGGTCGTACGCGCGACCAGGCTCCGTCGGCGCCGACGAGCAGGTCCGCGACGGCGGCGGCGCTGTCGGCGAAGTCGGCCTGGTGGCGGCCGTCGCCGAGGGCCCGCACGGCGGTGACGTCGGGGTAGACCTCCTTCTCGCCGGCATCTCAACCCTGCGCTAGAAGACCCCGGCACTCGCTGTCCCGCTGGTCGACCGGGCCCGGTCGGACGGGCTGCAGCTGACCAAGCGGGTGCTGGAGTCTGCCCTGGAGGGTGAGATCACCGATCATGTCGCCTAGGACAAGCACGACGTGACGGGTGGCGATGGGTGACCTCCAGCCTCTCGGGTCCGTCCGTGGTGGCCGACATGCTCGACCCCGGGCGGGTGGTCGGTCTGGAGGCCGACCCGGAGTTGGCCGCAGTGGCGCGCACGAACCCTGACGCTGTCGCAGCGGACGTCGACGTCCACGTGCGCTGCGCTCTCCGTGTCGGCCCCCCGGCACGGGGGGGGAGGGGCTGACCGTTCAGCTCCACGACGGTTCGTCCGGACGTGGGCAGCGGGCGCGTCATGACTTCCCGACGTGGGTTCGGGGCAGCCTCGTGGCCCCGGCGGCGGCGAGCAGGCACAGGCCGAGCACCCACCAGAAGGTGTCGGCGAACGCCTGGGCGATGTCCGGGCCGCGGGCGGTCAGCCGGTTCTGCAGGACCACGGCGAGAGCCGCCGTGCCGATCGAGCCGCCGACGGTGTTGAGCAGGTTGAGCGCCCCGGCCGCGCGGGGCAGATGCGCGGGCTCGATGCGGCTGTAGACGATGTTCATCACGGGTGCGCTGACCATCGCCATCCCGACGCCGCGGACCACGAGCGCCGAGGCGATCAGCGCGTCCGTGGGCCGGTGGCCGAGCTGGGTGAACGGAACCGTACCCACGAGGATCAGCACGATGCCGGTGACCACCAGGGCCCGGGGCGCGACCTTGTCGATGGTGCGGTTGACCAGCACCGACCCGGCCGCGGCGCCCAGCCCCTGGGGGGCGAGCAGCAGTCCGGCCTCCCCTGCCGAGAGGCCGCGGCCCGTCTGGAAGTACAGCGGCAGCAGGAACATCGTCCCGAAAACGGACGCGCCCAGGACGAGCAGGGCGAGCGCGGCGGCGCCGAAGGGCGGCTGGGCGAACAGCCGGGGATCGACCAGCGGAGTGCGGCGGGTCCGCAGTCCGTGCACGGCGAACCCGGCCAGCATCGCCAGGCCCGCCGAGACGCCGGCCGCGGCCGGGAGGGTGCGGCCGTGGCTGACCTCGGTCAGCCCGAACACCAGCACGGCCAGGCCGGGGGAGAGCAGCGCGGCCCCCCGCAGGTCGAACGCCGTCCGCCGCTCCGACGGCGGGACCGCGGGCACATGGCGGCGCGCGAGCAGCATCGCGACCAGCCCGATCGGCAGGTTGACCAGGAACAGCCACGGCCAGGACGCCGTACCGAGGATGGCGCCGCCGACCAGGGGGCCGAGCACCGGCGACAGCAGCGGGACGACCGCGACGATGCTGATCACCCGTCCGGTGCGGTCGGGCCCCGCGATCCGGGCGAGCAGCGCCTGCCCGGTCGCCGGCAGCAGCCCGCCGCCGAGGCCCTGGACCACCCGGAACACGATCAGGCTGGTCGCGGACCAGGCCAGCGCGCACAGCGCCGAGCCGAGGAGGAACACTCCCACGGCGGCGAGCCACGTCCGCCGCCCGCCGAACCGGTCGGCCAGCCAGCCGGACGCGGGCACGGCGGCGACGACGGCCAGCAGATACGCGGTGGACACCCACTGGATCTCGGCGACGGAGGCACCGAACTCACCGGCCAGGGTGTCGATACCGACGCTGACGATCGTGGCGTCCACCGTGGCCATGAAGGTGCCGAGCACCAGGATGAACGCGATCCGGAGCAGCTTCGGGTCGACCCGCGCGGCCGACGGCGCGGTGTCCGGGCTCATCCGCGCTCCAGGAGGTCGCGCACGTCGGCGTCGAGGTGGCTGCCCAGCGTGCGGAGCAGGTCGAGCAGTTCCTCGGCGAGCCCGTCCGTGTCCACCCCGGCCCGGTGGGCGAGCACACCGGTCCAGCCGTCGCCGTCCGGCATGACCGTCAGGGTCACCGGGTGGTGGGTGGCCTCGCGGAAGCGGGTTCCGACGACCGTGAGGCCGGGGGCGGGCTCGCGGAGGCGGTCCGGGTCGACCGGGTAGTTCTCGAACACCACGAGGCTGTCGAAGAGCGCGCGCCGCCCGGTCAGCCGCTCCAGGTCGGGCAGGGCGGCATGGTGGTGCTCGACCAGGGCCCGCTGCCGGGCCTGCAGCTCGGCGAGCGTGTCGGCGAGCGTGCCCGCGAGCCGTGCCCGTACGGGCACGGTGTTGGCCAGCAGCCCGATGATCTCCTCGACCCCGTCCAGCTCCGGGGGACGGCAGGCGACCATGGCGCCGAAGCAGACGTCCGCGCGGCCGGAGCGCCGCGCCAGCAGCACCGCCCAGGCGCCCTGGACCAGCGTGTTCCGGGTCAGGCCGCGCCGCGCGGCGAGGTCGGTGAGCTCGGCGACCAGCGCCGCGTCGAACGCGATGACTTCGGGTTCCTGCCATGCCGGACCGGGGTCGCCGCCGCCCAGGTAGTCGCCCTCGGGCAGGTCGTCCAGCTCGGCGGTCCAGGCGGCGAGGTCGGGCTCGTGGCCGGCGCGCCAGCGCAGGTAGTCGGTGAAGGGCACGGGGGCGGGCAGGTCCGGCTCCGCGCCGCGGACCCGCGCGGTGTACAGGGCGAACAGCTCGGTGAGGATGCGCGGAGCGGACCAGCCGTCGGAGAGCACGTGGTGGCTGGTCAGGACCAGGTCGGCGCGCTCGGGGCCGTGGCGGATCACGGTCAGGCGCAGCAGCGGGCCCTCGGCGAGGTCGAACGGCTCGGCCAGGTCGGCCGCCAGGACGTCCTCGGCGGGCCCCTCGGACAGACGGCAGTCCGGCCGGGGCGACTCGGGGATCACCGCCGGCCCCGCGGGGAAGGTGGCGCCCAGATTCGGATGGCGGGCCAGCAGGTCGGCGCCTGCGGCGTGCAGCGCCTCGACGTCCAGCGGACCGGCGAGGGAGAACGCCGACTGCACGGTGTACGGGTCGGGCCGCTCGGTACGCGAGTGCCGCAGCATCACCTCCTGCAGCGGGGTGAGCGGCTGCACCTCGGCGACCGGGCGGCCGGAGTCCAGCGCCCCGGCCTCGGGCGCGGCGGCGATGTGCAGCAGCGCGGACCGCAGGTGCCCGGCCAGGTCCTCGATCTCGCCGGCGGTGAACAGCGCGGACGGCCAGGTGATCCGGAGGCCCAGCGCGTCGTCGCGCACCAGGGCGTTGATCATCAGGCTGTGCGGCAGGGGCAGCGACTCGGGGCCGCCGGAGCCCAGCGGGTCGGCGTCCGGGGGCGCCTGCCACGGCGTCTCCTCAGCCGGGGTGCCGGGAAACCGGCCGAGGTAGTTCCAGGCGACCTCCGGTTCCACGGGGTCCAGGAGGCCCGCCGTGGTGAGGATGCCGTAGCCGAGGCCGTCGCCCTGGGCGCGCAGCCGCTGCCGGACCGCCTTCACATCGTCGTCCGCGTCCAGCCGTACGGGGTGGACGGCGGTGCACCAGCCGACCGTCTGGTCCAGGTCGACCTGGGGCGGGCGGCCGTGGCTCTCCAGCGCGACCAGCAGCTCCGGCGTCCCGCGCCAGGCCCGTACCGCCTGGACGAGTGCCGTGAGCAGCACGGCGTCCGGGGTGGTGTCGTAGGCGGCGGGCAGGGCCGTGATCAGGGACCGGGTCGCGTCGGTGCCGAGCCGGATCTCGTGGTGCGCCGCGGTGGCCACGGTGTCCCGGGCGGGGTCGAGCGGGCGGGCGAGCGCCGGGGCCGGCGTGCCGGTCGTCCGCCGCCAGTGCGGGAGTTCGGCCCGCCGGTCGGCGTCGCGCAGGGAACGCGCCCAGCCGAGGAACGACTGGCCGTGCCGGGACAGCGACCCGCCGGCGTAGGCGTGCTGCACGTCGTCCAGCAGGACGCGCCAGGAGACGCCGTCGACGACCAGGTGGTGGGCGAGCAGGACGAGCCGTCCCGGCCGGGCCGGGCCGGCGTCCACCCACGCCGCGCGCAGCAGCGGGCCGGTGCGCGGGTCCATCGACGCGCGGGCGGCGGCGATCCAGGAGTCGACCGGGGAGCGCAGGTCGCCGGCCGCCGCCCGGACGCGGGTCAGCACCTCGGCCCCGGTCACGGCGCCGGCCGGCGGGATGCGCAGCACGTCGTCCGCCAGGTGGGCGCGCAGCACGTCGTGCCGGGCCAGGACGGCGTCGCAGACGTCCCGCCAGGTCGCCTCGTCGCCGCCCGGCGGGACGCAGAGCTCCACCCACTGGCAGAATCCGTCCGCCGCGCTCCCCGCGCGGCGCAGCAGGTCCCGCATGACCGGGGTGAGCGGCGCGTCCCCGACCGCGGGTGCCTCGCCGCCGTCGAGGGCGCGGGCCCGCGCCGCGATCCCGGCGACGGTCTCCCCCTCGAAGACGTCCCGCGCGCTCAGGCCGAGCCCGTGGCGCCGGGCCCGCGAGACGACCTGCAGGGAGACGATGCTGTCCCCGCCGACGGCGAAGAAGTCGTCGTCGGGGCCGATGCCGTCGGTGCCCAGGATGTCCCGGAGCACATCGAGCAGTACCGCTTCGGCCGGGGTGGCCGGTGCGCGCCGCGCGGCGGCAGCGGTCTCGGGCGCCGGCAGCGCGGCCGGGTCGAGCTTGCCGCTGGGGCTCAGCGGCAGCCGGTCGAGGGGCACGAGCGCGGTGGGCACCATGTGGTCGGGCAGCTCCGCGGCCAGATACGCGCGCAGCAGCGCGGTGTCCGGGGCGGCGCCGTCGGACGGGATGACGTAGCCGACGAGCCCGCCGTCGCGCACGATCACCGCGCAGGCGCGCACGTCGGGATGGCGGGTCAGGGTGGATTCGATCTCGCCCAGCTCGACCCGGAAGCCGCGGACCTTGACCTGGTGGTCGGCGCGGCCGAGGAACACCAGCTGCCCGTCCGGCCGCCACCGCACCAGGTCGCCCGTGCGGTACATCCGCTCGCCCGGGGGGCCGAACGGGTCGGCGACGAACCGCTCGGCGGTCAGGCCGGGGCGGCCGAGGTAGCCCCGGGCCAGGCTCGGCCCGCCGAGGTACAGCTCGCCCGTCATGCCGGTGCCGGCCGGCTGGAGCCCGCCGTCGAGGACGTAGGCACGGACGCTCGGGTCGGGGCGGCCGATCGGCAGCGGCCCGCGGTCGTCCGGACTGTACTGCCAGGTCACGGAGTTGATCGTGACCTCGGTGGGCCCGTAGGCGTTGAACAGCGCTCTGCGGCCCGCTCCCCAGCGCCGCGCCAGCTCGGGGTCGAGCCGCTCGGCGCCGACGACGAAGAACACATCGGGTGGGACGGTGCGGTCGTCGGGCATCGCGGCCAGGAACGACGGCAGCAGGTTCACTCCGGTCACCCGGTGCTCGGCGATGTAGTCGAGGAGTTCGTCGCCGGGGACGCGCACCTCCTCGGGCGCGATCACGGAGGTGCCGCCGGACAGCAGCGGCACCATGGTCTGCCAGAAGGCGACGTCGAAGCTGGTCGACGCGAAGTGCAGATAGCGGTCGTGCTCGGTGACCCCGACGACCTCCTCCTGCAGCGCGATCAGATCGGGCACGCCGCGGTGGGTCACGCCGACGCCCTTGGGCCGTCCGGTGGTGCCGGAGGTGTAGATGACGTAGGCGAGCGCGTCCTCGGTGAGCCCGGCGCGGGCCTGCGCCGGGTCGGTGTCCGGCGCGGAGGCGAGCGTGGCCGGGTCGTCGAGCCGCAGCACCGGGATCCCGCGCTCGGCGGGCAGTTCGGCGCCGGTCGTCACGGCGGCGGCCGGGGCGATGTCGTCGAGCATGAAGGCGAGGCGCTCCCGCGGGTAGCTCTCGTCCAGCGGGACGTACACCGCGCCCGCCTTGACCACGCCGAACAGCGCCACGGTCATCTCGATGTCGCGTCCGAGCAGCACCGCGACGGGGTCCTGGGGCCGTACCCCGCGCGCGATCAGCGCCTGGGCGAGCCGGTTGGCCTGCCGGTCCAGGTCGGCGTAGCTGAGGCTGCGGTCGCGGCAGACCAGGGCCTCGGCGTCCGGCTTGCGGCGCACCCAGGCGGCGAACTCGTCCAGCCAGTGGCCGCGGACCTCGGCGGGGACGGCGCCGGTGCCGGTGTGCAGCATCCGCTCCCGCTCGTCGGGGCCGAGCAGCGGCAGGGAGAGCGCGGGCCGCGCCGGGTCGTCGACGAGCTCCCGCAGGAGGCGGTGCAGCCAGCGGCTGAAGGCGCGCACGGCCGCCTCGGTGAAGGCGCGCGGCTGGTAGCCGAGGCCGAGGGTGATCTCGTCGTCGGGGATCACGATGACGGTCAGCGGGTAGTGCGTGGCGTCGGTGATGTCCACTGCGGCCAGGTCGAGGCCGGGTGCGAGGCGGGTGCGCTTCCGGCTGGACAGCGGGAAGTTCTCCATCACCAGCATCGTGTCGAACAGCTCGCCGACGCCGACCTCCCGCTGGATGCCGGGCAGGCCGACGTGGTGGTGCTCGGCCAGCGCGACGCTCTCGGCGTGGACCTGCGCCATCACCTCCTGCGCGGTCTGGTCCTGGCCGTGCCGCACGCGCACGGGGATCGTGGTGCCGAGCTGGCCGATCATCGACTCCACGCCGTCGACCTCGGCGGGCCGCCCGGACACCGGGCAGCCGAACACGACGTCGCGGCGCCCGGTGAGCCTGCCCAGCAGCAGGCCCCACGCCGTCTGGAGCACCGTGGTGAGGGTGACGCGCTGCTCGCGGGCGAAGGTGCGCAGCCGGTCGCTGAACTCCCGGCCCAGCCCGATGGTCAGGCGGCCGGGCCGCTCGACTCCCGTCCCGCTGCTCGCGGGCGCCAGCCGCGTCGCGTCGTCGACGCCGGCCAGCGCGTCCCGCCACGCGGCCAGTGACGCCTCCCGGTCCCGGCCCGCCAGCCACCGGAAGTACTCCGGGAGCGGCGGCGCCGCGGGGGCGGCGGGGCCGCCGCCCAGCTCGGCGTAGAGGGCCAGCAGCGTGCGGCCGACCAGCGGCATCGACCAGCCGTCGAGCAGGGCGTGGTGGTTCGTGATCACCAGCTTGTGCTCGGCGGGGCCGACCCGGGACAGCAGGAAGCGGATCAGCGGCGGCCGGGCCGGGTCGATGGGCCGCTCCAGGTCGGCGCGGGCGGCCACGGCGAACCGGTCGTCCTGCCGCCACTCCAGGGTGATGTCGGCGGGGATCACCTGTACGACGTCGTCCCCGGCCGTGCCCAGGTACATCCGCAGACCGGGGTGGCGGCGCAGCAGTTCCCGCGCGGCCTCGGCCATCCGGTCCGGCTCCAGCTCGCCGACCAGGGTCGTCACCGCCTGGACGACGTACACGTCGGCGTCGCGGTCGTCGCGGACCAGGGTGTGGAAGGACAGCCCGAGCTGGAGCGGCGTGGCGGGCAGCACGTCCTCCACGCGACCGGCGCCGCCGGTGCGTTCGAGCGCCGCGATGGCGGACTGGTCGAGGTCGACCAGCGGCAGGTCCGACGGGGTGAGGCCGCCGGGGGTGCGCAGCGCGTGCTCGGCCAGCGCGTCCAGCGCCGCGGCCCAGGCCGCCTGCAGAGCAGCCACGGTGTCGGCGCCCAGGACCCCGGTCGCGGCCGTCCACTCGACGGCGAGCCGGGGCGCGCCCTCCTCGTGGACGAAGCAGTTGAGGGCCAGTACCTGCTCCAGGGCCTTGGCGCCGGGCTCGATCACCGAGAAGGCGTCCCGCTCCGGAAGGCTCCACCCGGTACCGGCCGGCGGGGCGAACCGGCCCAGGTAGTTGAGCAGCACGTCCGGTGGCGGGGTGGCCGCCAGTTCGGCGGCGGCCTGCGGGTCGAGGCAGCGCAGGACGCCGTAGCCGACGCCGCCGCCGGGGACGCCGCGCTTGGCCTCCTTGGCGGCGCGCAGCACCTGGTCCACCCCGCCCGCCGACGGGACGCGGACCGGGTACTCGCTGGTGAACCAGCCCACCGTGCGGGACAGGTCGAGGTGCTCGCGGCCGTGCCCCTCCATCGTGACGGTCACCGCGTCGCCGGAGGCGGCCCGGTCCCGCAGCGCGAGGACGAGCGCGGCCAGCAGCACCTCGTCGACGCCGGCGCGGTACGCCGCGGGCAGGGTGGTCAGCAGCGCCTCGGTGACCTCGGGCGAGGCCACCGTGACCGACCGGTGGGCGGTGGACACCGTGTCCCGCTCCTGGTCCAGCGGCCTGGCGCCCAGCCGGGACGCGGAGCCGAGGGCGGCGCGCCAGTGGTCGAGCTCGGACCGCCGCGCGCCGGACTCGCCCTGCTCGGCCAGGAGCGTCGCGTGCCGCCGCCACGATGTGCCGACGGGGTCGAGGGCGCCGCCCGTGCAGGCCGTGTGCAGGTCGGGCAGCAGCACGCGCCAGGACACGCCGTCCATGGCGAGGTGGTGCACGACGACGACCAGCCGGTCCGGTGTGCCGTCGGCGGTACGGACCAGGGCCACCCGCAGCAGGTCGCCCGAGCGCGGGTCGAGCTCTCCCGCCAGCCGGTGGGCCAGCCCGGTCACCTCGTCACCCTGGCCCCCGCCCTGGACCTCGCCGGGGCCCCCGCCCTGGACCTCGCCGACGACGGCCCGTACGGCGCCTCGCGGCAGTACGTCCAGGCCGTCGCCCGCCCGCAGCCGCAGCGCGTCGTGGTGGTCGAGGACGGCCTGCACGCCCGCGGCCAGGTCGGCGTGGGAGAGGTCGGGGACACGCAGGGCGGTCCACTGCGCGTATCCGGCGACGGCGTCCCCGTCCGGGTGCGGGTCGAGCAGACCGCGCACGATCGGCGGCGCGGGCACCGGGCCCGTCGGCTCGTCCACCGGCTCGGCGGCGTGCTCCACCGTCCCGGAGGAGGCGGCCAGCGCGGCGAAGCTGCGGCGCGCCAGCAGGTCCCGCGGGCGCAGCTCGACCCCCTTCGCCCGCAGCCTGCTGCTGACGGTGATCGCGGAGATGCTGTCCCCGCCGAGGGCGAAGAAGTCGTCGTCCACACTGACCCGTTCGACCTCGAACACCTCGGCGAGGGCCGCGCACAGCAGCCGCTCCCGCTCGGTGCCCGGCTCCCGGCCGCCGCCGGGCCCCGCGGGCGCGGGCAGGGCGGCGCGGTCCAGCTTGCCGTTGGGCGTCACCGGCAGCGCGTCCAGCACCACCACCGCCGCGGGCACCAGGTGGTCGGGAAGCCGCTCGGCCAGGTGGCCGCGCACCGCGTCGCCGTCGGCCGTGGCGGACACGACATAGCCGACCAGCCGGGACGACCGGACCGCGGCGGCCGCGGCGGTGACGCCGGGCACCGCGCCGAGCGCGGCCTCGACCTCGCCGGTCTCCACCCGGTGCCCGCGGATCTTGAGCTGCCCGTCGCCGCGGCCCAGGTACGCCAGGCCGCGTCCGGGCACCCACCGGGCCAGGTCGCCCGTGCGGTACATCCGCTCGCCCGGCGCGCCGAACGGGTCGGCGACGAACCGCTCGGCGGTCGCCGCGGGTCTGCCGAGGTAGCCGCGGGCCAGGTGCGGCCCGGCCAGGTACAGTTCGCCCGCCGTGCCGTGCGGAACCGGCTGCAGCGCGCTGTCCAGCACATAGCACCGGGTGCCCGCGAACGGGTGGCCGATCGTCGGCTCGTCGCCGGTGATGCGCGCGGTGGTGCTGTCCACGGACGCCTCGGTCGGGCCGTACACGTTGCGCGCGGCGACCCCCGACCCGGCGACCCGCCGCCACAGAGCGGGCGGCGTCGCCTCTCCGCCGAGGACCAGGAGCGCCGGCCGCAGGTCCAGCAGACCGGCGTCGACCAGCGGCGCGGCCATCGACGGGGTGGTGTCCACGATGTCGATGCCGTCGCGGGCGCAGGCGGCGAGCAGCGCTTCGGCGTCGCGGGTGGTCTCGGCGTCGTAGACGTGCAGTTCGTGCCCGCACAGCAGCCACACCAGGTGCTCGAAGGCGGAGTCGAAGGCGAACGAGTAGGTGTGGGCGGCGCGCAGCCGTCCGCCCGCGGCCCGCTCGGCCTCCGGGACGATCGTCGACCGCTGGTGGTGCAGCAGCGCGGCCAGGCCGCCGACCCGGCCGAGCACGCCCTTGGGGCGTCCGGTCGACCCGGAGGTGTGGATCACGTAGGCGAGGTGCTCGGGGTGCCGGGGCCCGGCCAGTTCGCCGGCCCGCAGCGGGGCGCCGGACAGCCCGGCGGCCTCGTCGAGCAGGGTGTCCCACGGCAGCCCGTCGACCGCGCCGGCGGTCAGCACCAGCGCGGGGCGGGTGTCGGCGATCAACTCGCGCAGCCGCTCGGGCGGGTGTGCGGTGTCCAGCGGCAGGAACGCGGCGCCCGCGTCCAGCACCGCGAGCAGGGCGACCACCGAGTCGGCCGAGCGCGGGAGCGCCAGGGCCACGATGTCGTCGGGCCCGATCCCGCGGCCCCGCAGGGCACGGGCCAGCCGGTGCACCCGGCCCGCCAGGTCCGCCGCGGACAGCCGTTCGGTACCGCACACCAGGGCGGTGCGCCGGGGATCGGCCGCGACCATCGCGTCGAACGCGGCCGGCACGTCCACCGGCGTGCCGGGC
>NZ_JAAKZZ010000220.1 GCF_011045075.1 Streptomyces boncukensis
GCGGGGCGGCGGCACGCCCCGGCTGCTCCCGGCGGCCGTGGCCGCGGCGCTCACACGGACCCCGGCGCAGCGCCCGGCGCTGTCGGCGCCCCCGGATCCGCCGGCGCACCCGGATCCGCCGGCGCACCCGGATCCGCCGGCGCGCCCGGACCCGCCGACGCACCCGGACCCGTCGGTCCGCCCGGATCCGCCGGTCCGCCCGGATCCGTCGGTCCGCCCGGATCCGTCGGTCCGCCCGGACCCGCCGGTCCGCCCGGATCCGTCGGCGCGGCCGGACCCGGCCGGGCGCGCGGCGGGGGAGCGTCGGGGTCGGTGGAGCCGCGGACCACGAGCCGGGGCAGCGCGGTCGTCCGGCGGGCCGCGACGGCGTCCAGCCCGGTGCCGCCCAGGCGTTCGAGCAGCATCCGCGCGGCCAGCCGGCCGCGCTCGACGGAGCCGAGGTCCACGCTGGTCAGCGGGGGCCAGGCGGCCTGTGCGAGATCGCTGTCGTCCATACCGGCGACGGCGATGTCCCCGGGGATGCGCAGCCCGCGCTCGTGGACGGCCTGGCTGGCGCCCAGCGCGAGCTGGTCGTTGGCGCAGAAGAACGCGTCGAGCTCCGGAACGGCGTCGAGCAGCTGGTGTGCCGCCGCGCGCCCGGCCGCCAGCCCGAACGCGGTCGCGCGCTCGGCCTCCGGGTGGTGCGGCAGCCCCAGGTCGGCCAGCGCCTTGAGGAAGCCCTGCCGGCGGTTGTGGCCCGGAACGGTGTCCAGGGGGCCGTTGACGAGCGCGATCCGCCGCCGCCCGGTGCGCACCAGGTGCTCGACGGCCAGCCGGGCGCCCGCGACGGAGTCGGCCTGCACGGCGTCCACCTGGACCTCGGACGGCAGCGAGCCGATGACGACCACCGGGCCCGCCGCCTGGCCCAGCACCTCGGTGTGCTCGGGTGTGATGCGGATGGGGCAGAGGATCAGCCCGTCGCTCGTACGGTCGCCGAGGCTGCGGACGACGGCGATCTCGTCCTCGATGACGGCGTCGGTGGAGTGCAGCAGCAGCCGGTATCCGGCCCCCCGGGTGACGGCCTGGATCTCGCGGACCATGGCGACGTACACCGGGTTGCCGATGTCCTGCATGGCGAAGGTGAGCTGCTTGGTCCGGCCGCCCTTGAGGGACTGGGCGACGGCGTTGGGCACATAGCCGAGCTCGGCCGCCGCGCGTTCCACCCTGCGGACGGTGTCGGGGCGGGCCCCCACGCCGTTGAGCACGCGGGAGACCGAGGCGATCGAGACGCCGGCCCGCTCCGCGATCGACACGATGGTCGGTGGTCCTCCGCCGTCTGGCATCGTGCAGCTCCCTTGCTGCCGTGTGCACGGACGTGCTGTAAAGGTTTACAGCACTGTAAACGTTTACAGATGGTGCGGTCGGGGCGGCGGCGTGTCAAGGGGTCGGACCGGCGGGCCGACCGGAGAAGAGGCTGTGACCTGGGTCACGGCGAGAATCGGCCACTGCGGGCATGATCCGCGTGTTACCCAGCGGTTTCACGATCTTCAGCGCTGGGCAGAAGCAAGGACGGCCCGGATTGGGCCGCGGGCAATGAGGCCCGTGCCCTCCGAGCCGTTCTCTGCCACCCCGGTACCGCTCACCGCGGGGCGATCCCCCGCCCGCTCCCCCTCGCAGGACCTGACCGTGGTCCGGCTTCTTGGTGTGCCGTCACGCACCCCTGTCCATATGCTGGGCGAGGGAATCCACTTTTCGAGAAGTCGACTGTCATGTAACCTGCGCGAAAATCTTTGACCGCATGAGGGCCAGCGTCGTCCCTCGGTACGCACTTTTGCCACGAGACGACGGGAGAGCCGATGCGCGCTGTGTCGACGTCCCCTGCCCAGCAGGTCAAGCAGGGCCTTTACGACCCCCGGTACGAGCACGACGCCTGCGGGGTCGGATTCGTGGCCACCCTCACCGGTGAGGCCAGCCATGAGCTGGTCGAACGGGCGCTGACCGTGCTGCGCAACCTGGAGCACCGGGGGGCCACCGGCTCCGACCCGGACACCGGGGACGGCGCGGGAATCCTGCTCCAGGTGCCGGACGGGTTCCTGCGGGAGAGCGTGGACTTCGCGCTGCCCGCCGCCGGTGCGTACGCCGTCGGCACCGCCTTCCTCCCCGTCGACGCCGCCGAGTCCGCCGCTGCCGTCTCACGGATCGAGACGCTGGCCGCCGAGGAGGGGCTGGACGTCCTCGGCTGGCGGACCGTGCCCGTCGCGCCCGACCTGCTGGGCTCCGGGGCGCGGGAGACCATGCCCGACTTCCGGCAGCTGTTCGTCGCGGACCGCGCGGGCGGGCGGCAGGGGCTCGCCCTGGACCGGCCGGCCTTCGTGCTCCGCAAGCGCGCCGAGCGGGAGGCCGGGGTCTACTTCCCCTCCCTCTCCGCCCGCACTCTCGTCTACAAGGGCATGCTCACCACCGGCCAGCTGGAGCCCTTCTTCCCGGACCTGTCCGACCGCCGGCTGGCCACCGCCGTCGCGCTGGTGCACTCGCGGTTCTCCACCAACACCTTCCCGAGCTGGCCGCTGGCGCACCCGTACCGGTTCGTCGCGCACAACGGCGAGATCAACACCGTGCAGGGCAACCGCAACTGGATGCGGGCCCGCGAGTCCCAGCTCGACCCGGCGTTCGAGAAGATCTTCCCGGTCTGCACCCCCGGCGCCTCCGACTCCGCCACCTTCGACGAGGTGCTGGAGCTGCTGCACCTCGGCGGGCGCTCGCTGCCGCACGCGGTGCTGATGATGGTGCCCGAGGCGTGGGAGAGCGACGGCGCGCGGGACTCCATGGACCCCGCGCGCCGCGCCTTCTACCAGTTCCACGCCACGATGATGGAGCCCTGGGACGGCCCCGCCTGCGTCACCTTCACCGACGGCACCCAGGTCGGCGCCGTGCTCGACCGCAACGGCCTGCGCCCCGGCCGCTACTGGGTCACCGACGACGGGCTGGTCGTCCTCGCCTCCGAGGTCGGCGTCCTGGACATCGACCCGGGCCGGGTGGTGCGCAAGGGGCGGCTGCAGCCGGGCCGGATGTTCCTCGTGGACACTGCCGAGGGCCGGATCATCGAGGACGACGAGATCAAGGCCGGGCTCGCCGCCGAGCACCCGTACCAGGAGTGGCTGGAAGGCGGGATCGTCGAGCTGGGGGATCTGCCCGAGCGCGAGCACATCGTGCACACCCACGCCTCGGTCACCCGCCGCCAGCAGACCTTCGGCTACACCGAGGAGGAGCTGCGGGTGCTGCTCGCGCCGATGGCCCGCACCGGCGCCGAGCCGATCGGGTCCATGGGCACGGACGCGCCGATCGCCGCGCTCTCCGAGCGGCCCCGCCTGATCTTCGACTACTTCACCCAGCTGTTCGCGCAGGTCACCAACCCGCCGCTGGACGCCATCCGGGAGGAGCTGGTCACCTCGCTGCGCTCCTCGCTGGGCCCGCAGGGCAATCTGCTGGAGCCGGCGGCCGCCTCCTGCCGCAGCGTCACCCTGCCGTTCCCGGTCATCGACAACGACGAGCTGGCCAAGCTCATCCACATCAACGCCGACGGGGATCTGCCGGGCTTCCGCACCGCGACCCTCTCCGGGCTCTACCGGGTCGCCGCCGGAGGGGACGGCCTCGCGGCGCGGATCAGGGAGATCTGCGCCGAGGCCGACGCGGCGATCGAGTCCGGCGCCCGGCTGGTCGTGCTCTCCGACCGGCACTCGGACGCCGAGCACGCCCCGATCCCCTCCCTGCTGCTGACCTCGGCCGTCCACCACCACCTCATCCGCACCAAGCAGCGCACCCAGGTGGGCCTGCTGGTGGAGGCGGGCGATGTGCGCGAGGTGCACCATGTGGCGCTGCTGATCGGGTACGGCGCCGCCGCCGTCAACCCGTATCTGGCGATGGAGTCCGTCGAGGACCTGGTGCGCGCCGGGACCTTCCTGCCGGCCGCGGGCGAGCTCGCCCCCGAGCAGGCCATCAGGAACCTCATCCACGCGCTGGGCAAGGGCGTGCTGAAGGTGATGTCCAAGATGGGCATCTCCACCGTCGCCTCCTACCGCGGCGCGCAGGTCTTCGAGGCTGTCGGGCTGGACGAGTCGTTCGTGGACACCTACTTCCACGGCACCACCACGAAGATCGGCGGCGCCGGGCTCGACGTCGTCGCCAAGGAGGTCGCGGCCCGGCACGCCAAGGCGTACCCGGCCTCCGGGATCGCCTCGGCGCACCGCGCGCTGGACATCGGCGGCGAGTACCAGTGGCGCCGCGAGGGCGAGCCGCACCTGTTCGACCCGGACACCGTCTTCCGGCTCCAGCACTCCACCCGGCAGCGCCGCTACGACATCTTCAAGGAGTACACCCGGCGGGTGGACGAGCAGGCGGAGCGGCTGATGACGCTGCGCGGGCTGTTCGGCCTCACGAGCGACCGCGCCGCGATCCCGGTCGAGGAGGTCGAGCCCGTCAGCGAGATCGTCAAGCGGTTCTCCACCGGCGCGATGTCCTACGGCTCCATCTCCCGCGAGGCGCACGAGACCCTGGCCGTCGCGATGAACCGGCTCGGCGGCAAGTCCAACACCGGCGAGGGCGGCGAGGACCCGGACCGGCTGTACGACCCGGAGCGGCGCTCCAGCATCAAGCAGGTCGCCTCCGGCCGCTTCGGCGTCACCTCCGAGTACCTCGTCAACTCCGACGACATCCAGATCAAGATGGCCCAGGGCGCCAAGCCCGGCGAGGGCGGCCAGCTGCCCGGCCACAAGGTCTACCCCTGGGTGGCGAGGACCCGGCACTCCACGCCGGGTGTCGGCCTCATCTCGCCGCCCCCGCACCACGACATCTACTCGATCGAGGACCTCGCCCAGCTCATCCACGATCTGAAGAACGCCAACCCGGCGGCGCGGATCCACGTCAAGCTGGTCTCCGAGGTCGGCGTCGGCACGGTCGCCGCGGGCGTCTCCAAGGCGCACGCGGACGTGGTGCTGATCTCCGGCCACGACGGCGGCACCGGCGCTTCCCCGCTCACCTCGCTCAAGCACGCGGGCGGCCCCTGGGAGCTGGGCCTGGCCGAGACCCAGCAGACCCTGCTGCTCAACGGGTTGCGGGACCGGATCGTCGTGCAGACCGACGGCCAGCTCAAGACCGGCCGGGACGTGGTGATCGCCGCGCTGCTGGGCGCCGAGGAGTTCGGCTTCGCCACCGCGCCGCTGGTCGTCTCCGGCTGCGTGATGATGCGGGTGTGCCATCTGGACACCTGCCCGGTCGGCATCGCCACCCAGAACCCGGTGCTCCGCGAGCGCTACAGCGGCAAGGCCGACCACGTCGTGAACTTCTTCGAGTTCATCGCCGAGGAGGTCCGTGAGCTGCTGGCCGAGCTGGGCTTCCGCACCCTGGACGAGGCCGTCGGGCACGCCGAGCTGCTCGACACCTCGCGGGCCGTGGACCACTGGAAGGCGCGGGGCTTCGACCTCGCCCCGCTGCTGCACGTCCCCGAGCTGCCCCACGGCGCCGTACGCCACCAGGCCGCGGCGCAGGACCACGGCCTGGAGAAGGCGCTCGACAACGAGCTGATCAGGCTCGCCGCCGACGCGCTGCACGCCGGGAGCGCCGAGGCGGCGCAGCCGGTACGCGCCCAGGTCGCGATCCGCAACACCAACCGCACCGTGGGCACCATGCTCGGGCACGAGGTGACCAAGCGGTTCGGCGGCGCCGGGCTGCCGGACGACACCGTCGACATCACCTTCACCGGCTCCGCGGGCCAGTCGTTCGGCGCGTTCGTGCCGCGCGGCGTCACCCTCCGCCTGGAGGGCGACGCGAACGACTACGTCGGCAAGGGCCTCTCCGGCGGGCGGCTCGTCGTCCGCCCGGACCGGGCCGCCGACCACCTCGCCGCGTACTCCACCATCGCGGGCAACACCCTCGGATACGGCGCGACCGGCGGCGAGATCTTCCTGCGGGGCAGCGTGGGGGAGCGGTTCTGCGTCCGCAACTCCGGCGCCCTGGTCGTCTCCGAGGGCGTGGGCGACCACGGCTGCGAGTACATGACGGGCGGCACCGCCGTGGTGCTGGGCGCCACCGGGCGCAACTTCGGCGCGGGCATGTCCGGCGGCACGGCCTATGTGCTCGACCTGGACCTGGCGCGGGTCAACGCGGGCCTGCGCGGCGCCGTGGAGGAGCTGACCCCCGCCGACGCGGAGCGGCTGCACGACGCGGTGCGCCGCCACCGCGAGGAGACCGGCTCCACGGTGGCCGCGGGGCTGCTCGCCGACTGGGACGCGGCCGCCGCGCGCTTCAGCAAGGTCCTCCCGCCGACGTACAAGGCCGTGCTCGCCGCCAAGGACGCCGCCGAGCGGGCCGGACTGACCGAGTCCGAGACCCACGAGAAGATGATGGAGGCGGCGACCCATGGCTGACCCCAAGGGCTTCCTGACCACCGACCGCGAGGTCGCACCGACCCGCCCCGTCCCCGAGCGCGTCCGGGACTGGAACGAGGTCTACGTTCCCGGCTCGCTGCTGCCCATCGTCAGCAAGCAGGCGGGCCGCTGCATGGACTGCGGCATCCCGTTCTGCCACAGCGGCTGCCCGCTGGGGAACCTCATCCCCGAGTGGAACGACTACGCCTACCGCAACGACTGGACGGCGGCCTCCGAGCGGCTGCACGCCACGAACAACTTCCCCGAGTTCACCGGCCGGCTCTGCCCCGCCCCCTGCGAGTCGGCCTGCGTGCTCGGCATCAACCAGCCGCCGGTCACCATCAAGAACGTCGAGGTCGCCATCATCGACAAGGCGTGGGAGACCGGCGGCGTCACCCCGCAGCCGCCCGAGCGGCTCAGCGGCAAGACCGTCGCCGTCGTCGGCTCGGGCCCGGCCGGGCTGGCGGCCGCCCAGCAGCTGACCCGCGCGGGCCACACGGTGGCGGTGTACGAGCGCGCGGACCGCGTCGGCGGCCTGCTGCGCTACGGCATCCCCGAGTTCAAGATGGAGAAGCGGCACATCAACCGCCGTATCGAGCAGATGCGCGCGGAGGGCACCAAGTTCCGCACCGGCGTGGAGATCGGCCGCGACATCGACGCGGCGAAGCTGCGCAAGCGCTACGACGCGGTGGTCGTCGCGGCGGGCGCGACGACGGCGCGCGACCTGCCCGTCCCGGGCCGCGAGCTGAACGGCATCCACCAGGCCATGGAGTACCTGCCGCTGTCCAACAAGGTGCAGGAGGGCGACTACGTCACCCCGCCGATCTCCGCCGAGGGCAAGCATGTGGTGGTGATCGGCGGCGGCGACACCGGCGCGGACTGCGTGGGCACCGCGCACCGGCAGGGCGCGGCGTCCGTCACCCAGCTGGAGATCATGCCGCGCCCCGGCGAGGAGCGGGACCCGGACCGCCAGCCCTGGCCCACCTTCCCCCTGCTCTACAAGGTCACCAGCGCCCACGAGGAGGGCGGCGAGCGGGTCTACTCCGTCTCCACCACCCACTTCGAGGGCGATGCGGACGGCAACGTCCAGTGGCTGCACCTGGCCGAGGTGGAGCTGACGGACGGCAGGATCGCGCAGCGGCCGGGCACCGAGCGCCGCATCCCGGCGCAACTGGTCACCCTCGCCATGGGCTTCACCGGCGTCGACCGCGAGAACGGCCTGGTCGAGCAGTTCGGCGTGGAGCTGGACGCGCGGGGCAACATCGCCCGCGACGACAGCTACGCCACCAACGTCGACGGCGTCTATGTCGCGGGAGACGCGGGCCGTGGCCAGTCCCTCATCGTCTGGGCCATCGCCGAGGGCCGCTCGGTCGCCAAGGCGGTGGACCGCTATCTGACGGGCGTCCCCAGCACCCTCCCGGCCCCGATCCGTCCGACGGACCGCTCGCTGGCGGTGTAGCCCCGGCCCGACTCCTTCTCCTTCTCCCTCTAGGCTTCCGTACAACGGCGTACGGATTCGCGCGGCGTCTGCCAGTCCCCGACCGGTGATGGGCAGGCGCCGCGTGCTTGCGCCGACGACCATGGAGGGGACCGAGAGGACGGAAGGGGCTGAGTGGAGATGAGGACGGATCCGACCATCCGGGACGAGTTCCTGACGGCCGCGCGGACGGCCGTCGCCCTGCTGCGCGCACCGGCCGTGGCCACCGGCTGGCGGGAGCCCAGCGCGCTGGAGGGGTTCAGCGTGGGCGGGCTGGCCGCGCACCTGGGCAAGCAGGTCCTGCTCCTGCGGGACGCGGCCGAGCCGGTTGCGCCCGGTGCCCCGATCACCCTCCTGGAGTTCTTCGCCCGCGCCCCCTGGGTCGGCCAGGACGCCGCGCACTGGACCGGCGTCATGGGGCGCGAGCTGGGCGAGGCGGCCGCGGCCGACGGCCCGGAGGCGGTCGCGGCGCGCACCGCCGAGGCCCTGGAGGAGGCCCCGGGGATTCTCGCGGACGCCCCTGCGGACCAGGTGGTGCGCCTGTCGTACGCGGACTGCGACCTCACCCTCGACGACTTTCTGCTGGCCCGGCTGCTGGAGATCGTCGTGCACGCGGATGATCTGGCCGTCAGCGTCGGCATACCGACTCCGGATTTCCCGGAGCCGGCGGCCTTCCTGGTGACGGATCTGCTCTCGCGGCTGGCCATCCGCCGCCACGGACAGGTGTCGGTGCTGCGCGCCCTCTCCCGTGCGGAGCGCACACCCGAGACGATTTCGGCGCTGTAGCCGTCGGTCCGGGCCGTCGGTCCGGGCCGTTGGTCCGGGCCGGGGTCCGGGCTGCCCCTGGCGGGGCGGGTGCGTCAGTCCGGCTCCCCGACCTGGCTGAGCCGGGTGTCGCCCAGGCGCCGCTGGACGTCCTGGAGCAGCACGCGCAGCAGCCCGGCGAGCTGCTCCTGCTGCTCGGGGCCGAGCCCGGACACCAGCTCCGCCTCGCGCCCCAGCACCTCGTCCACCGTCGCCTCCACCAGAGCGTGGCCCGCCGGGGTGAGCTCGACGAGCACGGAGCGCGGCCTGCCCTCGCCGGGGTGTCGCACCACCAGCCCCTCCCGCTCCGCTCGGGCCACCCGCTGCGAGATCGCGCCCGCCGTGACGAGGGAGCGGCGGCTCAGCTCGCGGGTGCTCAGCGCGTACGGCTCGCCCGCCCGCCGCAGCACGCTCAGCAGGTCGAGCGTGGCCGTGTCCACGCCGGCCCGTGCGAGCACCCGCCTGCGGTCGTCGCCGAGCAGCTTCGCCAGCCGCCAGAGCGGGGTGACGATGCCGATCGACGAGACGGGCGTGCCGGGCCGCTCCCGCCGCCACGCGTCCGCGATGTCCTGGACGGGGTAGCCGGAGGCGCTGTCCATCGGATACGCGTCCGGAGCGGCGCCGTCGTCGTCGCTTGCCACGGGGGCCTCCTGGTGAGTGTTGCGTTCAGGTCTAAATCCAGTGCTAGATTCAGTGCTAAATTTAGACCTGAATTTAGCACTGAACGGAACGGACCGGAGGTCACTCTATGTCACGCGCCATTCTCGTCACCGGCGGAGCCACCGGCATCGGCCGCGCCGTCGCGCGCCACTTCACCGGCCGGGGCGACGCCGTCGTCGTCACCGGACGGCGCCGGGCCCCGCTGGAGGCGGCGGCCGAGGAGACCGGCGCCCGCGCCGCCGTCTGCGACCACACCGACCCCGGCGCGCTGCTCGCCCTGCTGGACGCGCTGCCGCACACGGTGGACGTCCTGGTCAACAACGCGGGCGGGAACACCGACTTCGACGCGGAAGCGGACCCCGCAGTGGACCCCGCAGCGGGCCCCTCGGCAGACCCCCGCACCGCCGAGGCGCTCGCCGCGTACGCCCGGGGCTTCCGCGCCAACCTCGAAGCGAACCTCCTCACCGCGGCGCTGACCACCAGGGCCCTGGAGGGGCGGCTCGCACCCGGCGGCGCCGTGGTGCACATCGGCTCCATCGCCGCCGTCCAGGGCGCGGGCTCCTACGGCGCGGCCAAGGCGGGCCTGTCCAGCTGGAACGCCGACCTCGCCCGGACCCTCGGCCCGCGCGGCATCACCGCCAACGTGGTGGCCCCCGGCTACATCGCGGACACCGAGTTCTTCCGCGACCGGCTCTCCGCCGAGCGGCGCGCCCAGCTCATCGCCGCGACGGCGACCGGCCGCGCCGGGGCGCCGGAGGACGTCGCGGGCACCGTCGCCTTCCTGGCCTCGCCCGCGGCCCGCCACATCACCGGCCAGGTCCTGCACGTCAACGGCGGCGCGTATCCGACCCGGTGACGGCTCGTGACGGCTCACGCCAGGTAGTCGGCGGCCACCGCGGCGAGTTCGTCCAGCCTCCGCAGGGTCTCGGCCTCCGGGAGGGTCTCCAGCTGGAACGTCGCCCGGTCGGCCCCCGCCTCCGCGTACCGGTTCAGCTCCTCCGGCCGCGACGGGTCGGCGGGTGCGTTGAGCACGGCGCCGCCCCGCCCCCGGTCGGCCAGCCACGCGCGGACCGTGCGCAGCTCGGCGGGGGAGACCTCGGTGGGGAACCAGCCGTCGCCGGCCTCGGCGACCCGGGCCCGCGCCGCCGCTCCGTTGCCGCCGATGTAGAGCGGCGGGTGCGGGCGCTGCACCGGCTTCGGCCACATGTGCAGCGGGCCGAAGCGGACGAAGTCGCCGTCGTACGCGGCCGTCTCCCGCGTCCAGATCGCCTTCAGGGCCGCCAGCTGCTCGTCCAGCAGCCGGCCGCGCGTCCGGGGATCGGTGCCGTGGTTGCGCATCTCCGGCCGGTTCCAGCCGGCGCCCA
Source organism: Streptomyces boncukensis (assembly GCF_011045075.1). Lineage (GTDB taxonomy): Bacteria > Actinomycetota > Actinomycetes > Streptomycetales > Streptomycetaceae > Streptomyces > Streptomyces boncukensis. The sequence goes on from NZ_JAAKZZ010000220.1 coordinate 10,707, forward strand.
CGGCGAGGATCGCCCGCCCGCCGGAGAGCAGGTCGAGGGTGGCGACCTCCTTGGCCGTGTGGATGACGTCGCGCTGGATCAGCAGGGCGACCCCGGTGCCCAGCAGCAGCCTCTCGGTGGCCGTGGCGGCGGCGGTCAGGGCGAGGAACGGATCGAGCGAGCGGTGGAACCGGTGGGGGATCGGGGACCCGTCGGTGGCCGTCGCGCCCTGCGGGATGTGCGAGTGCTCCGCGAGGAACAGCGAGTCGAACCCCCGCTCCTCCGCCGCGCGGGCCAGCGTGTCCGGGCGGATGCCCTCGTCCGTGACAAAGGTTGCGATGCCGATTCTCATGACCGGTCGCAACCCCGCCCCCGGCGCGGTTGTTCCCGCACCAGGGCATCCAGGACGTCCAGGACGCGCCGCCGCCCGGCGGGCCCGCCCCAGGGCGCCACGATCAGGTCCGTCACCCCCGCCTCCCGGTAGCGCCGCACCGCCTCGCCGACCTCCCGCTCCGATCCGATGGCGGCCGTCTCCGCGACGTTCGTCAGCCCGTCCCGCTCCAGCACGGCGCGGTACGAGGGGTGGTTCCCGGCCCCGCCGAACGCCTGGGCCACCTCCTCCCGTACCGCGTCCGGGTCCCCCGTCACCGCGACCAGCGTCAGCGCCGCCACCCGGCCGCCGGCCGGTCCCATCGCCGGTACGACGTAGTCCGCGATCAGCCCAGGCCGCGCCCAGGTCACGATCGTGCCGTCCGCCAGCTCCGGCTCGCCCGCGAGCCGCAGCATCCTCGGGCCCAGCGCGGACAGCAGCACCGGCGGGGGCGCCGGGGCGCCCGTGATCTCCAGCCCGGTCACCGCCGTGAGCCGCTCGCCCCGGTGCTCCACCGCCTCGCCCCGCAGCAGCGGGCGCAGCACCTCCAGATACTCCCGCGTATGCCGCAGCGGCGCGTCGTACGACAGCCCCCACTGGTCCGCCACGATCGCCCGGTGGCTCGGCCCCACCC